>JAUIIM010000008.1 GCA_030431785.1 Acidimicrobiia bacterium | reverse complement strand
GCGTGACCGGCATTCCGAGCTTCGTCCCCCACACGTACTTGGCGTACCGGGCGGCGTTGTCCGACGTACCCCGAGCGACGATCACCACGTGGTGGACGTCGTTGCGGTCGAGGATCGCACGCGCATCGGCAGCAGCACTCGAGTTGGTAGCGATGCCTTGTGCGAGGACCGCAGGTTGTTCGAATATCTCGTCGTGTAGCAGCATGCCAATGAGGCTACGCCATCTCCCGGACCACCGATCCCGGCCCGGTCGATGGTGCGACACTGCAGCCGTCGAACGGCGAGAGAGCGACCGGTCGGGCCGATCTCGACGGACCACGCAAGGGTTTCGGTCGGATCCCTCATCCCGTCGGGCCCCGGTGGTGTGCGTGTCCGAAGCGCCGGCGGTTGGAGGGCCGAGCGTGTCTAGAGCTTCCCGACTACATGGGCAAGCACCTGCGTCATCTGGTCGTGGGGGCTGAACTCCACCATCCGCACGTCTTCCTCGATCAGCACCGTGTGGCCGTCGGGCCAGTAGTACAGCTCGCCGGCCCCCACGTACTCTTGGGCTCCGTCCTCGTAGTCGACCTTGATGCGTCCTTCGATCACGTATCCCCAGTGTGGGCACTGGCAGTGGTCGTTCTCGAGGCCCTCGAGCAGTGGGCAGAAATCGAGGCCGGTTGGGTACTCCATGTAGGCACTGGTCATGCCTCCCCACTCGGTGCCCCGGATCATCTCGCCGAGCTTCTCGCTGGCGACCGGTAGGTCCTTGACGTTGCTCTTCATGTCGTGCGCTCCTTCGTTGCTCGTTGGGCTGACGCCCTCTGTCGATGTCTGATTTCTGGTTCAGGACCAGCGGATGCGGTAGTTCTCGTGCCAGGTCTGGAGGACGTCCTTGTCGCCTTCGATGGTGATGGCGGAGTCGTCGGCCCGATTCCAGACCGCCAGGTAGAGGTCTGATGCCGTTCCCGTGAGGACGACGTCGGCAGGTCCCGCGACCCTGGAGGTCGCTATGCCATCGGGTGAAATCGTGGTGTGCCACACGGATCCGGTGTCGGTTGCGCGCACCAGCATCGCCGATGTGGTGTCGACCTCGAAGCTCGAGCCTCGAGGGGCGAAGCCAGCGAGGAGCTCGTCGATGCCGTCGTCTGCGAGCAGTGGATCGAACGCGGTCGGTGCGCTGTCTGCCTCCTCCGCATCGAATCGGTGTATTGCGATTTCATGTGCCTGGCGTCTGGCCCACATTGCAAGCGGCGATGGGGCAGGGAGGAACGTCCACGACTCGACATCGGGTGACGCCGACGTGAGGGCCTCGACGAGGTTGGCGTTGGTCTTGGCGTACCAGTCGATCAACTCCTCGTCATCCACCCAAAACGTCCCGAGGTCGGGCCAGTACTTGGCGAAGTCGGCGAGCTCCTCAGCCTCGGATTCGTAGTCCGGTTCCTCGTGTGGGAAGGCGATGTGGCCAGCCGCCCACAGGTGGATCATGCCGAGATGGCGAACCAGATCGCGTACGTCCCATCCGGGGCAGGAAGGGACGCGGGCGTCGAGCCCGGCGCGTCGGGCAGCATCGGCGAAGAGCTTTCCTTCCTGCTCGACGAAGGCAATGTGCTTGGCGATCTCCATGGCGTCTCCGATTCCTCGTGGCCCTTCCTCTCGGGCCTCCCGCATACTGCAAGTTGCAGTAACTATACGCTGCAACCTGCAGTAATGTCAAGGGCATGCCTTCGAAGATGACGACCTCGTCCTACGCAGTCCTCGCGCTGCTCGATCTCAAGCCCTGGTCCGCCTACGAACTCACCCAGCAGGCGCAGCGAAGTCTGCGCTACGCCTGGCCCAAGTCAGAACGCCTCCTCTACTCCGAACCGAAGAAGCTCGCCGAGTGGGGGTACGCGACCGTCGCGGAGGAGGATGAGGGGGGTCGGCAACGCAGCGTCTACACCATCACTGAGGAAGGGCGGTCCGCCCTGCGTGACTGGATCGGAACCCGAACCCAGGCTCCCCGCCTCGAGGTCGAAGCGCTCCTCAGGCTGCTCTTCGCAGACCAGGGGTCCAAGGAAGACGTCCTCGGTGCCCTGGACGATCTGGAGTCTGACATCGGTGAGCATCACCAGGCGATCGTCGAGCTCATGGGTTCGTACCTGGATGGAGGGCATCCCTTCCCACAGCGCACCCATCTCTCGGTGCTGTTCGCGACGTTCCAGATCGAGTTGTTCAAGACGATCGAACGATGGATCGAGTTTGCGAGGGGAGAGATCGACGAGTGGCCTCAGACGGCGGAGCTCGGCATGACCGAGAGCACCGAGCGGCTGACCCGACTGCTCGCCGCCGATGAATCCGTCCTCGGTCCATCTCACGATGGATGAGAAGGTGGCTCCAGCCGCGACCCGTGCGAAGTTGAGACCGGGCTACTTGCGGACGTAGGCGATGTTGCCGGCGATGACGGTGCAGACGACCTCATGGTCGGCGAGAAGGACGACGTCCCCCCGGTTGCCGGATTCGAACGAACCGAGGTCCGGTCGGTTGAGCGCTGCGGCGGGTGCAGCCGTTGCGGAGTGCACGGCGACATCGAGCGGAACGCCGGCGTACTCGACGATGTTTGCGAGCCCCACATCCATCGTGAGGACCGAACCTGCGAGTGCTCCGTCCTTGTTGCGGACGGCGCCGTCGGCAACGGTCACGTCGATCCCGCCGATGTCGTAGTGGCCTTCCGGCATCCCGGCGGCGGCGATGGCGTCGGTGATGAGGATCGCCCGGTCCGGTGCGGCTGCCCAGATGAGCTTGATGATCGACGGATCGTGGTGGACGCCGTCGACGATGACTCCGAATCGAACACGTTCGTCGGTGAGGAGGACACCCGTGATCGACGGTTCCCGTCCCGAGATGGGTGGCATCCCGTTGAAGAGATGAGTTCCGAGCGTGGCGCCGGCTTGGATCGCGGATTGGGCGGCTTTCGCCTCGGCGGCTGAGTGGCCGATCGACACCACGACATCCATCATCACGAGCCGGGTGATGAGCTCGATCGCCCCTTCGAGTTCGGGGGCGACCGTCACGATCGCAACGTTGCGGCCGGTGATCTTCGAATCGACGGGAGGGACGAGCAGTTCGACGGGATGTGTCCCACGTCGCTCGGTGGACAGATGCGGTCCTTCGACGTGGAGACCGAGCGGTTCGGCGCCGAAGTAGTCGTCCGGTCGGGCATCGAGTGCGTCCTGTGCTGCTTCGACACGTTCGTGCGGGCTCGTGATGATCGTCGGGCAGAACGACGTCACCCCGGTCTCGGGGAGGAGTCTGCCGACCTCCCAGATCGATGCGGGGTCGTTGGTGAAGTCGCGTCCCCACGCACCGTTGATCTGGATGTCGATGAACCCTGGCACGGCGGTGAGCCCGGCCGCATCGAGCGGCGGCGCATCGATGGGTTCGTCGACGAACACGCCATCGGCGATCGTGAGGTTGATCGGTTCACCCGTCGCATCGACGGCACCCTGGATCCGGAGGTCGCTCATCCCGTGACCGTTCCTTCACACGTTCCGAACCCGATACCCACCTCGCCCGGTGCGTCGCAGCGTCCACGCAGGACGACCGTGTCGCCGTCCTCGAGGAACGTGCGTCGGACACCGTCACCGAAGTCGATGGGGTCGCGTCCGTTCCAGGTGATCTCGATGAGCGACCCACGTTCGGCGTCGGTCGGACCCGACACCGTGCCGGAGGCGAACAGATCGCCTGCGGTGGCAGTTGCGCCGTTCACCGTTGCGTGGGCAAGTTGCTGCGCCATGGTCCAGTACATCGTCTTGAACGAGGTCTCGGTGATGCGGCTGGGCGTTCCACCGGCGGGTGCGAGGTCGACCGAGAGCGAGATGTCGACGCCGGCTGGGGCGGGGTCTGCGAGGTAGGGCAGTGGTGACGGATTCTGTTCGGGGGCCGGGACCCGGAACGGGGCGAGTGCATCCAAGGTGACGATCCACGGTGAGATGGTCGTTGCGAACGACTTGCCGAGGAAGGGCCCGAGTGGCACGTACTCCCAGGCTTGGATGTCGCGAGCAGACCAATCGTTGACGAGGCACATCCCGAAGATGTGGTCTTCGGCCGAGGCGACCGGTACCGATTCGCCGAGCGAGTTGGCGTTCCCGGTGATGAACCCGACCTCGAGTTCGATGTCCAGTTTCTCGGACGGTCCGAAGGTCGGTCCGTCGGGGCCTCGTCGTTGTCCGGATGGTCGAGAGATCGGTGTTCCCGACACCACGACGGTTCCGGCTCGCCCGTGGTAGCCGACGGGGAGGTGCTTCCAGTTCGGGAGGAGCGCATCGCCGTCGGGTCGGAACATCCGTCCGAGGTTGGTCGCGTGATGCTCCGACGAGTAGAAGTCGACGTAGTCGCCGACGGTGACCGGCATGACCATCTCGACCGGGTGGTCGATCACGATGTCGTGACGGGCGGAGAAGTCGGGCGCATCAGCGTTGTCGGCTGACAGGAAATCGGTGAGTGCCTCTCGGACAGCCACCCACACCGATCTGCCCTGTGCGATGAAGGCGTTCAGGCTGTCGGTGGCGAACGTGTCCCCGTCGAGGTCGGTGGAACGGAAGAGACCGGCGCGTTCAGCGGCGGCGAGATCCACGGTCGAGTCCCCGATGGCGACACCACACCGTGTGCCGCGCTCGTCGCGGAAGACGCCGTGCGGAAGGTTCTGGATCGGGAAATCCGAGCCGTCGGGCACGTCGACCCAAGAGGTCAGTGTCATGTCCCGACTCCCAGCATGTTGCGTTCCACGAGTGCGTCCACCGGTTCGTCGAAATCGCACGAACCGTAGGCGACGAATCGTTTCTGCCGGATGCGTCGCATGGTCGAACCGGGAATTGTGAGGTCGCGCCATCGGGCGAAGGCGGGGGACACCGAAAAGGCGTCTTCGTCAGTATCGGCGATGATGGATTCCAGCATGTCCATATCTGCACCATCGGCGGCAGCCGCCGTTGCCATGAGGATGTTCATGAACCCGTGGCGCAGCACGCCCAGTTCCGAGTCCTCGTGACGGATCGGCTGGTGCAGTCCGGCGGTCGCTTTGAACGGCAACTGGGCGTCGACGGCAGCGTGGATGAACTGTGCGACCTCGGTCGGTGTCGGGAACAGGTCGGGGGTGATGCCACCGCATCGCAGCTTCGTGCCACCGGGTCGGCGAGTGGTGTCGACGGCCTCGCGGATCGCCGCGATCTGGGGAGGGATGCGTTCGGATCGGGTGACTTCGAGGTAGGGGACGACCTCCGTGTGGACCGAGGTCAGCGTGGTGAAGAGACGGTCGATGTCGTTCGGGTCACGGATCGGTGCCTCCATGGCGGCGACCTCCATGGCGGGTTCCATCTCGCTGTGGAAGTCGGTCGCTCTCGATGCGGCATCCGCGGGTTCGAGGTCGCACACGACGCTGAGTTCCCACGGCGCCTCACCGGATCGGAACGTGGAGGTCGCGACGCTGGCGAGCTCCTCGAGCTGGGATGCCCGGATCAGGAACCGACCGGCCACCCAAGCGGCATCCGAGGAGCGGGCGGCGCGATATCCGTCCACCGCATCGGCAACCGACAGTGCCGCGGGAGGGAACACCCCTGCGTAGTCGATGAACCCAGCGAACGATGACGTCCGTGCGTCGACGACGAGCCTCATCGGAGTCTGCTCACCGACCTTCGAGCCAGGTCCACGCGTAGGCGTCATCCTCGCAGTCGGTCGCCCCCGGACCGAGGTCGAGGGATCGGAAGGTGTCGATCATGATGGCGAGCTCCTCCGTCCCCTTCTTCCCGATGGATGCTTCCACCGACCCGGGCTGGGGGCCGTGCGTGTGGCCGCCGGGGTGGAGTGAGATCGATCCCTTCTCGATGCCAGCGCCCTTGCGCGACATGAAGTCACCGTCGACGTAGAACAGCACTTCGTCGCTGTCGACGTTGGCATGGTTGTACGGGGCCGGGATGGCCTCGGGGTGGTAGTCGAAGAGGCGAGGCACGAATGCACACACGACCAGGTTCGGCGCCTCGAACATCTGGTGGACCGGTGGCGGCTGGTGGATCCGGCCGGTGATCGGTTCGAAGTCGTGCACGGAGAACTTGTACGGATACAGGCAACCATCCCAGCCGACGACGTCGAACGGATGGTGTTCGTACACGAACTTCGTCATTCCGCCCTTGTGCTTGACCATGACCTCGACATCCGTGCCGTCCCGAAGGAGGGGAGCGCCGGGTGCGTGCTGGTCCCGTTCGCAGTACGGACTGTGTTCGAGGAACTGGCCGTTGCGTGACAGGTAGCGTCGTGGCGGTCCGATGTGGCCGCGTGTCTCGAGGATCAGTGCACGGACCGGATCGGATGACTCGTCGATTTCGTAGCGGTGGATGACCGATGCCGGGATGATGAGGCAGTCACCCGGTTCGAACCGGATCGCCCCGAACACGGTCTCGAGGGTGCCGGTGCCGCTTTCGATGAACACCATTTCGTCGCCGATGGCGTTCTTGTAGAGGTCGGACGAGTCGGTCCCGACGAAGTAGGAGATGGTGCAGTCCTCGTTGCCGAGCAGGACGGCACGGGCTTTCACGAGATCGCCGCCGGCCTTGAGCTGGTGCGTCTTGAAGTGCCGTGGCTTGAGTGGGTGGTTCGGGGTGGTCTCCTGTGGTTCCGTCTCGACACCCTCGATCGACTTGAGCGCCGTGGGTGGGTTGATGTGATAGAGCAGCGCCGAGTCGAAGGAGAACCCTTCCTCACCCATCAGCTCCTCTGCGTACAACGACCCATCGGGCTGACGGAACTGGGTATGACGTTTCGGCGGGATGTCCCCAACCTGGCGGTAGTACGGCATACACCAATGCTACGCATTTGCGAGATCACAGATTGCGGATCACAGATCAGTTGCGTCCTCCCTTCAGGGGGGACGGCAGAATCGGCTGCTTTGCGCCGATTCTGCAGGGGGGCCTGCGAGCCAGCGAGTGCGATAGCCGACCCACCCCGACGCGCCGATCCATGATCCATGATCGATGATCCAAATCGACCCCACCTTCCCCCGCCTCAACAGACCCACGTCCCCTACCCTTTGGAGGACCGCCGCCGACACGTAGGAGGACCGCCGTGGCCGACTTCGATCTGACGCTTCGAGCGAAGGAGTTCGCTTCCAAGGACCCGTTCCCGATGAAGGGTTTCGGCCCGATGGAGTGGTACGTCGGGAATGCCTTCATGACGGCTCAGGCATTCCGTTCGCTGCTCGGGATGTCGATCATCGGCTACGCCGGTCCGGAGACCGGGTCACGTGACCGTGCGTCCTACCTGCTCAAGCAGGACCAGATGGAGTTCATCGTCACCGGTGCCCTCGACGGTGATCACGAGATCGCCGAACACGTCAAACTGCACGGCCCCGGGGTGAAGGACGTCTCCTTTTACGTCCCGGACGCCACTGCTGCCTTTGAGATGGCAGTCCAGAACGGTGCGACACCGCATCGTGAGCCGGAGAAGATCGAGTCCGACGACGGCCGCATGGTGATCAGTGCCATCAAGGCATACGGCGACACGATCCATTCGCTCATCGAGCTCGAGGGCGCCGACCCACGCTTCGAGGTCCGCGAAGACCACATCGCAAAGCCCACCGGTCTCCACGCAATCGACCACGTCGTGGCGAACGTCGAACTCGGGAAGATGAACGAGTGGGTGGAGTTCTACGAGCGGATCTTCTGCTTCACGATGCTGCGACACTTCGACGATGAAGCGATCTCGACGGAGTACACCGCCCTCATGTCGAAGGTGATGGCGGGCGGCAACGGCATCATCAAACTGCCGATCAACGAGCCCGCCGAAGGCAAGAAGAAGAGCCAAATCGAGGAGTACCTCGACTACTACAAGACGCCCGGTGTCCAGCACATGGCGCTGTCGACGGAGGACCTCCAGACCACGGTCGCCGACATTCACAGCCGCGGCATCGAGACGATCCACGTCCCGTCCACCTATTACCCGGAGGCGAAGGAGCGGCTGTCCGAGTACGACCACCTCGATTGGGACCGCATCGAGGAGTTGAGCATTCTCGTCGACAAGGACGACGACGGGTACCTGCTCCAGACGTTCACGAAGATGCTCCAGGACCGCCCGACGGTGTTCTTCGAGTTCATCGAACGCCGCGGCGCCACCGGCTTCGGCGTCGGCAACTTCCAAGCCCTCTTCGAAGCCATCGAACGCGAACAAGCAAAGCGCGGCAACCTGTAGCCGAGGCTTCGCCTCGGAGTACGAAGTACTGAGTACTCAGTACACAGACCGCTCGCCTGCGCGACCGTCGCTGTTCCGGGTTCCCCCGATCGCGCGTCCCACCTTCAGGGGGGACGGCAGAGGAGCGAAGCGACGATGCAGGGGGGCCTGCGAGCCTGCGAGCCTGGAGGGGCTGGATTTCATCGACGCGGCCTGGGGTGAATCGGCTGTCGCCGTCGCAGGCTCCTAGGCCCCCCTGGCTCCTGCCGGTCTGCCGACCGCCATTCGCCCGTCCCCCCTGAAGGGAGGACGCAGTGCCCGAGGCTTCGCCTCGGGAGCTCCGATTGCCCGGTTCTAGCGTCCTCCCTTTAGGGGGGACGGCAGAGGAGCGAAGCGACGATGCAGGGGGGTCTGCGAGCTTGCGAGCTTGGAGGAGCTGGAAGGCATCGACGCGACAGAGGTGGATCAGCTATCGCCGTCGCTGGCTCCTAGGCCCCCCTGGCTCCTGCCGGTCTGCCGACCGCCATTCGCCCGTCCCCCCTGAAGCGAGGACGCAGTGACCGATTGGTCCGCTATGGGAGGTACTGCTCCTCGATCTGGACGATCGTTCCCTCGTCGATGAGGAGCCAGAACGGCAGGGCGCCCGATCCGTACCACTGCCAACCAACGGTGGCGGCAAGCGCGGTGGGGTCATCGAGGCCAGCCGCGAGCGCAGCGAAGGGGACGGATTCCCGCGTGACGCAGGGGCCGTCGACCCAGCAGGCCTGGAGGATGGTGACGACATCGTCCGCTACGGCGAGCGTCCGCAGTTGGTCATTGACGTTGCGGATGTAGAAGCCACCGTCCACGGTGCCGTCCGGGTTGGCGTTCCCGTCTTCCTGCGCAGCGATCTCCGCTTCGTCACCGACGAACCATTGCGCATAGTCGGCGACAAGGGACCCTGCCGCTGCGTCTGCCGATACGAGGTATGAGAACTCGCGTTCGAGCGTCGGGTCGACCACCACCTGCACCGTTGTTGCGTCGACCACACCCGCCTCGGTCTCGGCTCGGACCTCGACGTCGTGCATACCTTCCGGCAGGGTGATGTTTATCTGGAACGTCGTACGGCCGTCCGGACTCGTGTATGACTCGGCTGGCACGCCATCGACCGACACTGTCGCTGGTTGGTCAATGTGGCCTTCGATTACGACTTCTCCGGTGTCGCTGAACAGCCGGGTGGTTGCCACCGTGATCGATGGCTCGGTGGCGGGCTCCGTCGTCGGCGTGACGGTGGTGGTGGTCGTGGACTGAACCGAGGTCGTCGTCAGCGATGTCGACGTCGTGGATGTCGGATCACCGACCGAGGACGACGAACAGCCAGCGGTGATGGTGAATGTCGCGATGACGACGAGTGACGTGATGGTGCGTCTGGCCATGTTCCCTATGCGCAACGTATCCCGAAACGGTGAACCGGTCTATTGAACCTTTTCGCGCTCTTGGGCTACTCAGCTTTCAGGTCCTTCAACGACGGGCCAGGGTGGGCGGTGAGGTCGATGTCGTGTTCTTCGAACCAGTCCATGATCGTTCCGAACTGCCATGACAGCCACTTCGTCGGGGTGATCTCGATGGTGGTGTCCTCGTGTGCGGCGAGGACCTTGCCGAGCGTTGCGTGACCGCTTTCGGTCAGGAGGCGGTCCCGTACCGCCGCATTGTTGTGTTCCGCCTGTTCGCCCTCGATCACGACGGCCGTGCCGTAGCACGACACCCAGCCATCTCCGGCGATCCACAACGCAGACACGTCGGGTCGCTCACGCACGTTCTTGATCTTGCGGGTGCTGTGTGGTGTCGGCACATGCACCTTGTCGCCGTCGACCAGCGAGAACAGCACCAGCGTCAAGTGTGGCGTTCCGTCGGGATTGATGGTCCCGAGCACGAGCGAACTCTCTTGTTCGATGAACCCGCGCAACTCGTCGCTCAAACCATGCGGCGTCCGATACGTCTCAGGAATACCCATGCCCCCGACCATACGCGCCCGGATCCCGCCTTGACGGGTGGCTGGAATCTGATATCTGGCATCTGGTATCACCGAGCCGAAGGCTCGGCTAGTACCTGTCCGGCACCCAGGTCTGCGAGTCGATCGGGGGACGTTCGTAGGAATCGTCCACCTGGCGGGGTGGCAGTTCGACGTCCCCGAGCGTGCGGTCCTCGTAGGGGATCTGATCGAGCAAGTGGGCGATCATGTTCAGCCGTGCCTTGCGCTTGTCGTCGGCGTCGACGACGAACCACGGCGCCTCCGGGATGTCCGTGTGCTCGAGCATGACATCCTTCGCCCGGGAGAACTCGACCCATTTGGTCCGGGCCTCGAGATCCATCGGGGACAGCTTCCACCGTTTTGCCTTGTTGTCGATGCGGGCGCGGAAGCGACGCTCCTGCTCTTCGTCGCTGACGGAGAACCAGTACTTCAGCAAGACGATTCCGGAACGGACCAGCATCCGTTCGAACTCCGGACACGACCGGAGAAACTCCTGGTACTCCTCCTCGGTGCAGAATCCCATGACCGGTTCGACGAGGGCACGGTTGTACCACGACCGGTCGAACAGGACCATCTCGCCACCGGCGGGGAGGCGATCGACGTACCGCTGGAACCACCACTGGGTCTTCTCACGCTCCGTCGGAGTCCCCAACGCTTCGATCCTGCAGACGCGTGGGTTGAGACGCTCGTGGATGCGCTTGATCGACCCACCCTTGCCAGCGGCATCCCGCCCCTCGAACACGACGACCACCTTGAGTTGCTCGGACCGGATGTACGACTGGAGCTTCACGAGCTCGGTCTGGAGCCGGTCGAGTTCTTGTTCGAACGCCTTCTTCTTCATTGGGCGATGCTACTCCGCCGCATCCGACGGGGTGTACTACGACCCCGACCGGTTCCCGATGACTCGGATCCCGACCCCGACGCCGAACGCGACGATGCCGATCGCAAGGACGATGGGTATCCACGGCAGGTCACCACCGTCGGACTCATCCACGGGCTGGGCGCCTTGCGTGGTCGACGACGATGCCTCGCTCGTCGATGTGGTCGAGGAACTCGTCGACGACGTCGTGGTGTCTTCCGCGACCGGTGTGTCGAGCGCCGGGTCATACGCCACCGCCTGCAGTTCCGACATGGCGAACAGCTCGGTGAGGTCGGCGGGGTAGGCGCTTGCGGCCACGGTCTCGGGGGTGTAGGGATTTGCGGAATCGGTGACGAACTCGAAGACGCGGAAGCCGGCCGGGTCGGAGAGCTCGGACAGTGGGATGAGGCTCAACCACCCATACGGTCCGATGATCGTGTCGAACGGTCCGTCGCTTTCGACGAACCCACCGCCAGGTCCCGAGAACTCGCTCTTGATGTTCGACCACTCACCGTCGATGCACCGGGTCACGAAGGCAGTGTCACCGTTGAAGAAGAAGTCGTTGAATGCCTCTGAATCCGCTCCCGTCGAGTCGTCCCAGTTGGTGGCCGATGTGTCGAAGAACACCCCGAGCTCAGATCGCAAGCCCGTGCACGAGAGGTCTTTCGCGCCTTCGGTGCGAGCGCCGATCAGAATCACGCGACCATTTGCGTCGACAGGGATCGGCCCGCGGCTGCGAACGATGTCCTCCTCTTCCGCCAATGCTGCGATCTCCGCCATGATGTCGATCTCGCCGTCACCGGAAATCGGTGGGAACGTCTCCGGGTCGTCGTCGACCTCGGTGCGGTCCGACCCGAACAACATGAGGTTGGCCGACAGGTCCGCCTCCCAGCCGACCTCCTCTGACGAGGTATTGATCTCGGTGCCCCAGAAGCCGTCGATGGTCGCGGTGTCGACGATGTCGTCATCGAACATCACCTCTTCGCCACGGAACGGGTTGTACTCGCCGGGTGTCACCGTGTCGTACAGCGATTCGAGCATCGCATTGTTGAGCAGCAGGTTGTCGAGGTCGGGTTCGGTCAGGAACATGGTTGCCGCGAGTCCCATCACGACATCGAATTCGCTGAGTTCGGTGTTCTGAGCGGACGCTGGTCGTACGCCGATGCCGACGAGTCCGATGAGGATTGCAGTGATGGTCCCGACGGCGACGTGTTTCGACCAGATCTTGGAAGGCATCCTGGCACCCTAGTGCGAGGTTCGATGCGTGCCGCCGTCTCCGTACCATGGGCCCATGGCGACCCCGATCTCTTTCCTCTCCGACTTCGGACACGACGACGAGTTCGTCGGTGTGGTCCACGGTGTCATCGCACGAATCGCTCCCGAGGTGCGGGTGATCGACATCACCCATGGCATCAGCCGCGGTGATGTCCATGGCGGAGCGCTTGCGCTCACCCGTGCCGTGCAGTTCATGCCCGATGGCGTGTTCCTTGCGGTCGTCGATCCCGGTGTCGGGACGGAGCGCAAGGCGATCGCCGCTCGCACTTCGGTCGGCTACTTCGTCGGGCCCGACAACGGGCTGCTCGCACCTGCGGTGGCAATGGTTGGGGGAGCGGATCTGATCGTCTCCCTCGAAGACCCGCGCTTTCGGTTGCCGTCGGAAGGGGCGACGTTCCACGGTCGTGACATCTTCGGACCCGCCGCCGCGGTCCTCGCCAGCGGGCAGGCGGACATCACCGACCTCGGTCCTGCCATGGACCCGGATGCGATCTCGCCACTCCTGATCCCACTCGCCGAACCGCCGCAGAACGGGCAGGTGAAGGCCTCGGTCCTCTGGATCGACACCTTCGGCAACATCCAATTCAACATCTCACCGGAGGACCTCGGGCAGATGGGACTGTCCGTTGGTGACGATGTCCTGCTGTCCGCGTCGATGACGGAGTACCGAATCACGTGGGGTGTGTCCTATGGCTCGGTCGAGGAAGGTGAACCCGTCATCCACGTCGACTCCCACGGCCAGATCGCCCTTGCGGTCCGCGCCGGCAGCGCCGCCGAAGACTTCCCCATCTCCGTCGGCGACCCCGTCACCCTCTCCCGCCCCGACGGCGGCAACCGCATCGACCTCAAAGTCGTCCCCGACTGACTGCGTTCTCGTCAACGGAGAACGCCCCGGCGAAGCACCGCGCGTCTTGCATCCAAGTTGCGTCCTCCCTTTAGGGGGGACGGGAATATCGGCTGCTGTGCGCCGATATTCCAGGGGGGCTTGCGAGCCTGCGAGCCTGGAGGGGCTGGATCGCACCGACGCTAGCTCTCGCGATGGCCACCAATGTGAGTCGGCTATCGCCGTCGCAGGTCGGTCGAATCCGAAGGATTCTGGCCATTCCCTCCGTGGCTCCTACGCCCCCCTAGCTCCTGGCGGCCCGGTCCCTTGCTCCGCAACCGACCCGGCCGCCAATCGCTTGTCCCCCCGGTCGTTTCAGGTCGAAACGGCCGAAGGGAGGACGCACGAGATGGGGAGATTTGCGCGAAGAGTGCATCTAAGTTGCGTCCCACCTTCAGGGGGGACGGGAATATCGGCTGCTTTGCGCCGATATTCCAGGGGGGCCGGGGAGCCTGCGACCACGAAGTCGATCCACATGGACGCAGGCAGAAACCGAGGAACAACCGACGAGCGAGGTCTACGCCGCGCCCAGGGCTTCGAAGAGGTCGGCGTTGAGGCGGAAGGCGAGTTTGGCTTCGGAGATGAGGGCGTCCATGCCTGCATCGTCGAGATCGAGGGCATCGAGGCCCTCGCGGTATTCCACCTTGAACGGACCGGGGCGGACGTCGAAGCGGTAGAACGCAAGCTGGTCGTCGGTCGCGCCGTAGTGATCGCGCACACGCTTGGCGATCGCCTGACCGCCCGAGAGATCGCCCAGGTACCGCGTGTAGTGGTGGGCGACGTACCGAGGCAGATCATCAGCAACCTCCAACACCCGATCGACGTACGCCTGAGTCGCCGGCAGTGCCGGGTGCGACGTCTCCCAGTCGGCCGCACCGAGGTGCTCCAGATCCGACACGATCGCATCGAATCGGGGCAGCGCCGGGTCGTTCAGGAACGTCGGATCGTCAGCGTTCGGCGTCCGCGACTCGAGTGCGCGGTAGACGTAGGCGTACTGGGCGAGGTAGCGGACGTAGGCGTCGATGTCGAGCTCGCCGGACATCAACTCGGTCACGAACGACCGGGTTTCGGTGTCGCGGTGTTCAGGTGTTGTGGCCTCCCGCAGCGTGGCGGCGATTCCCATCGGTGCGACTGTTGTCATGCGTGATCCCTGGCTTTCGGCAGATTTCCGACACCGTGTCGGAGCACACATGAGCATAGTGCATATTTCCGACACCGTGTCGGAAACGGATGGCATCCGCCCCGCCCCGGCTCAGTGGCCTCGGTTTGAAGTCGGGAAAAGAAGTGTTGCGGAGGGGTTCCGGCGAAGGGGGTCCTTCCGTATCTTGGGAGGTGATGCGGAAACGGATCGTGTTCGGCCTGATGATCCTCGCCGCCACGGCGAGTTGCACGACGACGTCCGATACACCTGCGACCGCACCGTCGACGTCCTCGACGACATCGCCTCCGATCGGCACGCTCGAGACGACGACCACCGTGGCGACCACGACCACCCTCGACCGTATCGCCGAGATCGAAGCCATCTTCTACGACCTCGAGGTCCGCCGCCTCCAAGCCATCAAGGACCAGGACGAAGAGGCGTTCCGAGCCATCTTCGCGAATGACGCATATGAGGAGGCTTCCGTGGCTGGCTTCGTCGGACCGGAGGTGCTGAACCCGAGCGAGATCACGCTTGTCGTTGAAGAGGTTCTCGTTGACGCCGTCGGTTGTATCGCTGCGAGCGTCACCGTTGATGGCAGTGGCGCCGTCGTAGGTGCTGGGAGCGAGACACACGAGTGGGTGATCGAGCAGTTATCAGGAATCTGGGGCCTGAGCTACATAGGAAGCGGGTGGCGATGCGAAGGACCGCATCCGTTGGAGTCGTAGCGCTGTTGATCCTCGCGTTGGCCGCTGTTTCCGCCTCTGGAGATGAGATCTGCCAACTGAATCCGCTGGGCCAGCTCGTCTGCGAAGACTCCGGAGTCATCACCGACCCGGGTGACCCAGGGACCGACCCGCCATTCGACACGGGTGGCCTTCGCTACCTCCACACCCGGTTCGATGCGGGGGTCGAGTGCTACTACTGGTCGAACGTGCCGGGTGGCATTGACACGTGGGACCCTGCCAACGACCCGGCCGTGATCGGGATCGTCCTATCGATGGCAGAGTGCCCACCGATTCCCGCCGTCGACCCTGAGACACGGGCGTGGGAGATCTTCCGATCGTGGGACCTCGCTCTCCCGATCCCGAGTGTCGAGCCCGAGGACCACGGCATCACTGGGTTGCCCACCTACCTCGCCACCAACCAACCGGCGGCGATCACCCATACGGAAGTCCTCCCCGACGGTCGCACGCTCCAGGTGCGGGCGGGCGTCGTCCGCCTCACCGTCGACTGGGGAGATGGTCACGGCCAGGCCTACCCACCTGAACAAGCACTCCCGTTCCCCGACGGAGCCGTCACCCACACCTACCTCCTCAAGACGTGCACACCCGAGTACCGCGAGAACCATCCTTCCGGAGGGTTGTGCCACCCCACGCTCGACCACTACGACATCGTCGTCACCTTCGAGTGGGGCGGCTCGTACAACGTCGGCTCCGGATGGATCGACCTGGGCACCCTCGACCGCACCGCCGCCATCGACTACGACGTCGACGAGCTCCGCGGCCACCCCGTCCCCACCCCGTAGCGGACCCGTCTGCTACTACGGTGACCGCCATGCGCATCGGACTCATCAACCAACTCCATGGCCGACCCGACGGACCCACGCCCGCCCCCACCTGGGAGTCGCTACTCGCCCGGGCGAAAGCAGCGGAGGCAGCCGGATTCGACTTGTTCGTCTACGAAGACGCCCTGCTCTACCGCGGCGAGGAGACGAGCAACGGCGTGTGGGAGGCAGGCACGATCGGTGGTGCACTTGCCGCTGCGACCGACCGCATCGAGTTCGGGCCGTCGGTGATCAACACTCCCTACCGGAACCCCGCCCTGCTCGCCGCGATGGCCGAGACCGCAAGCGAGGTCTCGGGCGGTCGCTTCATCCTCGGGCTCGGTGCCGGTAACACGGACGACTACGACGACTTCGGCTTCACGGCAAACCCTCACTACTCCCGATTCGTCGAAGCAATCGAGATCATCCACGGTCTCCTGCGTGACCGCAGCGTCCAATTCGAGGGCGACTTCTACCAGGCACCCAATGCCGAACTCGTACTCACCGGACCGAGACCCGTTCCGATCGTCGTGGCGTGCGGCGGCCCAAAGATGATGCGACTCGCGGCGAAGTACGCGGACGGATGGAACTGGTGGGCGTGGGGCGAGCAGCCCGGCGACATCGTCACCAGCCTGCAACCCCTCCTCAACGAGCTCGACAACGCCTGCACCGAGGTCGGCCGTGACCCAGCGTCACTCAAACGGTCACTCGACGTGCACGCGGTCGTCGCCCCGGGTCACTCCACCGATGAGATGGACGACGCGATCACGGGCAGCGCTCAGGACATCGCCGACGGACTCCTCAGCTTGCGGTCGATCGGAATCGACGAGGTACGCCTCGACGTGTTCCCGAAGACACCGGAGGCCATCGAGGGGATGATCGATGTCGTCGCCCTCGTCCACGCCGGCTAGCGACGCTACAAGCGGCTCGTGATGTTCTCGACCAGGGCGTCGAGGGCAGGGTCGAGGTAGTGCATCGTCTCCTGCCACGGGCCACCGGGCTTGCCGTAGTCGCCGTAGACGTTGACCCGCAGGTATTGCCCGTCGGGCATCTCGATGTAGATGTCGAGTTCGATGCCTCGCTTGATCAACACCTCGGCGTCGCCGACCGTTCGGGCTTCCTTCTCGTCGCCGTCGGCGCCCGAGGTGATGAAGTCCCGCTCGGACTGGAAGTCACCGAGTGAGACGGACACGTAGTGGTCGTTCGGGAAACCTTCGACCTTCCACTGGCATCCGTTGTCGAGAGGTACCTCCTCGACGATCGGCGCCGTATCCGCCATGAACGTGCTGATGACGAACGGGTCAAAGAGGGCGCACCAGTCCGCGGCGAGGGTGTCGTAACCGGTGGGTTCGGTGGGGAGCGCGTCGGCGGCGACGTCGAGTCGCTCGTCGCTTCCGCCATCCGACGACGGAGCGGCCGTCGTCGTGGTGGCCGCAGTGCCCGACGGTGCAGTGGTCGTCACGTCGTCGGAGCCATCGGGCGTCGTGCTGTCGGTCGAGTCCCCGCCGCCGCAGGCAGCGAGCACGAGTACCGCAATGGACGCGACGATCAACAGTCTCATGGTTCTCATGGTTGTTCCTCCTTGTGAAGCGTCGTCCTACCCGTTCCGACACGGGTGCAAACAAGGATCCTTCCCGGCCCGTCGCCGCCCATTTTGCCATGCGGACAGGCGAACTGGAAGGTGCTGGCAGAGCCCCCGCCCACCATTAGGTTGTGTGGATGCGCCAATCCCTCCTCCTTCTTGCGTTCGCGCTCGTCGCCGCTGCCTGCTCTGGTAGCTCGACCGGAGCACCGGACGTGACCATCGACTCGGCGACCGCCTCGGGCACCGTCGTCGAGCTCGTGTTCACCATCGACAGCGATGACGGCGCGGCCACCTTCAAAGTTGAGTGGGGTGACGGCACCGCCGAGGTCCCGACGTCCGGGCAGGGTCAGTTCCGGGTGTCCCACGAGTACGCACCGGACGTCGTGTCCGCCGTGATCGCCGTTGAAGCGACCAGCCGCGACGGCACGGTGGCAAGCGACACGACCCGCGTCGAACTCGAACCTTCCGGGTCAGCGATGGGAGACACCACCACGACGACCGAGGTGTCGACCACCACGACGGGTCCTCCGGAGACGACCACGACCTCGACGGTCGAGACGACCACCACCACCGTGCCGCCCACCACGACGACGTCGACCTCCACGACGACCTCTACGACGTCGACCACCACGACCACATTGCCGCCCGAGCCGGTGGAGGTGTCCTTCGCCATCGACCTGTCAACGGGCTGGGTCGTTGATCGATGGGGCGGAGGCGTGTTGCAGTCCGATTGGAAGAACTACACGGCAAGCGCCCAGGTCGATCGTCATGCCGACTCGTGGGAGGAAGACGGGATCCGAATCCGATTCCCGATTCCGAGGGCCGAGTATCTCCACCTCGCCGAGGATGCCGTGGTCATTCGGTTCGCGTTCCACGGGACCACGCAAGCAAACTACGAGATCGACAGCGACAAGTCCGATGGCAACGCAGCCCGTATCGAGTACGGAATGCACCGGTACGGGGATGCCTCCGCCGGGACGTCCCATGGCGACTCGATCAACGAAGACAACAATGTCACTCGGACGAACCACCGCCGCGGTTCGACCGGGATCTGGACGTTGTCGTCAGGTGGGTTCGGCGCACCACAGTACATCGACTTCTGGCTCGAATGTGCGGCACGGGGCCCGGGCGGTATCGGCTTCTCGGAATCCGAATGCGACGCCGACATCCTCCTCGAAGACCTCCAGGTCATCGTCACCGGCTACCCCCAAGGCGCCACGGTCCCGTAGGGCCTCAATGTGCCGGACGTCAGGATCGCCGGCTGTATCGATTCCGGCGTCGTCCAATGCGGGCCGCCATCTGAACGAACCCGACGGTGTCTGCGCCGTAGGCGTAGTCGCCGCCCTCCATGGTCAATCCGGTGATCCCCGCCTCGGCCAGGGCATCGATCGTCGTGTGGTCGAGGTGGGCACCGAGCGCCCCGACGTGCGTCAGGTTCGGGAAGAGCTCGGGCAGGTCGCGGATCAGTTGCGCCGAGTGGCGTCGGTTCCTCAGGTCGATCCGCTGGAGTCCCGGCAGGTGTGGTGCGAGGTTCCGGATCCCTCGGTCGGTCACCCAGGTGCGGTTCAGGTTGAGGTGCTTCAGTCCGGTCTGGTGCGCGATGTGCTTGAGATCAGCGTCGGTCGTCTCCGACCGTTCGACTTCGAGCACCTTCAGGTTCGGGTTCGGTGCCAGCCTTCGGAACTGTCGCCGGCACCGAACGCCGTTGAGTCGGAGCTCGGTCACTCGTTCCGTCAGATAGCTGAGCTTGGGTACGAGTTTGCGGTTGTAGCTGAGGTCGACGTGGGTGAGGTCCCAGTGTTTCGACATGCAGTCCATGGCGTCTCTTCGGAGGTCCGTGTGGTTGATCCGCAAGATGTCCCGGGGATACAGGCGGCGCACGCGATAGATCTCTTTGGGCAGTCGGATGTCGAGCACTGTGATACCACGAACCCAATACGGCGGTGCCATTCTTGGGAGCGGGTAGCCGGCGATGGTGAGATTCCATGCTGCGTCGTCTGCGAGTTCCTCGAGGCTGGCGATGGCGCGTGGGGCGTAGAAGAGCTTGAGGTCGTACAGGTCCCGGAGGGCGTCGAACGCCCCGGTCAGCTCGATGGGTTTCGGCGTGCGCCATCCGTCGTAGGTCTTTCGGGGTTGGCCGACGATCAACGTGTGCACTGCGGACTCGTTGATCGCCTCGGCATCGCGCTGGTGGAATCCGTCGCCGTCGACGACGTGCACGGTCGAGATGGCGTTGATCGTGTCGGCACGCAGGATGTCCTCCAGCATCCCGTACTTGAGGTAGGGGATGCGCAGTACCATCGGCGTGTCGAATGGCAATACCCAGCCGGGGCCGAGGTCCGTCTGGGTGGCTGTCCCGTAGCCGTACTCCTCCGTGTCGATCAAGACCGGTCGGGCGTCGCCCATGTCGTTGTACGTCGTGGGAAAGTCGACGGGTGTGTTCTGTGTCGGTGGGAAGAGCATCATGCTGCTTCGATCCCTTTCTCGCGGACTCTTCCACTATCGGACACGAGTGTGACAATTCTTGAAGGGTGACTCCGGCGAGGGGTGGCTCGCCATGCTCGCTGCCGTACCGGGACGGTCATCTGACGGAGGTGGGCACCGTTGCGGGAACCGGCGGCACCGCACGACGAGCGAAGCGGTCCGCGATCTGCGTCAGGGACGCTGGCTCGCTTCGGCCGCCTCGATCGACATGCAGCACTGACACTTGGGACAGAACCACTTCGTTTCCTTCCCGGAAACGGCACTCGAGCGCATCCAGGCGACCGGACGTACGAGTGTCGAGTGGTTGCGGAACCCGGGATACCCGTAGACGTACTCGGTCATGACCGCTCCACAGTGCACACCGACGGGTTCGACGTCGGCACGGCTCCGCGGGCACCCGCACCGTGGTATCCCATCCCTGGCGTGGCACCGTATTGCGGGGTCCTCGAACTCCTTGAGCAACACATGCACGAAGTCAGCGTGGTAATCGAACTCGTATTCCAACATTGCCTATGAGTATCGCGGGCGTCTATGACAGATTCGACCTCCCGCCGTGTACTGAGTACTCAGTACGTTGTACGCCGACCGAAGGTCGGTCACCGGCATTGCCCCAGCCAGTACATCACACCGTCGATCGGGGCGTACGTTCCTCCTGAGTCGAAGGACTGGCCCTCGAACGTGAAGCTGACATCCGCCTCGTACATGTCGGCGACGGACATCGTTCCGTTCGGTGTGTCGACCGTTGCGTCCGCCGGGCCTGACGTGACCGCGATGAGGGTGTAGTCGGAAAGGGTCATGATCTCGCGGTCGATCCAGGCGTTGCACAGGTCCTCACCCCACCCGTCGTAGACCACCGGATGGAGCCGGTTCGCAACGAAGTCCCGGTCGCCGGCATCGAGGGCGGCCGAGAAGTCCTCCACGAACTCCTCGACCGTCTCCTCTGCTTGGGTGGTCGTTGTGGTAGCCGGTGCAGTCGTCGTCGTGGAGTCAGAGGCGGTCGAAGTGGTGGCGGCTGCGGTCGTGGTGGTCTCGGACACGGTGGTCGTCGTCTCGACCACCGTTGACGTGGCAGCGAGGGTGGTCGTTGTGTCGTCGGCGGATGTGTCGTCCCCACCACCGGCAACGAACCCGACGATCACCAGAATCACTCCGACGCCCACCAATGCGGGTCCGATCCAGCGTTGCATGAGCGTCCTTTCGAAGCGGCTGGCCCCATCGTACGCATCGGGACCGTCGGCTTCGACTCAGAACGACGTCGGTCAGTCCTCGTCGATGTCGACGATGAGTTCGCCGTTGCTCCAATAGGCATCGAACTCGGACTCGTGGCTCTCGGACTCGAACTCGACCTTCACCCGTGTCGGGCCCGCCTCCTCGACGTCGACGGTGAAGCCTGCATTCGGGACGGCACCGATCAACGTGACGAACGGGTTGGTGGCGAGGATGGTCACCGTGCCACCGTCGAGGCTGTAGGTCCTCGGGATCCCGGCGACCGTCGTGGTCGTGGTCGACGAGGTACTCGACGAACTCGGTGTGGTCGTCGTGGTGGTCGATGTCGAGGTGGACGACGGTGGTGCTGTTGTGGTCGTGGTAGACGACGGCGGTGCGGCCGTCGTCGAGGTCGTGATACCCGACGCGATGGTGGTCGGGGCGAAGTACGGGCTGGTTGCGCCCGGCTGCTCGGACTCCGAGCGCACGGTCCCGACCGCTGCGGACGCGATGAGCACAGCGACGAGCGTGGCGCCCAGCCAGGCACCGACGTAGAGGACTTGTTTCGGCATGACGGCAGTATCGGACGGATCGCCCGCAACTGCGCTAACGGCGGGTTAAAGGAGGCTCAAACGTGTCGCAATGGGCCAGGGTGGCGGGCCGGTCCGTCCTATCGTGCCCCCATGCCGTCCGTGTTGATCATCGAAGACGAACCCGCCATCCGCCAACAGCTCGTTGGCCACCTCTCCGATGCCGGGTTCGATGTCGATGCAGCCGGGACCGGCATGGCTGGCATCGAGCGCTACACCGGCACCGACTGGGATGTCATCATCTTGGACCTCGGACTCCCGGACATCGAAGGTGCTGACGTGTTGAAGATGATCCGTGGCCTCGGTGACACACCCGTGATCGTCGCCACCGCCCAGGACGACGAACGGACCACCGTGGCGCTCCTCAACGCCGGTGCCGACGACTACGTGACGAAACCGTTCTCCGCACAGCATCTCGAAGCCCGCATCCGCGCCCTGTTGCGCCGGGTCGGGGACGATGCGGCTCCCGAGCGGATCACGGTCGGTGGCATCGAGGTGGACACGGCAGCCAAGGAGGCGTACCTCGACGGGGAACGACTCGACCTCACCCTCAAGGAATATGAACTGTTGGCGTACCTGTGTGGCCGGCCGGGGACGATGGTCAGCAAGCGGGAGCTCCTCGCCGAAGTGTGGCGTCAGCCATACGGCGGTGCGGACAAGACCGTCGACGTGCACCTGTCGTGGCTGCGTCGCAAGCTGGGGGAGTCGGCAGCCGAACCTCGCTACATCCACACACGGCGTGGTGCCGGAGTCCGCCTCGACGACCCGACCGCCTCATGAGCCGGTCCCGATGAGCGGGCGACGATGAGACGCAGACTCATCGCCGTTGCGGTTGCGATCACCTCGATGGTGGCGATCGCCTTCCTCGTCCCCCTCGCCATCCTCACCGGTGACCTCGCCGCCGACCGTGAACGGGTAGCCGCCGAACGTGACGCAGAACAGGTGGCACGGCTCGCGTTGTTCGTGCCGTCCGATGCCGGTGGGTTCACGTTCACCGAACTGGTGGAGGATCCGCAGTTTGCCGGGCGTGAGATGTCGATCATCGAGGCCGATGGGACGGTGTGGGGTGCTGCGCTCACCCCCAACGAAGACATCGCTCCCGCATTGGCCGGTGCGTCCTTCCGTGCACCGATCGACGGTGGTGAGGCGGTCTACGTCCCGGTCGTCACTTCGAGCGGCACCATCGTGGTGCGTGCCGTCACCGACGGGGATGCGATGCGTGCCGGTGTCGTTCGCACCTGGGTGATGCTCGTTGCAGTCGGGGTCGCGCTCGTGCTCATTGCGGTCCTGGTCGCCGACCGGCTTGGGACGTCCGTTGTCACGCCGGTCCGTGATCTCCAGGTCGCCGCCGGCAAGCTCGGTGCCGGAGACCTCGACGTGCGGGTGGAACCGTCCGGTCCCCCGGAGATCTCCGAAGTCGGCAAGGCGTTCAACCAGTTGGCGACCCAGGTTGACGACCTGTTGCGCAGCGAACGTGAGGACGTGGCGGATCTCGCCCATCGGCTGCGTACGCCGTTGACCGCCGCTCGGCTGGCCGCCGAATCCGTCCCGGACGGTGAGGTCCGGACCCAGATCCTCGATCAGCTCGACGAACTGCAACGGGTGGTGAACCGCATCATCGACGAGGCCCGCAGGGTCGACCGGAGAACGGTGAGCGGGTATGCCGATCTGTTGGCCGTGGTCGCCGATCGCAGTGCGTTCTGGGAGCCGCTCGCCGCTGACGAGGACCGCACGATGGCCGTCGAGGTGGCGGACGGGTCTGCCGTCGTTGCTGCGTCCGATACCGATCTCGCCGCGACGTTCGATGCGTTGATCGGCAACGTGTTTGCCCACACACCACCCGGGACGGACGTTGCCGTCGATGCGCGGGTGAGCGGTGACACGGTGGTGCTCACCGTCACGGATGACGGTCCGGGCTTTCCTGCTGATATCGATGTCACCGGCAGAGGGGAGTCGGGGGCGGGGTCGACCGGGCTTGGCCTTGCGATCGCCCGCCGGCTCGCCGAGAGCTGCGGGGGCACGATGCATCTCGGATCGGGACCCGACGGCGGTGCCTCGGTGGCGGTGTCGATCCCGCTCGCTTCCGACGCCTAACGGTCCCGAACGCGACGATGGGGCGGCCCGGGGGCCACCCCATCGTGTGGTTCGGTTCGGTGGGTGACGTCAGTCGTCATCCCCATCGTCATCATCGTCATCATCCGAGTCGTCGTCATCGGAATCGTCCGAGTCATCGTCATCATCGGAGTCGTCATCGTCGTCGTCACCGAGTCCGATGCTGATGCTGAGACCGGCTTCGACATCGACGTCCCACTCGAGAACACCGTCGTCGAGTTCGATCTCGACCTCGATCTCGCTCGATCCGTCGTTGAGGGTGATCTCGATCTCTTCGCCGTCCTGTTCGAGGGCGGTGATGGTCCACTCGGCGGAGAAGTCCGTGCTGACGAGGACGAGGTTCCCTGCGTTGACGGCGACGGTCACGGTGCCGGCACCGTTCACGTTGATGACGTGCGTGCCGTCACTTGCCGGAACGGTGGTGGTCGGGGCGTCCGGCATGCTGGTGCTGGTGGTGGAGACGTCGCCACTGGTCGTCGATGTCGAGGTCGACGACGAGGTCACGTCAGCCGATGCCGATGCGTCGACATCGACGGATGCATCGACGTCAAGCCGGGTCGTGGTCGAAGCTTCTGCTTGTGCATCTGCCGACAGCGATGCGTCACTGGTGACGTTGCTGGCGACTGCCACGCCGATGGAGGCGAACAATGCGATCGCCACCAGGCTGAGCAGGAAGGTCTTCCGGTTCATGTGTGCTCCTTGTATCGGGTCTTCGACATGGTGCCGAAGGTCCCGTTAGGCGCACATCCGCCGAGGGCTAAACGTGGGTTAGATGTTCCCGCCTACGGCGAGAGCCCACCGTTGATCAACTTGATGACAAACGGGCCTGTACCTCAGCAACGAACCACTTGAAGGACTAGGTCTCGATCTCGATCGGAATCCCAATCTGGGCGGCGATCGGCGTATAGAGATCGATGTAGGTCTCCGGCGTGAAGAGTGACACGAGTAACCCATATCGCACCGGGATCTCATTCCGGTCCCGCCTGTTGTTGTTCTTCCACCATCCTCCGACCGGATACACGCCCAGCACTCCAGAGTCGGCCAATTCGGCAGCCGTGCCCCGCCAGAGGTCCGCGTGGAGCGAGCCCCTGTCCCGCTGCTGCGATCCCAGAGTCCAATCCGGCGCAGGTGCCGCACCTCGTTGCGTCTGCCCCTCCTCTGTTTCCGCGGCCCGGTTCAATCGAAGTCGAAACTCCTGCGTGGTCTCACCGGGCCTACGAATGTCGAACCGCAGGCCGTGGGATGGATATACGTACCTGCCTCGCCAACCGCGGCTCGACGGATTCGGTTCAATGAAATAGCTCAGCGTGACGCGCATTCTCACGTCAATGTCTCCGAGGTCGAGCAACTGCTCGCGGGGCCACGGAAGATCGTGGAGATGCATCTCACGCAGCCTCGCCGAGTTCGGGTCTTGCTCTTGGTCAAACGGCAGAATGTCTGCTTGGGTCACGAGCGTCACGGCGCTTGAAGCACTCCGAAGCACTCTGTCCAGTGTGGGAACGCCGAAACCATATCGCCGCAGGAGTCGTAGCTTCTGTGCCTTCGTTGGTGCAGCGTCGACCGCAGCGCGCATCGGCTCAGTCCACTCTGCGGAGTGAACGAGTAGGCCTCTCAGTGTCTCAGGCCACAGATCCGGGTACCGGCTAGAAGCGACGGCAGCAAGCCTTGCCGCCTGCGCAGCAGCTGCGCTTGTGGCTTGTATTGAAGCGAGGGGCCGACCCTCCGGCTCGCGCCTCGACGTGGTCGTGAGCATAACTACCTCGTGCGAGCCTATGAAGGCGTCGTCGGGTGACACCAACGCGTTTCCGCCTTCCATGACGATGTCAGGCTTGACGGGCCAGACTCTCGAAAAGGTAAGTGAAGTCCTGCTGTAGGGCGATAGATCTCCCGGCGGAGCAAGCGGGCGGTAGCCAGTGAAGTCCTGGCTGGCCGGTACGCCGTCCATTTCTGTGAAGGCCCCCACGGTCAATGCATTGAAGGCTTGCCCCGGATCTTCGACAGGCGAGGTGTCGCAATCATCGAGGTAGTCGGGATGCAGCGCATCCCGGACATTCCCGGCGGCAACGATGAAGAGACGGCTCGAAGCTGGGTCAGGATGGGACAGAAGTTCGAGCCCATCATCCACGCGCGCCACGTCGGTGCCGAACGAGAGTGCATCAATGGTCGCAGACCAGAGCGTCGGTCGGCCATCGGTTTCGGAGTCATGATCGCTGTTCGCCATAAGAAACACGCGCCTCCGATGAGGCGCGACTATTTCTGCCCTAGCCGCGCCCGAGGCGGTCACCGTTCCATACATGTCTTGAGGGTTCTGATCTCTGTCCGGCAGAACTTTGACCGACTCGAGTCGATGATCCAGAGCGAGCTGGCCTGGAGCCGTAAGGACGTCGGTTAGGTCACCGAACAGGGCCAATCCCGACATCTCGGTGCCGTGGCCGTTCTGGTCCACACCGTCGGCGCCGACGACGTAATGGATATCGGCGGGGTTGAGAGCTCCCTGGAACAAGGAGTGGCGGTAGACGCCGGTGTCGAGCAAACATACAACTGGTGCATCTGCGGGGGCTGGCTGAATCCGGCCTGCGAGGTCCTCGACCCACTCTCGCTGGGTATCGAGATCTAGTTCTGCGGGGCTCTGAACCAGCCTGGCACGCCGGACTTCAGCAATCGGCAGACTCGACCCGAGGGCTTGGCCAAGCGACTCAGCTGTGGTGTGGACGGCGGTGACAGTCCGGTCCGGGAAATCTAGCGATGTTTCGACCGTCGGCCACTGGTTCCTCTCGGCGATTCGGCCGAGGGTCGTCAACTCGTCGCCGGTACGGCGAAGCCACACCTCCCACCAAAGCGGTTCCCCATCGTCTGGGAATGGCATGTAGTCGGTCCACAGCTGATCAAGTGTGGCGAGTTGGAGAGACCGTATGTTCGCTACCAGTGCTTCATGTCTCGGACGGCCCGAAGCCGTGTCTTCGTTCGCGTACCGATCGAGACGTCCGAAGAAGAGGTGAACCTTGTTATCCGGAACATAGACCGTTGCGACTTCCGGGCGGTTGACTTCGACATTCTCGGACGAGACTGTGAGAAGCTCGATTCCGGATCTACGGAGGTCGAGGCTCTCGATGGCTAGCTCGAAGCCGTCGGGCCAGCCTTCTACCCGAAGCACTAGGCCCTGCGACCTGAGGTCATCTACCCAGGCTTGTCTGAGCTGATCTGCGGAATCGACTGTCTCCTCGAGTTGTTCGCGCAATGCGTCAGCGTGTGCACCGCGACTCGGAATCTGGTATCGCCTATGCCCCCCGCCACCACCGCCGCGCCGCTGGAACCGTTCGGTCAAGGGGCCGCTGGGCACGACTATGTGGTCGAGGTCGTAGCGAGGGTCCCGAGGGCGATCAGCCATTGTCGAGACGGCGCCGCTCGCGTAGCGCGTTCATGAGCGCAGTCGTCGTGATCCGTTTCCGATTGGCGAGTACGACGTGCTTGGCGGCCGCTTCGGCGGCTCGCACGAGTTCTGCATGGCTCAATTCTCCTGTTTGCTCGGCGACCTCGCTCCATTTGACACCGCGGGTATCGAGCTGGGCAAGTCGACTCTTGAGCACATCAATTGCGGCAGAGCGATCTGGGAGCTCATACGCGATCACCTGATCGAACCTGCGGTTCAGGGCCTTGTCGAGGAGCTGCGGGTGGTTGGTCGCAGCTACGACAAGGCTGGTGGGAGCGGCGTGCTCGAGGAACTGGAGGAAGGAGTTCAGAACTCGACGCGCTTCTCCGACGTCATTGCCGGCGGTTCGCTCCGCTCCAAGAGCGTCGAACTCATCGAACAGATAGACAGCCCGTGTCTCGGCGACCGTATCGAACACCAAGCGCAGTTTTGCGGCGGTCTCACCCATGTACTTGCTTATCAGGACATCGAGTTGGATCGTGAAGAGCGGCAGTTTCAGTTCATGGGCCAGGGCTGCCGCAGACATGCTCTTGCCGGTGCCGGGCGGGCCCATCAGTAGAAGTCGATAGATCGGGTCGAGCCCGTGCTCAGCGAGCCGATGAGCCGTTCTCTGTTCGGTTAGGACACGCTCGAGCTTCGTGCGAACATCGCGAGTGAGGGTCATCATCGAAAGAGTTACGTCCGGATAGTTGACCGACATGAGTCCGGCCAGCTCTCCTCGCGGCTGCTGGATGGGCACCGTACGCAGCTGGGCTGCGGGTTGAGTCCCAGCCGACTCAATCAGCTCTTTGAGCTCAGCCGCAAAGATGTTCTTCCCCTCTCGGGCTGCTCGCGCTGCAACCTGGCGAGCGACGGAGTAGAAGCCTTGATCGTCACCCTCCATGTGCCGGCGCACGAGCGCTTTGAAATGGTCGGCAGTGATGGCCACGGAGTCTCCTCTCTCGAACCGACAAGCAGACTAGCCGAGCGCAGCCGGTTCCCAGGGTGCTCGGCGCGTAGCTCGTTTGGTACGCCGCGCCCGAGTTGGTTTAACTAGGTCATCGGATGGCGGCTGTGGATGAGCCGGTCGCTGGGTTGATTCGGTCGGTGGCGCTGGCCGTTGACGCAGCGGCTGGTGATGCCTCCTCCGGGTGCCCGCCCAATCTATCAGCGACAGCGATTCCGCCCACCGATCCCTCGCCAGCGCCTTCGGGGAGAGCGGCGTTCTGGTTCTCCGAGCGACTGACTCCGACATCCGTTCGCCCCGCCCACCGATACATCCGCGGGGGTGGTCGCCGGGCGTCATGCCGGATTGGTCCTTCTCAGACATGCGGACAGTATCGCGGAGTGATCTGCTCATCGGAGGCACTGCGGTTGTGATGCGACCTACGGCGAGAGCCCACCATTGATCAACTTGATGACAAATGCCCCCACGATGAAGGCGATCAAGATCCCCACAACAATGGCAGTCCCTGGACGCATGGGAAGAAGATAGCGAGGGC
Organism: Acidimicrobiia bacterium; assembly: GCA_030431785.1. Lineage (GTDB taxonomy): Bacteria > Actinomycetota > Acidimicrobiia > Spongiisociales > UBA5794 > UBA5794. The sequence goes on along the minus strand of JAUIIM010000008.1, from coordinate 14,350 downwards.
AGCAGGCTGGTCGGTGCCAGCATTGACATGAGTCGGGAGCGAGTTCCCTGAGCCCTGAGTTTCGGCCGAACCGGCCCGCCGTATGCCGGCACAGGCGTCATCAGAGCGTGCGGCGAAGCGTGAGAGAGGAGGGGCGCGAGCGGCCCGAGCGACAGCGTCACCGCTCATCTGCCTCTGCCCCGCGTGGTTGGCCGTAGAGAACCTGAATCTGGGCGTTGCAGGCCGAGTACCGCCTCGGTCGAGGAAAGACGACGGGTGAACGATGGTCGACCTGGTCGACGGAAGCGACGCCACCCAATGGAGCGGCGCCGGGACTCTCCAAGCCTTGGGCAGCGAAGTGAACGCAGCCAGCGTTGATGTTGCCCACCCGGGTAGCAATCGAGCGACAGAGTATTGTGCGTTCTCGATCAGGAGGCGACAGTGCCACAGGAAGCGGCAAGCAGTAGGACAGGCAACTCACTTGGGATCGCGCTTGACAGGGTCCTCCGCTTGCAGCTGGGGTACTCCTCGACGAATACGCCCGACATGTCGGAACGCGGGGGTTTGATCCGGCGATCCATTCCGGGCCTTCTAGAGCCGCATATCGATCCGTCGCTGCGTGTGGAGGGGAGTGACGGAATCGGGCGAAAGGCCAGGGTCCCCTGGGTGCGAGTCTTCGACCCGACCATGTCCCCGAAGCCAACCCAAGGCTGGTATGTCGTGTTCCTGTTCAACGAGGCCGGGTCCAGGGTGTATCTGTCGCTGAACCAAGGTACCCAGATACCAACTAAGGGTGGCAAGGACTTCAAATCACGTCCGCGCGATGAGGTTGCCGCCGCCGCCCAACAGGCCAGAGATGTTCTTGAACTCAGCACCGACTCGGCGCTGACCGAACCCATTGAATTGGGTACATCGAGATTGGCCTCCGACTATGCGGCTGGCAGTGTTGCTGCCTTCGGCTACGAGCGGGGTGATATTCCAGAGGACTCCGTGCTATTCGATGATCTCCAGACCCTGCTGTCGATGTGCTCGAAACTGGATCCGCCACAGCAGCCCGCCCAGGGATCGACTGCCCTGGCCGTTTATGTCGGTTCCGCGGCGGCCGAGAATTTCGAATTCGGTTTGAAAGAGGGTGTTTGGGGGTGGAAGAAGGAGTATCCGGACTGTCGGGCAGTTGGTCCCGGGAGCCTGTTGATTTTCGGTTCCAACTTCAGGGGTGGTAGCCCACGGCAGGATTCTGAGAGCTTCGCTGCACACGGCTTTGATCGGGTCGTCGAGGCGATAGTCGATGGTGGCCTTTCCGAGGAATCGGAACCTTTGTGGCCCGACGAGGTTCGCCAGTCCGAACTGATCTATCCGTTCCGCATGAGGATTAGACGCGTCCGAGAACGAGGCAGCATGAGTATCGGTGAGCTCGACGCGTACTATGGCGGCGATGTCGGTGAAGCGCTTCGACGCTCAGCATCAGGAGGCAGAGGAGTGGCAGTCGAACTAGCGGGAGCCAGAGGCCCAACAGAAACCGTAGAGGTCTCGCTCAGTGACGTGTGCTCACAAGTGCAACTGGCGCTTCGCAAGTCGGGACTTGATTACGGACAGCGACACGACGACCTTGTCAGATCTTTCGTCGTATCTCTTGCGACCAAACGTCTGGCTCTACTCACTGGTCTTTCAGGCTCCGGTAAGACTCGACTCGCCCTCGCATTCGGTCAATGGCTGGGTGTTGATCGCTACCAAGTTGTCGCTGTTAGGCCTGACTGGACGGGTCCCGATGCTTTGCTCGGATACGAGAACCAGCTCTCCAACCGCGGCGACGATGGCACTTATGCATGGGTGGTTCCGGAGACGCTTGAGTTCATGTTGCGAGCGGCGCGCGACCCCGACTATCCCTACCTGTTGCTACTCGATGAGATGAATCTCGCGCATGTCGAACGCTATTTCGCAGATGTCTTGTCAGGGATTGAGTCCGGTGAACGGATTCTTCCAGATCTGGTTCACGAGAATGGGGAGTGGCGCCCCTCGGGGGGCCCAAAGCTGCCGTTCCCACAAAACCTGTTCGTTGTCGGTACGGTCAATATTGACGAGACGACCTACATGTTCTCTCCCAAGGTGCTTGACCGCGCAAACACGCTCGAGTTCAGAGTGCTCACTGAAGACCTTCAGATTGGCGGATCAGGTCCGCTCGACATTGAGCAGGGGTCAGACGACCTGGTGGCCCATTTTCTCACCGCTGCAATCGATACGGGAGACGAGTCCTGGGACGGGCGCGACAAGCTCGCGGAAGCTCTGATTGAACTGCACAAGATTCTGAGTTCGGTTGACAGGGAGTTCGGGCATCGAGTATTCCAGGAAGCTTTGAGATTTGGCCAATTGCTGACAAAGGCTGGCGACTATGACTGGCAGAGCGCGCTGGACTTTCAGGTAATGCAGAAGGTGCTGCCTCGATTCCATGGGTCAGTCAAGCAGGTAGCCAATCCTCTCCGGCTCTTGGCCAGTTGGTGCTTTCACGGCCCAGGTACCGAGGCGCAGGCGGAGTTCGACCCGCAGAAACCTCCCGACGGTGCGCCGATCTTGCCCATCAGCTTCGACAAGGTGGCGCGTATGCACAAACGAGTTGTTGTGAACCACTTTGTGAGCTTCGCAGAGTGATGTCAGGACGCATAACGGCTGTTGAGATTCCACTGCTACAGCCCAACGGTGAATGCACAGCCACGTTTCGCCTGTTGTGTCGACCGGCCCAAACGCGGTGGCGAGGCACTGATGCGCTCCTCGACCTACGAGATGATCCCGACCTCGAGGGTGCGAGCGCCGTGCAGGTCCTCGAAGACATCGAATATCGCTACGAGGTAGACGGCCTCGACGGAGGCGTGCGTCTCGAACCTAGGGAGATCTTCGATGCCGATGACTCTTCTGAGCGGACCGGTCGTGTTCGCCCGGGGAGGCGAACGGGGACCATTCCCGTGGCGGTATTGGATCAGATGGGCAACCTCATCGGGAGGTGCGACATTGAAGTTCGCTCGCGCAAACTCAGCTACTTGGACGACTATCGGTGGATGCTCGGCCGGATTGCGGACGAAGCGACCGAGGCGCTCATGCTGCGATTTGCCGCATCGGAGATCCGAGTGGCACCCACTCAAGGAGGGTCTCCGCGAACCCTCTATCAGCGGTTTGCGCTGCTCAAGGCCCTGATCGAGTCCGAAACGCTCGATGGTGCCGTCAGCCTAGTTACCAACCGGCCTCACGTGGAGTACCGAGGTGAATTGGAGCGTGCTCAGCCGCAGCGAGGGTTGCGTCCGGGCCGCGAGACCATCAAGGCTCTCACCGGTCCGGGTCCGAGGATTCACGCTCCGGTGACTACGTTGAGGACGGTACCGAGCGAGGTCGACCGCACCGTTCATGTTGAGTCGCTAGATACGGTACCGAATCGCTTTGTGAAACATGCCCTTGAGCGCTGGCTGAGTATGGTGATTGATATCCGCGCCTTGTTGGAAGGCTCGGCGAAAGCCTCAGACCGGCGCGGTATGCGGGAAGCCCTCGCGCTCGAGTCCTGGCTCAGTTCGCGCCTCAATGCTCCCAAGCTGCGCGATGTGGGCGAACTGAGCTCATTCCCGGCGGGAAATCAAGTGTTGCAGCGGCGGGAAGGATATCGCGACGTGTTCCGCTCGTACTTGATGATCGAGGTTGCCGCAGATCTCGATTGGTCAGGAGGCGATGACGTCTTTCGTGCTGGCCAACGAAACGTGGCGACACTGTACGAATACTGGGTGTTCCTCGAACTGGCACGCGTGATCTCGACGGTGATTGGGCAACCGATGGACACATCCCAGTTGTTTGCTGTTCAGAACGGTGGTCTATCACTCAACTTGAGTCGCGATAGGTCTGAGGCAGTCATTCGGGGGTCAGTGGAACGCCGCGGCCAGGAGATCAGCTTGGAGCTCTTCTTTAATCGCCATTTCGGGAAACACGAATCATGGACCACTCCAGTGCGTCCAGACTGCTCGCTTCGGATTTCGGTTGTGGGCAAGGCGGCTTCCGCGACATGGCTACATTTCGATGCCAAGTACCGCCTACACGAGTTGACGGAGGTCTTGGCCGAGCCCATCTCCGGTCGAGAAGCTACCGAACCAACGATCGTGCGCTCGGCAACTGCCAAGAGCGATGACCTCCTGAAGATGCATTCCTATCGCGATGCCGTTAGGAGGACATCTGGCGCGTACGTGCTATACCCGGGGACAGACGACAAACCCGACAAGCAGATGTTCAAGTACCACGAGGTCCTCCCCGGTCTCGGCGCTTTTGTACTCCGACCTACATCCGATGGCAAAGGGTCGAACGCGGGGACCCAAGCACTTTCGCGTTTTATCAACGATGCATTGGACCACGTATCGGCGGCTGGTACCAGCCGGGAACGAGCTCGATACTGGGAGCAGAAGAGCTACCGGCCCTGGCAGGAAGACTCCGATGCTGCAGAGAGGCGGTTGGACCCAGCTCCGTTCTTGGAGATGCCCGCCGACGACGAGCTCGTGCTTCTTGGGTATGTCAAGAGTGCGGAGCATCGGCAGTGGGTCATGAACAACTTCCAGTACAACGTCCGTGCCGACGAGGGTCGCCAAGGCGCGGTTGGGCTTGATTCGGCTGAACTTCGTGCTTCGCTGATCATCCTGTACAACCCGACCCGGGATCGGGCTGACTTGCTACGGTTGGATGGCACACTGTTCTTGCGCACTGCGGCCGACTTGCTGGCATCCGGCTACCCAGCACCCGGGGGTGAGCGGTATCTATGCATGGGTTTGGAGCCGCTGGAGATCGATTTGCCACTATCCGCGGATATCGCGGCGGTTGCTCGCCAAGGCCGTACCAAGAGTCAGTGGGCATCGCCCAGGGTGATGAGTTGGGCCGAGTTTCAAGCAAGTCTGCAAGAGGTGCCCGATGAGCGAGCCGTTTGATCTTGGGGGTTTGGAGCAGTTCCTCAGGGATTTCGCAGACGAACGCGATTGGAATCAGTTCCACACTCCAAAGAATCTAGCGATGGCACTGGGTGGGGAGGTAGGGGAGCTGTTGGAAGTGTTCCAATGGCTGACGCCTGAGCAATCAGCGGATCTAGACCCTGATCGCAAGCGCGCGGCGGAAGACGAGTTGGCCGATATCCTGCAGTATGTCGTACGCATCGCAGACCAACTCGATATCAACCTAGCCGAAGCCGTCTGGCGGAAGCTCGCTCAGAATGCCGACCGATATCCGGCGAACGAGGTCAGAGGTTCGGGCAACAAGAGACCCTGAAGCCATTCTTCGTCGGTACAGAAACTGAGCGGGTGTTTTGGCGCTCCGACCGCAAGTGGTTATGGCAGCTCTTCGACCGTCACCGCTGCCGCGGCCCGGTCCGTACGCTGGTGAATCGTGTGGTCGATCCCACGGCGACCGATCACTCCGACAGCCCGTGAGCTAGTAGGTGGCCAGCACCTTGGGGAGATCGGCTAGGTCGAGAAGCCTGCCTTGGTCGATCAACTCGGTGAGTGCAGCCTTTTGCTCTGCTGTACCGGCGAAGTCGGTAGCTGAACGTAGTTCGTCGAACGTTGCGTGATACACGGCATCTACCTCGCCGGTGCCACGCCCTATCGATGCGAGGCGCGTGGGAAGGGGTTCGGCAGTAACTGTAACGATGTGGGGCTGGCGACCCTTGCGAAGTCTGGTAAGCAGCACGGCCTCGTGTCTGATGTTCTGCACGCGATCCGATCGTATTGTCCACTTGCACGACACCGCCGCGTGGAGAAAGCCCGATTCGCCGAATCGCTCTACCGCAACGGTGACATCGGGTGTGATCACATAGTCAGCGCCGACGACCGTTCGGAGAATGCCACTTTGGTCCGACCGAACAAGATCGTCTAGGTCTGCAACATGGCTGTACTGAGCGAATCGTGTGATCGGCTGGCCGAGAGCAACGGACCAAAGCCGCTTTGCATCCAGCCGGTGTAGCTGGGTCGAGAGGAGGCCCGCTACACCATGCTCGAGTTGCGACCCGGCCTCCTGACCGGTCGTTGCCGCTTCGCGCTCAATCTCGAGTTGTTCGAGTATGAACGCAGCGATCGCGATCGAGGATCGACTACCCCTGTCAGCCGTGTTCGGCACACCATTTCGCCAACCGAGGATGTCGTGAAGGAAGCTTGGCGTGCTCACGAATCAAGTAGCGAGGTTCGAATGTGAGCAGCGATCGTTTCGGCGAGAAGTGGTGGTACAGCATTGCCAATCTGTCGCGCAATCTCGATTTTTGATCCGCACCATCGAAAATCGTCGGAGAACGACTGGATGCGTGCTGCTTCCCAGTGGGTAATCGGCCGATTAACCCGCTTAGAGGAGTCGTCGAGATCGTACTCCGGATGCAGGTACCTCCCCTTCTCGGGTTTGAAAAACTCCGTTCGTATGGTGACCGATGGCTTGTCCCACTCCAAACGTCCCATCACATCCGTTGTCCCGGTTGGTTTGTTTGCCCAGCACGCTGGGAGGAGGTCCTCGGGCAGATCGAACCTGCCCCCACCCGGCGGTACTGCGTCATAGCGCCTGAGGCTCAGCTCCCGCGGGTTGCGGGAGAGGTGAAGCTCCTCGGCCTTGAACGGTCCTGCAATTCCGTCATCTCGCGCGCGATTCGGGAGGGAGGATGGGCCAGCTTCGAACGGGATTCCCGAGAGGGCGTCATCGAGTCCCACCCAGGCATAAGCCCCCTTTTCGCCGTGCGTCGGTTGCGGGAGGGTTGGCGTACCGACCCGTGACCCGATCAGGATCGCCCGCTTGCGACGTTGGGCTACGCCGAAGTCGGCGGCGTTCAGAACGCCCCAGGCCAGCTCGTAGCCAGCAAGTGGACCAGCGTCGCTAGTCCAATCCTGCATCAGTTGGAATTGTCCGGATTTGAGGAACTGGGGAACGTTCTCAAGGACAAACACGGACGGCTGGACGTGTGAAACAACCCGCGCAAACTCCTGCCACAACCGGTTCCTCGGGTCGGTCTGGCTTCTGTTTCCAAGCTGTGAAAACCCTTGGCATGGGGGGCCGCCAACGACCACGTCGGCGCTGGGGAACGTCTCATCTTGGACTGCGGTGATGTCTCCCTGCAGGACGTGCGAACCGAAGTTCTCCTCATAGGTCGCCGCCGCTGACGGATCCCATTCGACAGCGAGGACAGGCCGAAATCCGGCCGTCTCGAAGCCGCTGGTCAGGCCACCACATCCTGCGAAGAGGTCTATGAGTCTCATTTTCTCCGGACTTACATGCTTGTAACTCTGTTGTAAGCCTAGCTGGGTCGAACGACAGGTTCTGCCTGATTCCAGTGGGGCCGATGAGCTCGCGAAACGGCGAGCAACTCCCGCAATGCGTCTGATGGGGCTCTTGCGGAGCACTGGGCTCCGCAAGAGCCCCTGCTCGTGGTTCGTCCGAGCGCCCGGCCCGCCCGATGTTCCGTCGATGATTTCAGGTGTCGGTGGCATCGTAGGATGCTCGGCCGTTGTCCCACCACCCTGAGGCGTGGCCACCGAGGGAGGTCGGCCGCGGGCCCGGACGCTTCACCAGACTTGGCTAGTCCGCCGGCTCCTCCACCACCCCCGCCATTGGCTGTCGGTCCGATGATCGGACTCTGGCCTAGGCGCCATGCCACTGTTGCCGCCGCTGTAGCGTCAGTTCTCCAGCTCCTTCGCGAGCCTGTCGTACGCTGGCATCACGCTAAGTACTGCACGGGCGGCGGCGCGTTGACCAGCGGCAACGGCTGACTCATCGAGCTGCTTGCCCGCCTTCTCGGCCCTACGAGCATCCTCGTCGAGGACGAGCAGAGCCACGCCTACGCCAACCGCGTAACGGTCGCGTGCTTGCTCCTTGCCCTCCTCGGTCAGCTCAGCCGCGCGAGCCTGTATGTAGGCTTTGAGGGGCGAGTAGGTTCGGTTGAGCACGATGGTGGGGATCTCTGTGTCGACCTTGGCGAGCTCTGCATACTCGGGGCGCCTTTCGGCAAGGTCCTTGCCCCGAACCATTTCGATTTCACCGACAGTTGCAGCTGTCCAATCCTCGACGCCGTCATCGGTCTCGCTCTTCCAGATCAAAGCAACGAGTCCCCCATCGCCGGGTCCGGACTTGGCGTTGTTCTTTGCGGCATTGCGCTCGGGTCGCTTGGTCGAGGGCTCGTCAACGACCTCAATCTTGGTGGTCCACTCAAAGCGAGGACCCAGTCCGCCGGAAGTCTTCGCCCACATCGGTATCTGGACTTTGAGCTTGTAGATGCCAAGGCTGGCGCTCTCGGGCACTGCAATCGAGACACGCACTCGGCCAGCGCGGAGCTCGCCGACTGTGATCTCCGAATCCCCGATATCAGGGTGGTCGCAGGTCACGAACAGCTGGGCGCGTCGGCTGATGAAGCCGTCCGTGCCATTCAACTTGAAGTACACACCCTTGACCTTGCCTGCGAGGGCCCCGACTGACTCGGGTCCCTCAAAGTGAGTGGGATCATCGTAGAGATCCTCAGGCGGGCTAGGATCGGGCGGCCGGGGGTTGTGGCCTCCGGTTCTGCCCGCCCCGACCGCGCCGAGCGAAAAGCCCTTCGTCTTGAACGCCCGCGCGATCTGCTCTGCGACAGCGATCGTCGGCCGGCCATTGTTGTCGCCGGTAATAGCCTCACGAATGAGTGCGTTGTTCGCGTCTCGCAGAGTCGGCCAATCGTTGAGGAACGCTGCGATTTCCTTCTCCAAACGCATCGCGACCTGGCTGCGCACGAGCTGAGCACGGTCGGCGGTGAACAGCTCGGTCCGTATCTCAATGGGGAGGGTGTCGCTCTCGACGATCACAAGGATCCGGTCATACAGTTTGTTCAGCTTCGTGTGGAACTTGAAGTATTGGGGCGACCAATGCGAGTGAACCTGACCATTGGACGTCAGCAGTAGCGCGTGGCCATAGGCGACGAAGTTGCGCCGCTGGCCCTTCTCTCCTCGCTTGGAAAAGAGCCGAAACCGGATGGGTAGGTGATAGGTGGTGCCATTGTGATTGAAGGGCAGCGTGTCGGCGCCCTCTGTGCCTGGCTCGCCGGGGTTGTCGTCGAGGCGCCGTTCAAGACCATGAAGGGTCTCGTCCCGATCCGGCCGCGTGATGTTGTTGCGATATCTGATAGGCAGTACTGGACGGAACAGACGCGTATTCAGAACCGTGTCGAAGGACCTTTCGTCGCCGGAACGGCGGCCGAGCCCTTCCGTGTCGTAGGCAATGAGAGCGACATGAGTGCCAGGCTCAAACTGGGGGTAGTCCGCGGCCGGGATAGAGAACGGAACTGCTTTGCCCATGTTGAGGGATCGCGTTCATCCCACGGTCTAGTCACCAAGTAGTAGGCGTTCGCCGTGGTATGCACTCTTTCACGCTGCACGACGGCAACCGTGATCCTGTCCTCCTCGTCAAGAGCCAGCAGGTCCGGGTGCCGCCGTGTCACCAGGACCACGCTCCCAGCGTTGAGGTAGGTGAGTGCACCACCAAGTCCGTATGTACCTTGCTGCCAGTCAACGCCGTCCTTGTGACCCGCGCCAACTTGGAAGATGGTGCGCGGCACCTCGGTAGCAGTAATGCCACAGCCAAGGTCGCGCATGACCAGTGTGATGCGCTTCTTCTCTGCCCCGGTTGCAGCCTTGTCGATTGTCACGGAGGCGAGCGCTGCTCGCTCCTTTGTGCTGAGACCCGAAAGGAGTGTGGTCGCCGCCTCGTGCGGTGTGACGAATGGCACCGCTTCCCGGTTCCGGTACTTGCGCAGAGCGTGCAGTTCGACAACCGCGTCCTGCATGTTGGTGACGACCTCAAGAGACTTGTGGTCGTAACTAGCACCGGAGCCCGTGAGGATGCCTTGGTTGTTGCCTTTGTCGCCGAGGGGTCGCTGATGACGAGTCCCAATGGCCTGGGCTATGAGATCCTGCACCTCACCGGCCGCGTCGACGGTGCGGGCGGCCAGGGCCGCTTCAACGATCTTTCCATTGCTGTTGGTCATAGGTTCTCTCCATTTGTGTAGGCGTGTCCGAGGTGAGTCAGGTGGTATTGCGATTTGATCTGCTTTGGCTCCACGAGACCCCATTCGCGAGCTCTGGCGATATAGCCAGCCGAGTTGGTGGATACCTCATTGTCGGTCCAAGATGTCCAAACCCTCGCCACGTGATCCAGCACGTCCTGGCGTGTCGCTCCGTGTCCAATGGCTCGGAGGATCTCGGCGAACCCTTTCCAGTCTTCGGGTGCGTGGGTAGCGATGTGAGAGAAGAAGGCTCTCGCAACCTCCGGCGGGTGCGGTTCCTCGACTGAGATACCAGTAACGTCTCCGAGCAGCTTCCAGCCCGATTCGGTGAGACCAACTAGGGGTGCATCACGGTCGCCGATAAGAGCCATCAAGCGCCATTCAAAGAGTGGTCCGCTAGTCGCGAAGGCGTCACCCTCGGGCCGATAGTCGCCCACGGCGAAGGAACGGAAACCCATCTCAGCGGGTTTACGCTTTTTGGGGTTGGTCGGGAACAAGGCTGTGCACTTGCTACCTGTGTGCTTTTCGATCGCGAGGAGTAGCTCCCCGAACTCCCACGCAACCTTGAGCACATCGGAGAAGTAGTCTTCGATCGGTATCGGTTGATCCACCGTCAGCGAAGCGAGTTTCGTGAGCGCCCACAGAGATGGGTAGTCGCGGTTGTGAAGGCCGAATAGCGCGCTCTTCGCGGGTCGGTTGAGGTCGTCTACGTCCGGAACAACGAAGCCCGCCGCCGGTGCGGCTAATGCCGTCATTGGCATGCTGAAGGTCACGGCGCTAGCAGACGTCTGCTGAGCTACCGGATCGGCTGGCGGCGCGATACCTACCCGCTCGATTGGCGTTGGAGGCGGCGGTCCAGCCTCTTCGATGCTATCCACGGACAGCTCAAGAATCCGCTCCTGAATCGCATCGACTATGAACTCGGCCCTGGTCTCATAGCCGCCAACGCCTCCAAGGATGACAGCGTCCATCTCGCGGATTAGTGGGACCGGGATTGGTATGCGCATTGTGCGCTGTTCGTTTCCGGGCATAGTACACCTCACGTATTAGATGGTACATTCAGTGTATCGCATTGTTCGGCTATATGCAAGAGTGTATCCATGCGATATGGGCCGATATATGTGGCATACCGTCGGGGTCCCGATCGCCTTGACGAAGACGCGTGCCCCCCGGTGGTAGTCGCCGTAGGTGTCCTCGAGTTCGATGGCGCACGGGTGAGGTCGTCGGCTGAGCCGGCAGCGACCTCGGCAATGTGGCGGGCTGCCATGCGGCCTGTCTCGTAGGCATAGTCGATGCCTTCTCCGTTGAACGGATTGACCGCACCGGAGGGGTCCCCGACGAGGACCCAGTTGCGACCCACCTTCAGACGAACTCAGCTGACCTCGGAGATCTCGAAGAGGTGGTTGTCGGGGTCTTGGAAGAAGGCTCGGGTCTCGGAGCCTCGGTGGCGGGGGGAGGTTAGGAAGCCGGCGCCACGGCTGGTGAGGAGGCGGTAGGTCTCCTGGCAGTCGTCGACGCGGAAGATGATCTGGCTGCTGGCATGGTTCGGGTCGTCGGGTTCGGTAAGGGTGATCGTCGGCTTGTCGGGGGTGGGGCCCGCCCCTTCGACCAGAAGCAGCCAGGTGTCCTGGAGTTTGAGGACCACCGAACTCCCGTACTCGCTGTGGACGGTGGCATCGAGCACCTTGACGTACCAATCACGGCTCTTCTCAGGGTCGGATACGACCAGCATGTGCGTGATGGCTTGCGGTTGGAATGTGTCCACTGGACTCCTTGGGTCGCATCGGTCGTTCCGAGCCTATCCGGTACTCGCCGGGGTTGCGCCCGTTCCGACGGCGCTCGTCGCTTCACGCTTGGCACGTCAGGCTGGACTCGATCTGGCTAGGGTCGTCGGATGCTCGACTTCGACCAACTCCAGGAAACCCTTCCACCCCTCTACGCGCTGACAACACCTGACTCGACGACGCCTCACACCGTGATTGTGCTGCCGTCGTTCAGTATCGGTGAGACAATGATGTCCCACTATGCCAGCCGGCTTGGCTCGCTCGAACACCGGTTCCTGGTCGCGGTCGTGCTCCTGCGTATGCCATCGGTGCGGATCCTGTACGTGTGCTCGCAGAAGCCCGACGAGTCTGTCGTCGACCTGTACTTCTCGCTTCTTCCGCCAGAGCTCGCCGATGGGGCCCGCGACCGCTTCAACATCGTGGCGATCGAAGATATGAGCGCGAGGTCGGTTGCCGCCAAGCTGGTGGAGCAGCCCGCAACCATCGAGGCGATGCGTAACTGGATCGGTGACACGCCTGCCTATATCGAGCCGTGGAATGTCACCGAGGTTGAGGTCCAGTTGGCGACGGGGCTCCAGGTGCCAGTGAACGGGACCGCGCCCGAGCTGTGGCCACTCGGGTTCAAAAGCGCCGGACGAGAACTGATGCGTGACGCCGACGTACCGGTACCACCAGGTTTCGAGAACCTCCACACCGTCGACGATGCGGTTACGGCGATCGACCGGTTGCGAACAGCCGATCCCGATCTCCGCTCCGTGGTCCTCAAACACGACAACTCCGGCGCCGGCGACGGGAACGCCGTCATCGGTTTCGACGGTCTGGCAGAGCCCGGGTCGGCCATGTCCCTTGGACAGCTCCGCAGTCGTGTGAACAGCCTCGACCCCGACTACATCGCCGATCTGGACGCAGGCTTCATCGTGGAATCCATGATCGCCGGGACGATGTATTCGAGCCCGAGTGTGCAGCTCGACATCCAGCCCGACCGCTCCGTGCGGGTCCTGTCCTCCCACGAGCAGATCCTCGACGACAGCGGCCAGATCTACCTGGGATGCCGATTCCCGGCTAATCCTGCATACGCAGCCGAGATCGGTCACCATGCCGTTGCCGTTGGCCACGCTCTGGCCGACCGAGGGGCGCTGGGTCGGCTTGCCGTCGATTTCGTGACGAGCGCCGACGACGAAAGCGGACCGTGGAGTGTTCATGCCCTTGAGATCAACCTCCGCCGCGGAGGAACCTCTCACCCCCTCGCAGTCCTCCGTCACCTTGCCCCCGGCCAATACGACGTGGATGCCGGTGGGTATGTCGACGATCGTGGCCAGGAGCAGCACTATGTCGCCACCGACAACCTCGTCGACGAACACTGGACCGGACTGCCTCCAGCTGCCGTGATCGACGCACTTGCGTCGGCAGGCATCCTGTTCGACACGGCAACCCGAACCGGTGTCGTCCCTCACATGCTCTCATGCCTCGCCATCGACGGACGGTTCGGTGTGACCGCCGTCGGGAACACCCCCGAGCAAGCCAACACCATCTACAACGCGATACGGGGCGTGGTGGATGAGCTTGCTGCCGGGCGACCCCGGTAGGTCGTCGAAAGCGAGCTACTTGCCGGCGTTGACGACTCGTTCGATGGCCGTGTAGACGTGTTCGGTCATCTTGGCGTCCTCGGGGTCGAGGAGGTTGGCCATGACCTTGAGCGTCCACTCCATGAGTGGCTTCGATCGCAGGCCGACGGTGGTGAGGGTCTTCATGACCGTTGGGTTGCCGATCGCCTTGACGAAGACGCGGGCCACCCGGTGGTAGTCGCCGTAGGTGTCCTCGAGTTCGATGGCGTAGGGGGTGAGATCGTCCGCTGAACCGGCAGCGACCTCTGCGATGTGACGGGCAGCCATGCGGCCCGTCTCGTAGGCGTAGTCGATGCCTTCTCCGTTGAACGGGTTGACCGCACCGGAGGCGTCCCCGACGAGGACCCAGTTGCGACCCACCTTCGGTCCGACGGACAGGCTCATCGGGAGCTTCCCACCGATCGGGCGAGTGTGCGGGGTGACGTCGGTCACCTTCCAGTGATCGGGCAGGCTCTCGGCGTACGCCTCGAGGATGTGGGACGTGTTGATGTCCTTCCATCCCTTGAACGTCGACACGAGGCCGGCACCGACGTTGATCTCCCCGTCACCCAACGGGAACACCCAGCCGTAGCCGGGCATCGCACGGCCCTTCTTGTCCCGGATATCCAACTGGGACTCGATGAACGGGTCGTCAGAATTCGGGCTTTCCCAGTATGCCCGCACCGCCAACCCGTACGGGTAGTCACGGCGACGGGATGCGCCGACACCCCGACCGAACCGGGAGTTGGAACCGTCGGCGATGACGACATAGTCGGTGTGGACCGTTCGTTCGCCCTCTGCGTTCTTGAGGGTCACGCCGGTGACCGCACCGTCTTCGAAGATCGGCATCGCCGTTGTGCCCTGTTCGACGACGGCACCTTGTGCTTCGGCGAGACCGGCGACCGTGCCGTCGAGGTCGGCTCGACGCATCGTGGCGCCCCAATTCGGATACACCGAGTGCTCGGGCCATT
>JAUIIM010000097.1 GCA_030431785.1 Acidimicrobiia bacterium | reverse complement strand
CCTGAGGACGCCTACGGCCTGCGTGACGAATCCGCGGTTGCCGAGGTCGAGATCACGGAGAGCCAACAGGACGTCGCCGTCGGTGACACCGTGTGGCTCACGGATGGCAGGGAGGTGGTCGTGATCGAGATCGCCGATGATGTGGCGACTGTCGACCTCAACCACCCCCTTGCCGGTGAGACGCTGTTCTTCGAGATCGAACTGGTCTCGATCACTCGCGGCTAGCCGTCTGGTCGGCCGTCGACCGTTCCGTCGTCCCGTCCCAGATGGCCCGGAACTCGGGGGAGCTCGCACGTAGGTCGTCGACTGTTCCCGTCGCGACGATTCGGCCGCCGTCCATCACCACCACGCGGTCTGCCCGGCGCATCGCGGTTTGACGATGCGACACCACCAGCGTTGCTACGTTCTCGCGTGCCTCGAACAGACGGCGCCAAAGCGTCTGCTCGGTCTCGACATCCAATGCACTCGAGATGTCATCGAGGACCAGGAGCTGTGGTCGGCGCGTGAGCATGCGAGCCGATGCAGACCGTTGGACCTGCCCTCCGGAGAGGCGGACTCCGCGCGGGCCGATCATCGTCTCCAGGCCCTCTGGCATTGTTTCGATGTCTCTCGTCATCGTCGCGATGTGAATCGACTCCGACAACGAATCCTCGGTGACCGTTTCACCGAGCACGAGGTTGTCGAGGAGGGACATCGAGAACAGCCGCGGAACCTGCGGCGTGTATGCGACGCGCGGGGGAGCCATGAACAGGCTCGGGTCCTCGATCCGCACACCGTTCCATTCGAGGTGCCCCTCGTCGATCGGAAGCAAACCGAGCGCCGCTCGCAGCAGCGTCGTCTTCCCGGCGCCGATGCGACCGGTGACGACGACGAACTCACCGACACCGACGGAGAGGTCGATCTCGTGAATCCCCAAGTCGGTGCCGGGGTAGGTATAGCTCACACCACACAACTCGAACCGCTCGAATGGCTCAGGATCGGAGAGCGTCGGAGCAACGGGTTCTGCATCCTCGTGCAGGTCGAGATCGTTCTCGACGAAGAGACGTTGCCAAGGGGCGCCATCGAGGGTTGCAATCAGCCGCGAGAAGCTGACTCCAGCTTGTTTGGTGCGTGCCATGAACATCCCGAAGAAGTACGCCGCTTCGGTGATCATGCCGAGGAGAAACACCAGAAGCGCAAAGTCGCCGACACTGATCCCTGCTTCGCCGGTCACGACCAACCTCCCCGCTGCCAGGAGCAGGATGATCCCCGTACCGATGTTCACCGTGTTGCGGAACACGGCTTCGAGAACCGAGGTCAGTGTTCGATCGCGGACCATCATCCGCTTCCGTTCGTCGTTGAGGGCCGAGAACCGCCGCAGCATGTTCTGTTCGGCGCCAGCGACCTTGATCGACTGTGTGCTGCCGAACGTCTCACCCAGATACCCGGTGATCGCCTCAGTGGTCTCACGTGCTTTCGTCCGGTACTCGCGGATTGCACCACCAGCCCATGTCGATACGACGCCCACCACGATGACCGGGATGATGATCGCAATCGTGATCACGGGGTCGATCGTGAACAGAATCCCGATTGCGATCGTTGCGGAGATCGCCGACCCTGCGACATCGACCGAGATGTCGAACGGCTCGAGCATGTGCTCCACGTCGTCGCGGAACCTGCTGACGATCTCGCCCGGGGTCTCATCCAAAGGTTGTGCACCGGGCCGTTCATACAGTCGGTTGAGCATGTTGCGACGAATCTGGGCGCCACCGCGGAACAGCATGGACCCGTGGTTCCGCATTCCCAGGAAGATCACGAGTGATCGACCGGCGGCATACCCAAGCGTGGCGACGACGGCGATCACCACGATGTTCGTCGACATGTCCTCGCTGAGGTTGTCGAAGAAGTACGCGGTGATCAGCCCGACCAGCACGGGCATTGTCCAGATCGCGATCCACAACACCTGAGCCCATGCATAGCGCCAGGGCTGGTGCCGGATCATCGCAAACAGCGCCTTGCGGTACGGCACGGATGGCTGCATGCTCTCTCGTCGTACGGATTGTTGTGTCATGGTCATGCGAGTGCCTCCTCCAGCCCCGTGGCAAGCAGTCGTGCGAACACCGAATCGGGGTCGTCGGCAAGTTGTTGTCGAGCACCGGCCTCCAGGACGCTCCCGTCCTCCAGGATCACGATGTCGTCGGCTCTGGCCACGGTGGCCAGGCGGTGGGCGATGATGATGGCGGTGCGGTCTTCGAGCAGGTGGTCCACCGCTCGCTCGAGCAGCGTCTCCGTCGCCGGGTCGAGCCGCGACGATGCCTCGTCGAGCACGATCACCCCAGGGTTCCTCAGGAACACCCGTGTGAACGCCAGGAGCTGGGCCTGTCCAGCGGACAAGCCCCCGGATCCACTGTCGAGATGGGTGTCGAGCCCGTCGGGCAGCGACTCGATCCACTCGCGGAGCTCGAGACGATCGAGTGCGTCGAGCACCTCGGCGTCCGAGATCGTCGGATCGAAGAACGTCAGGTTGTCCCGCACCGTCGCACGGAACAACTGGACGTCCTGCGTCACCATCGCCACGCGATGTCGCAGGTCCGCGGGGTTCACATCCCACGTTGCCTCTTCGCCGACACGCACTTCTCCATGTTGTGGTTCGTGGAGGCGCGTCACCAGGCGGGCGACCGTCGACTTTCCGCTACCGGTGCGTCCCAGTAGCCCGACCACGCGGCCGGGTGCGATCGTGAAGCTGACGTCGTCGAGGACGATCTCATCCCCGGCCTCGTCGTCGTATCGGAACGTGACATCGTGGAAGTCCACGCCGAGCGGGCCCTCCGGGAGGGTCGCATCGGCGCGTTGCACCAGCTTCGTCTCGCGGGCGAACAATTCCTCGACACGGGCGATCGATGCGCCAGCCTTCTGGAGGTCGATCAGCTCCTCCCGTATCTGTTCGATCGGACGGTGCGCCATCTGGACGTACTGAAACACCAGATATACCGAGCCGACCGTGAGCGTCCCGACACCGAGCAGCCACGAACCGAGCACGTACACGATCACGAGCGAGAAGAAGTACAGCGTCATCGACGTGATCCACATCAGTGCCCACCCCGTCCATCCGCGCACGACCTGGGGTAGCCAACGCCGCTGGATGGCATCGAACCGCCGGATCATGTAGCCCGTTGCACCGTTCGCTTCGATGTCTTCGGTGCCGTCGATCTGTTCGCCGATGAAGCCGTACATCTCGGCACTGGTCGCACGGATCGCCTTGTGCCACGGGACCGTCACCCCGTGCAGACGAAACATGCCGAGCATCGCTGCGACGGTGAACACGGTGATGGACAGCCCAACGATCCACGACTCGACCCACAGCAGCGCGATGATCCCGGTGAGCAGGGCAGCGTTGCCGAGCACCTTGATCATCATCGACGAGAAGAAGTTCGACAGTGCGGTCACGTCCCCGTCGATCCGTTCGATCAGCTCTCCCGGGCTGGTGCCCTTGTGGAAGCTCATGTCGAGTGAGAGGACATGCTCGGTCAGGTCGAGTCTGAGCTGGTTCGTCGCCGACCACCCGATCTTCTCAGCCAGATAGGTCGCCCAGACAGCGATCAATTGGTGGCACACGGCAATCACCATGAATGCGACCGCGATCGGTACCAGCGACGAGACGGATGCGCCTTCGAGTGCTCGGTCGATGAACTGTGCGATCAGCTGTGGATTGATGAGTTGGAGGCCGATGGTCACGAGCAGCAGGAGCGCGAGCAACCATGCCTGGGCGCGATACGGCCGCAGGTAGCCGGTAAAGAGTCTGAGATAGGCTCGTACGGGAATCATGGTGGTCCTTCGGGGGGTCGAGAGACAGGGGTCGAACGCGTTCGGACGGGTGTCCGGGGGCTCTCGGGAGCGGGGCGGAAGTGGCTTTGGTCAGCTGTTCCGGGCGCGCGCGAAGAGCGTTGCTGCTGGAATGGGTGCCTTGTGCATCACCATGTACGCTCCTTCGTCGCTGTGGTCCCCGCAAGGACCGGAGCCATGATGCCACACCCCGTCCGATGCGTCAATGAGTGGACCCGACGATCCGATGTCCGACAGTCCGATGTCCGACATCTGATATCTGGTATCTGATATCAGACCCGGGATCCGGGATCTGGGATCTGTACGCGGTCAGGCACACGCCTACGCTTGCGCCATGCCTCGAGACATCAGCGCACGTGGACGTGACCGGGCCTGGTCCTGGTCGCTCGACGATTGGGATCGGATGTGGCGCCCACAGATGTGGCTGCGGAATCCACCGGAACCCGAAGACGTCCACATCCTCCACCTAGGACTCATTCTCGCGCTGGCCTCGTACGCCAACATCATCTCGAACGAGGTGCTCGACGAGATCTGGCACATCCCGTTCCACCTCGGGATCATGGGGCTGGCGATCGTCATCGCACGGACCGCTGGTACGACGTGGACATCGATGGGGCTCCGCCCCGACCGCATCGGTCGTGGGCTGAAGGTCGGTGGCGCCGTCATCGGTCTGATCGCTCTCGTCATCGCGATCGGCGTCGCGCTTCCCATCACCCGTGACTTGTTCCGCGACGAACGGATCGAAGACGCATCGGTTGCGTGGGTGCTCTTCCAGGCGCTCGTGCGGGTTCCGCTCGCAACTGCGCTGTACGAAGAGGTGCTGTTCCGGGGCATCGTGTTCGGGATGCTGGTTCGACGCATGAAGCCGTTGGTTGCGGGTGTGGTGTCGTCGGTGTTGTTCGGCCTGTGGCACATCCTGCCGACCCTCGACACGATCGGCACCAACCCTGCCGGTGAGGTGGTCGATGGGCCGATCGGGTACACCGTTGCGATCCTGCTCGCCGTCGCATCGACGGCGCTGGCCGGTGTCGGGTTCCTCCTCGTGCGCCTCTACGCCAACAGCACGTACGCAGCCGTGCTTGCACACATCGGAACGAACTCAACGGCGATGCTGGGATCACTGGTGGTCATCTACTGGCTGTGATCCCTGAGATCCGATCTCCGATCTCCGATCTCAGATCTCCGTCGGATTACCTGATTTTCGGATTATCGGATTATCGGATTGTCGGATGTCGGATCGTCGGGCCGAGCGAAGCTCGGCCTAGGTCTCCATCGCGATGTCGTGGGACCCACAGGCTTTGCACACGAGGGTGTGGCCACCACTCGTGAGGATGCGCCCGTGGGGCGCCCCGGTGGTCAGGTCGGTGCCGCATGATCTGCAGAACCGTGCGTTCTGGAAGTGGGTTGCGCCACAGGTCGGGCAGTCGCTCCATCCGCTGTCCGCCTCGACCTTGGTGTCGTCGGGCACCGGTGTGCTTCGCTCGCGCGGTGCCCCGATGACGGTCGCCATCGCGACGGGTTCGGCTTCGGACTCGGACTCCTGTCGTTCGGCGGGCATCGTCGGGACGGAGGCCGGTTGACCCGGGAGGCGACTGTCCGCCCACGGCGAATCTCGTTCCTCCTCGACTTTCGGTGCATACGGGGGGTCGGGGAGCGTCTCCGGCTGAAGTGATCTCGCTCGGGTCGTCAATGGCTTGGCGGTTCCGTGTCCGTCGAACTCATACAACGCGATGCCTTGGCTCTCGGCGATCGTGATCGCGCCGTTCGTGAAACCCGTCGTGGAGAAGATGGCGATCCGTTTGCCTTCCGGGGCTGATCGCAGGGTCGCGAGCACCGACGCCTGGTCGGCCGGCGATTCTCCCTCCCGCACGCGTGCCACGGTCGTTTCCGTGATCAGATGGATCGAACCGTGCGCTGGTTCCGAGATCTCTTCCGGTGGTTCGCCCTTGTGGTCGAACCACAAGAAGGCGGCGGCGTACGCCTCTTCGAGTGTGAGCGGTTCGTACAGGTCGCGTGCCATGAGTTCAGTCTACGGCCGGTTCACCGTCGCGCTTGAACGGGATCGAGTGATTCCAGTCGGCGAGGAGCGTGCGAAGGGCGGCGACGAATGCGAGCGGCTGGTCGAGGGTCAGATGATGGTGGGCCTGGGGTATCTCGATCACGGGTGAGACCTCGCCCATCAGGCCATACATGTATTCCGCAACGTCTTTCGGTACCACGACGGAGAACTCGCCGGTGAACAGGGCAACCCTGCAACGGATCGCAGCGAGTTCCTCCCGAAGTGGTTCCAAGGTTCCCTTGAAGAGCTTCGGGTCGAACTTCCACGTCCAGCCGTTCTCCGTCTCGTGGAGCGAGTTCTCGGCGATCCACTCGACGATGTGGTCGTTCTCGCAGGGTTGGGGCGGGATCAGTCGGAAGTGGGACATCGCCTCTTCCTTCGTCGGATAGGTGCCGGGAGCACGGAACGCACGGCCACTTCTGGCTTCTTCCGACTCAGGCGACGGGCGGCGAACGGGGGAGTCCACGATGACGGCCCCCTTCAATCGATCACCGTAGTTCGCGGCGGTCACGATCGTGACCATCCCGCCGAGGCTGTGACCGACGACGACGGGAGGTCCGGGGAAGCCGGCATCTGCCGCCACCGCCATGACCTCGGATGCCCACAGATCGTGCGTGTACTCGTCCCGCCTCCCGGAGTCGCCGTGACCAGAGAGATGGATGGCAACGGGGTGCCAGTCGTGTGCGAACATCGGGGCGATGAAGGACCACCATTGGGCGTGGGCGGCACCACCGTGAACGAAGACGAGTCCGGGCTTCCCCGGCTCGCCCCACGACAGATACCGGACGGTCGTGCCTTCGACGTCGATGGCACGCTCGTCCGCAGGCGTGGCCAAGGCGTCGTGGAACCAGGTCGGTGCAGCGGCGCCCATGGTGTCAGGCGTCTTCCTGTCCGGCGGTGAGGGTCGCGGCGGGGGTTCGGGCCTCGTTCGGCATGAGGAACCAGCGGAGATCGTCAAACGAGGCGGTCACTTCCGGCTCCACTTGTTCGGGAGACGTTGCCGGATCGATGCCGTCGAGCAGCGTCCTCGCCTCCACGAGATAGGTGGCGAGTATCGACTCGTCAGCCGATTCCGGTGGGCGTTCGTACTCCATCACACCCGAGGCGTAGGAGATGTCCGACAGTGAGAACGGGGACGCCTGGCTCCGGTCGGTGTGATGCCACACCGCGGTCGATGTATCGAACTCGTACCACGGCAGCAGCTTCCAACCGTGGGTCGCAACGATGTCTACAGCTTGGAGGATGAAGTCGAACACTGCTTCCGAGATGAAGTAGTTGAAGTTCACCCGTACCCACCCCGGTTTGATCCCCTCGCACCCGAGGTTGATCTCGTGCGACAGGTGCTCGGATCGTTCATCGTCGATGCCAAGCAGGGCATGCCCGTAGGGCCCGGCGCAGGAGCACCCGCCGCGTGACTGGATCCCGAACAGATCGTTCAGGACGGCGACGACGAAGTTGTGGTGCAGGTACCGGTCACTGTGCCGCACGACGAACGACACGATGCTCAACCGATCGGCGTTCG
>JAUIIM010000007.1 GCA_030431785.1 Acidimicrobiia bacterium | reverse complement strand
GTCTCCCGCCACTCGACGAGGCGAGGACACGCGCGACACCCGATCAGCGCTGCCTCGAGGTCGGTCAGCGAGGTGGGAGGTTGCTCCGGGAATAGTTTGCGTTGTTGCTCCACAGCAGATACCCCATGCCGTCATCAGCCACCGCAGACTGTACGGCCAGTTGATCGCTCTCGCTGATCCCCCACGTCTGGAGCCACGGTCGGAGGTACGCGAAACCGTCGAGACGCGGTGCGCCACCGGCCAAGGCAGTCGTCACGAGCTCGACGGCGTGCTCGTCCGGATCGTCCCAGTTCTTCCACCCGGATCCATAGTTGGTCGTGTAGAGCGTCGGCGAGAGGATGTCGACACTTCGCGACATGGCTGAAGGGCTCTGCCCGACACCTTCGTCCGACCCGGACTCGAGGACGATTCCGAGCACCGTCACGCTCACGGCGCATCGGGGATGCAGGACCGCATACGCCCGATCCAGGAATGCGATGATCGAGTCGACACGAACCTCTTGCGTGTACTCGCCATCGAATGTGGCGTCGGTCAGGTCACCGATCGGCCACGAGACCATGTCGAACTGGATCTCGGCGAACCCGGCCTCACACGCCTCTTCGGCGATCGCGACGGGATACTCGTGCGATGCGGGGTCCGAAGGATCCAGCCACGCCCTGCCTCCGGGAGTCCGCCACAGGGCTCCGCCGGCGGTGACCGCCTGCTCGGGTATGGCCGCCGTCGCGAAATCGTCTTGGAAAGCCACGATCCGGGCAATCGGGCGGAGACCGGCGGCGTCAAGGTCGCCGAGGACCGAGTCGAGATCGATCACCGGGTTGACTGCTCCGCTCGAGACGGCCAGAGGAACACTGGACGCATACGTGACCGTCCCGTCATCGGTCTTGAGGTCGACCACCATGGCGTTGATGCCGGTGTCCTGCGCAAGCGCCACCATCGACTGCCATCGGGTCGAGTCGGCTGCGTCCTCTGCGGACGCACGGATGCCGTAGACGAGCGTCGGAGCCATCGAAAGATCGAGGGCTGTCACTGCGCCATCCCATTCGTACTCTGTGTCATCCCACGCCGGTCGCGTGACCACCATTGTTCCCGGTACCGCGCGCTCGATCGAATAGCGACCCTCGGTGTCGGAGAGGTCCACCCGCCCATTTAGCTCCACAGTGGCACCGGGGAGGGGCCGCCCGTCGTCCGTCGTCACCCGGCCGGTGAGCAACACCGGTTCGAGACGGAACTCGACCTTCCCGCCGTCGGGGAGTGCCTCGATCGTGTATTCGAAGGGCTGGAACCCCGGAGCCGATGCCTCGAGTTCGATCGCACGGTCCTGCCAAGGGAGAACGATGGTCCCGTCCGACCCCGCATCGGCCCGTATCCCGTCCACGGTGACGATGGCATCGAGCACACCGAGATCGTCGGCCGCCAGCACGACCACCTCGACCGTTGGATCGCCCTGTTCTGGGGGGATCACCGCACCACCCCCCGTCAGGTCGGGACTGGTGCACGCCGCAACACTGAGTACGAGCGCGGCGCCGAGGAGGAGACGGAAGTGGGACATGCAGCCGGAAGCGTACTCGTCCCCTTGCCAAGCACTAGTGGATGGTGATATCTTCCATTTATTGCCCCTACCGGGTAGTTGGTCAAGCCACGAGGCGGAGTTCATGGCAGAGACTGCGAGGGAAACCGGTACGGCTGACGCGATTGGCGTGTACCTGGAGGCTGTGTCGACACACGACCTCCTCACGGCGGAGGACGAGATACGTCTGGCCCGCACGATCGAACGCGGCCAGGACGCCGAACGCAGACTCGCCGAGGACCTCGACATCGACGCCGCTGAACGTGTCGAGCTCGTCCGGTACATCCGTCAGGCAGACCACGCCAAGCAGCAGTTCATCCGGTCGAATCTCCGTCTCGTCATCTCGATCGCCAAGCGGTACACCGGGCGAGGCCTCGACCTCCTCGACCTGATCCAGGAGGGCAACCTTGGACTGATCCGCGCCGTCGAGAAGTTCGACTGGCGCAAAGGGTTCAAGTTCTCTACCTATGCGACATGGTGGATTCGTCAGGCGATCACCCGCGGGCTGGGGAACCACGGACGCACGATTCGCCTGCCGGTACACATGGTGGACGTGGTCCGCACCGTCCAGGAGACGGAATTGTCGCTGAAAGAACAACTTCGGCGGGTTCCGACCATCGCTGAGATCGCCGACGTGAGCGGACTCGACGAGGACAAGATCCTCATCGCTCTGAATGCACCGAGCGACACCATCTCGCTCGACCGGCGGGTCGGCGACGACGGAGACGCCGAGCTTGGCGACTTCGTCGAAGACGAAAACGGTGAAGACCCCTTCACTTCGGTCGCGGAACTCGCTCGCCAGAACGAACTCCGCCGGGCGATCGACTCACTGGACGACCGGGAGCGCACCGTGTTGGTACTCCGATACGGGCTGGATGCACAGCCTTCCCGTACCCTGTCGGACGTCGGGGACTACCTGGGTATCACGAGAGAACGGGTACGCCAGATCGAGACGCGGGCCCTTGCGAAGCTACGGCATCCCACAACGCTTTTCGACCTCGAATCGGTGTTGTAGCTGAGTACTCAGTACTCAGTACTCAGTACTCAGTACTCAGAGTTGTAGGGGCGGTTGGGTGTGGGGTTGGCCATGAGCCATGAGCCATGAGCCATGAGCCGGAGGCGCTCGCCGGACGGCGTTGGTCGCTGCTGGCTCCGTCCAACAATCGATGATCGATCGGCCGTCAGGTGGGGTAGAAGGTGAGCCGTGAGCCTTGGGCCATGAGCCATGAGCCGGAGGCGCTGGTCGCTGCTCGCTCCTGTCTCCTCGGTGGGCAAATCGATGATCGATGATCGATCGGCCGTCGTCTGAGATCTGGAATCTGGAATCTGGAATCTGAGATCTGAGATCTCCGAGCTTCGCTCGGCTAGAACAGTCGCATCACGTCCGAGTCGATGCCCTTCAGCTTCTCGTAGTCGACCTCGACCCATTCGATGTCACGGTCTTCCGCCAACACCCGGGCTTGTGGCTTCACGACCTGGGCCGCAAAGATGCCACGAACCGGTGCGATGCGCGGCTCGCGGTTGAGGAACTCCAGATACCTGGTCAGCTGCTCTACACCGTCGATCTCACCGCGACGCTTGATCTCAATCGCCACGGTCATCTCTTCGGCATCCCGGCACAGCAGATCGACCGGCCCGATCGGCGTCGGATACTCTCGACGGATCAACGTCATCCCTTCACCGAAGGTCTCGGGACGTTCAGCCAGGAGACGCTGGAGCTCGAGTTCTACGCCATCTTTCTGGAGACCGGGGTCCTCCCCCATCTCGAGGGCGGTCTCGAAATGGATCTCACCGAACTCGATGATCAGTTTCTCGCCCTTCGGATTGAGCACGGTCCACACGTCGCCTTCCTCGGACAGCGTGTTCGGTGCGTTCATCCAGTTCAACGGCTTGTAGGCCCCGCCATCGGCATGGACTGCGACACACCCGTCGGCCTTCACCATCACCAAACGGGTTGCCTCGGGAAGGTACGCGTTCAATCGCCCCTCATACCGAACGGTGCACTGTGCGACGCGAATCCTCATGGTGAACGATCTCCGATTTCCGAAGTCCGATGTCCGACGATAGGTGCAGTCAGGGTCTGGATACGCGAGCGCTGACAGTCGGAGATCTGGGATCTGAGATCTCAACGGCGGAGCCGTCGCTAGCCAATGGAGCCCTCCATCTGGAGCTCGATCAGGCGATTCAGCTCGACCGCGTACTCCATGGGGAGTTCCTTGACGATCGGCTCGATGAAGCCGGCGACGACCATCGCTGTCGCTTGTGCCTCGTCGAGGCCACGGCTCATGAGGTAGAACAGCTGGTCCTCGCCAACCTTTGAAACGGTCGCTTCGTGACCGATGTCGATATCCGACTCTTCGATCTCCATATACGGATACGTATCGGAGCGGGAGTCCTCATCGAGGAGCAGGGCGTCGCACATCACGTACGACTTTGCATTGTCCGCTCCCTCCTCGACCCGAACGAGGCCTCGGTATGCGGAACGGCCGCCGCCCTTCGAAATCGACTTCGAGGTGATGAGCGACGTTGTGTTGGGAGCAGCGTGCACCATCTTGGCACCGGCGTCGAGCACCTGGCCCGTGTTGGCGAACGCGATCGACAGAACCTCACCATGGGCGCCTTCGTCCATGAGCCAGACGGCCGGGTACTTCATGGTGAGGCCGGAGCCGAGATTGCCGTCGATCCATTCCATGGTCGCGTTCTTGTATGCGGCGGCTCGCTTCGTCACGAGGTTCAGCACGTTGTTCGACCAGTTCTGGATCGTCGTGTAGCGGCAGCGACCGCCGTCCTTCACGACGACCTCCACGACAGCAGCGTGGAGCGAGTCGTTTGTGTACGTAGGTGCGGAACAGCCTTCGACGTAGTGGCAGTAGGCGCCCTCGTCCACGATGATCAGGGTCCGCTCGAACTGACCCATGCTCTCCGCGTTGATGCGGAAGTAGGCCTGCAACGGCTGCTCGACGTGGACACCTGGCGGGACGTAGATGAACGATCCACCGGACCAGACCGCCGAGTTGAGGGCGGCGAACTTGTTGTCGTTCGGCGGGATGACGGTACCGAAGTGCTCCTGGACGAGCTCCGGATACTCCCGCACGGCAGTGTCCATGTCACAGAACAACACGCCGAGTTCTTCGAGGTCCTCACGGTTCCTGTGGTAGACGACCTCGGACTCGTACTGGGCGGTCACACCAGCGAGGTACTTGCGCTCCGCTTCCGGGATACCCAGCTTCTCGTAGGTGTCCTTGATGGACTCGGGAACCATGTCCCAGTCCTTCGCCTGACCTTCGGTCGGCTTGATGTAGTAGTAGATGTCGTCGTAGTCGATCTCGTTGAGGAGACCCGCGCCACCCCACTGCGGGGTCGGCTTGCGGAGGAATCGCTTATACGCCTTCAGGCGGAAGTCGAGCATCCACTCGGGCTCACCTTTCATCCGCGACATGTCGCGGATGAGGTCCTCGTTCAGGCCCTTCTCCGGCTTGTAGACGTAGTCGTCCTCAGCGTCGGCCCAACCGAGCTGATAACTCCCAAGATCGATGTCAACGGTGGTCATGACCACTCCTCCGTGGAATATCCACTATGCGGCTAGTGCCTAATGGTAGTCGGCACAGCCGGTCATTCGGACACCGAGCCGTGAGCCATGAGCCATGAGCCGTGAGCCAAGGGTGGACGCTCCTGGCTGCTGGCAGCTTGCTACTTGCTACCTGCTACTTGGATCTCCGAGCGCAGCGAGGCTCAGAAGACCTCTTGGATCCAAGGAGCACGCTGGGTCGCAAAAAGACGCTGAGTGGTCGCGATTGCTTGAGGTTCACCGAGGAGCCGACGCGCACCTGCAAACGCATGGGCGTTCTGTCCGCCGAGGTACAGGGATCCGAGTACGTCGATGTCCATGTGGACGTCCGGATCGGTGTCCACGCGCTCCACCGAAGCCACACTTCCCGTGACCTCGACGCGATATGCGCCGGAGGTCGCAGGGCGGAACGGGTCGTCGATGCCCAGGGTGATCGTCTGATCCGACTCGTACGACCGCGCCTCAAGCGCTGCCTCGACGTCGAGTACCCGGATCCAGAGTGCGTCCCTGACGCTGACGGTCCGAACCCTGCGGGGTTCCCGCACCATGCGGGGAAGGGAGTCGTCGACGCGTAGGTTCCACAGCTCGACCTTGGTCGCGCCATCGATGTTCGTCAGGTAGGCCATCAACGACGCGTATGCCTCTGGGGTCTCTGCATGAACCTCGACGACGTGCACCGAGCCGTCGTTGTACCCCTCCGAAAAGCTCGTCTTCTGTCGATACGCCGCATATCCGTCGACACCTTCGGGTCCGTCGTGCACGACCCATCGCTTAGCTGTCTTTCCCTCGCGCATCCACTCTTCGTCGGCGATCACACGGTGCTTCCACCATGCGTCGGGGCGACCGAACATGCCGGGCGTGACACGTCGGACACGATCGAACACACCAGGCGCGATGTCGGCGGCCTCCTCGGCGTTGACGCGCCGAACGCGATCGATCTCGATCTCGTCCCTGAACTCGATTTGGGCGGATCTCAGTTCCGCCTCGCGATAGAACGAAGCGATGCCGTAGCCAAACCGCGCATAGATGTCCGCATCGGACGACCACAGACCTGCGACCGGGTAGCCCCGGTCGGCAGCGGTGTCGAGGTGTTTGGTCATCATCGCGGTCAGGAGCCCCATGCGTCGATGCGTGGGGAAGACGGTCACGATGGTGGTCGACTCCATCGGGATCTGCGCACCACCGGGAACCGTCAGTTCAAAGTCATAGCCGCCGAACGTTCCGACGATGTTGTCGCCGTCGAACGCGGCGATCGAGCGCTCCGGCGGCAGCATCTCTCGGAAGCGGTCCGTCGTATCGACGGGTGGCCCATCGGAACCGAAGCCCTCGCGGATCGCAGTGAGGAACTGGGGGTACTCGTCACTCTCGACGGGTCGGATGGTGATGGAATCTGGGATCGGCATGGAGCGAGTGTATCCGACAACCGCAACGGGGAACGGAGCCGCGCCGACGATTCGATGCAGCAGCTTGGCGCCACGACGGGATGGGCGACAGCGAGTGGGAGTGGGGGAAGACCGGTCGCCCGACCCCGCCGTGACTGCTGCTTCTACAACGTCACTAGACGGCCGATTGTTCCCGATCAGGGCTGGCCACCAGGACCACGGGAACCGCGTCATCCGACTCCATGGGTTCCGGTGCGTCGGGACGCAAGATCCAGAAATCGCTCGTCGCAGCCGACCAATCCTCGAGAAGTCGTTCTGCGATCAGTGAACCGGTGCGCAGGTGATGCTCACGCACGAGGTCGTGGAGGCGTTCGGCGTCCGCTTCGTCGAGCTTGCGCAACGCCGGAGCACTATCGGCCATCCGGCTCTTTGCGTACCGATCCGGGTCGTACAGGAATACGGTTCCTCCGGTCATCCCGGCTCCGACGTTTCGGCCGGTGCGTCCGAGGACGACGACCGTTCCCCCCGTCATGTATTCGGCGAGGTGATCGGAGGCACCTTCGACGACCGCCGTGGCCCCCGAGTTCCGTACTGCGAAACGCTGCCCGACCGTCCCCGCCGCAAACAGCGAACCGCCAGTGGCGCCGTACAAGCAGGCATTGCCGGCCGCGTGGACCTGCGCCTCACTCCCCAGCGCCGGTCGGATGGCGATCGACCCGCCACCCATCCCCTTGCCGACGTAGTCATTCCCCGCACCGGTTAGGTCGAGGTCGATCCCGTTGGTCAGGAAGGCGCCGAACGACTGACCCGCCGTCCCGGAAAGGTGAACCGTCAGCGAGCCGTCCGGCAGACCGGCGTCTCCGCGCTCCTCGGCGATCGCTCCCGAAAGCCTGGTTCCCACCGAGCGGTCGGTGTTCTGGACGGGGAACGCGATCGTCTGTGATGCTCCCGAGGTGAGCAGCGCCTTCCCGATATCGGCGAGGACGTCACCGAGCGGCGATCGCGGCAGCGCTCGGAACCCGTGTTCATCGGCAGTGTCGGCCCTCGTGAGCAAGCGACCGAGGTCAGCGGCCGGACCACTGTCGGGAGCGACGAGAAGGTCGGCACGGCCGATGACTTCGTCGATGGTCCTTGCGCCTATGGATGCAAGGATCCGACGAACATCCTCGGCGACCAATCGGAAGAGCTCCACGACCTGGTCGGCGGTCCCAGTGAACTTCGCACGGAGGTCTTCACGCTGTGTTGCGATCCCAACAGGACAGGTGTTCTCGTGACACTGGCGAATCATCTTGCATCCGAGCGCAAGGAGCGGGAGCGTACCGAACCCGAAACGGTCCGCACCCAGCATGGCTGCGACCACGACATCCTTGCCGGTCCGGAGCCCACCATCGGTTTCAACCGAGATCGTGTGTCTGAGGCCGTTTGCGACCAGAGCCTGATGTGCCTCGGCAAGACCGAGTTCCCACGGCGAACCCGCATGCTTGATCGATACAAGCGGGGATGCGCCGGTGCCGCCTCCGTTGCCCGAGATCGTGACACTGTCCGCGTGCGCCTTCGCCACACCGACCGCGATCGTTCCGACTCCGGGGCCGGAGACGAGCTTCACCGCAACTCGCGCCGACGGCTTGAAGGTCCTGAGGTCGTAGATCAGTTGTGCCAGGTCTTCGATCGAGTAGATGTCGTGGTGCGGTGGCGGTGAAATCAGGGTCACACCCGGCTCGGTGTGACGTAGCTCGGCGATCTCGGGAGTGACCTTGTGGCCGGGAAGCTGCCCGCCTTCGCCCGGTTTGGACCCCTGTGCCATCTTGATCTGTAACTCGTCCGCCGATGCGAGATAGCCAGGAGTGACACCGAACCGTCCGCTTGCCACCTGTTTGATCCGCGAGTTCTTGTTCGTCCCGTAGCGCGAGGGGTCCTCACCACCCTCACCCGAATTGGAGAGACCACCGATTCGGTTCATCGCCTCAGCAAGAGCCTCATGCGTTTCCTTCGACAAAGCCCCCATCGACATGGCCGCCGTCACGAAACGTCGCATGATCTCTTCAGCAGGCTCAACCTCATCGAGTGGGACCGGGTCTCCCAGAAGCCCGAGATCGAGGAGGTCGCGTAGCTCCATGACCGGCCGCTCGTCCTGCACGGCGCCGAGGTACTTGTCCCACGCTTCCATGCCTCCACCGCGAGCAGCGCGTTGGAGCGCGAGGACCGAACGAGGAGTCACCGTGTGGGCCACACCGCCGCGTCGGTACTTGTAGTAGCCGTCGATCTCCGGCTCCTCGTTCAGGAGCCGAGCATGCCGCTCGACGACATCGGCGTGGATGGTCTCGAAGGAGACACCGCCGATGCGACGTTGTACGTATCGGAATGCAAGGTCACAGACCTCGTCGTCCAGACCGATCGCCTCGAACAGTTCCGAGCTTCGATAGGACTTCACCGTGCATATGCCCATCTTGGACATGATCTTCATGAGCCCCTTCTCGAGGCTCTTGCGGTAATTCTCCTGCGCCTCGATGACTCCCTGGGGCACATCGCCCGCCTCCGCCATGGCACGCACCTGTTCGATGGCAAGGTACGGGTTCACCGCGGCGGCCCCGAAACCGACGAGGCATGCGAGATCGTGGGAATCACGGGGCTCCCCCGAGACTGCGATGATCGAAGCGTGGAGCCGGAGCCCTTCGTCGATCAGGCGATGGTGGACGGCGCCGACGGCAAGGGCGATCGGAATCGGCGCCTTCTCCGGAGTGACCTCGCGATCCGACAGCACGACGACCGTGGCCCCGTCCCTGACCGCATCGGCAACCCTGTCCTGGATCTCCCTGATCGCCGCCAGCATCCCCTCCGGGCCCGAGTCCGGATCGAAGGTGATCTCGACCCAGATCGACTTGAACGCTGGGTCCGTGGAACGATGTAACTCCTCCACCTCCGCATCGGAGAGCACGGGAGATGAGAGCTCCATCATGTGGGCCTGTTGCTCGGTCTCTTCGAGGAGAGACCCGTGCCGGCCCACGTAGGTACGGAGCGACATCACGAGCATCTCGCGGATCGGATCCATCGGTGGATTCGTCACCTGGGCGAACATCTGGTGGAAGTATCGAGTCAGCCGTTGTGGGAGATCGGACAAGGCCGCCAGACCGGTGTCGGTACCCATCGACAGTACGGGCTCGATGCCCTCGGTCATCTGTTGGAGCAACAACCTCCGCTCCTCGGCCGTGTAGCCGAAGACCCGGGCGAACGCTTCGGGATCGAACCGCACGTCTTGGAGATCGTCGAACGGATTCGACACGTAGTTCGTCTGCGTCGTGATCCACTCCTCATAGGGAGCGAGGGCTGCGAGCGAGGACTTCACCTCATCGGAGGTCCGATGCTCCCCGGTCGCAAGGTCGACCTCGAACACTTCTCCGGGACCAAGTTGACCGGTTTCGACGGCGACGACCTCGACCTCCGGTGCGATACCGGCTTCGGATGCGACGAGGATCATGTCGTCCGAGATCGCCCATCGGGCAGGTCGTAGCCCGTTCCGGTCGAGCCCTGCGATCAGTGTCACACCGTCCGACGCAGCGATGGCGGCAGGCCCGTCCCATGGCTCGGTCAGGAATGCGTGGTACTCGTGGAACGCCCTACGCGCCGGATCGAGGTCTTCGACGTTCTCCCATGCTTCCGGGATGAGCATCTCCTTGACGTGGGCAAGGGACCGCCCCGATCGCACAAGCACCTCGGTCGCCTCGTCGAGGCTCGCCGAGTCTGAACCGGTTCCTGGTCTGACGAGTGGGCGCAGGGCTTGGGTGTCGTCCCCCCAGACGGTGTCACCCAAGTCGTTGGATCGGGCTGCCATCCAGGCACGGTTGCCCTGGATGGTGTTGATCTCACCGTTGTGCGCCAGCATGCGGAACGGTTGGGCCAACGCCCACGCCGGCTTCGTGTTGGTCGAATACCGCTGATGGAAAATCACGAAATCCGACTCGTAGAGCGGGTCGCGGAGGTCCCAGTAGAAGCCTTCGATCGAGTCTGCCGTGAACAAGCCCTTGTAGACGATCGTTCGGGCGCTCGACGACACGACAGAGAAGTCGCCGATCGCCGATTCCCGCTCGATGTCCTTTCGGGCGAGGAACAACGTCCGTTCGAATGCGTCGAGATCACCCCGTGATCCATCCCACGCGACGATCGCTTGTTCGATCATTGGCATCGATGCACGGGCTGTCGGAGACAGGACGTGCGAGTCAACCGGAACTGGGCGCCACATCACGACAGGGATGTTCCGTGCAGCCAGACAACGCTCGGTCAGAGCACGTGCAGCCTCTGCGCCCTCATGAGGGAGGAATGTGACCACGACGCCGAGCTCATGACCCGCCGGAAGGAGGTAGCCGTTCGTGAGGAGATCTCGCTCGATCAGACGGTACGGGATCCGAGTCATCACCCCGGCCCCGTCGCCGGTGCCGTCCGCGGAACGAGCACCACGATGGTCGAGGTTGTGGAGGCATTCGACCCCGAGCCGGACGGTGCGGTGCGAAGCGGCACCTGACCTGTCGGCGATGAATCCGACGCCGCACGCGTCGTGGTGTGTCAGATCGTCGTAGAGCGGAAACCGCTTCATGTCACACCTCCTCAGCGAGCAGCACGGGACGAGCGCATCGACTCGCGTGTCGGTTGTCGCCGGTGGTCCGCTCGTGTTGACCCCGGTCTCGACCGCTTCGCGGGACGGTGCAGGACCCGTGAAGAACGGAAACCGTATCATTTGTGACGAGTTTCACAAAATCCTGTTTCGGGATGTCGAATCCTGTTCCCGACGTGCGGACGGCCAGACGCGCCCCAACCGTCGAACGGCACTCGGGCACGCGCTAGATTCGACTGCGTCCGACCAAGGAGCCCCCGTTGAGTGACGTACGAATCGCCGTCCAATTGCACCCACAGCACGCCGACTACGCCGACATCAGACGTGCCGCCTCGGCAGTCGAGGAAATCGGAGCCGACGTCCTCTACAACTGGGATCACTTCTATCCGCTGTACGGCGGCGAAGCCCACGGCGGTGACGCCAACGAGGGCAAGCACTTCGAGTGTTGGACGATGCTCGCTGCATGGGCCGAATCGACGGAGAAGATCAAGATCGGTCCCCTCGTGACATGCAATTCGTACCGCAACCCGCAGCTCCTCGCAGACATGGCGCGTACCGTTGACGTGATCTCCGGTGGGCGTCTCATCTTCGGTATCGGTTCCGGATGGTTCGAGAAGGACTACGACGAGTACGGCTATGAGTTCGGGACCGCACGTGGTCGCTTGGACTATCTCGCCGAGTCACTCCCGGTGATCAAGGATCGCCTCGCAAAGCTTGATCCTCAGCCAGCAGGGGATCTGCCGATCCTCATCGGTGGCGGCGGCGAGAAGGTGACATTGCGCATCGTTGCGGAACACGCCGACATCTGGCATGGGTTCGGCGATGTCGAGACGTTCACCCGCAAGACCGGCATCCTCGACGATCACTGTGCCGCAGTCGGTCGTGATCCGTCGGAGATCGAGCGGTCGATCGGCGTCAACCCGGACAGCATCGATCAGGCTGATGCGTACCGCGCCGCAGGGGCGGTCGAATTCACGATCGGACTGAACGGTCCTGACTATGACCTGGGTGCCGTGAAGGAATGGATCGCGTGGCGGGACTCGGTCAACGGCTAAGTCTGACGAGCTGACGCTCGACGATCCGCCCCAACACCGCGCCCCACGGCTCCCGGTGTTCGAGCACCGGGAGATCCGTGCGTCCTGACTCGAGGATCGCCGATCGGGGTCGCGGGGCCGGTCGGGGGAACTCGTCGGTCGTACAGGGTTCGACGACACCATCGCGTCCGGCTCGTTTCGCTACGGAGGCAGCGAGGTCGAACCACGACATCGGGGGTCCACTTGCACAATGGACGATCCCCGTGACACCTGCGTTGAGGTACACCATCGTCGACACGGCGAGATCGGTCGCAGCGGTCGGACGTCCGTACTGGTCGGCGACGACCCGCATCGGACTCGCAGGATCGTCCGTCAACCGTAGGACCGTTGAGACGAAGTTGTCGTGCGTCTCCGACACCACCCACGATGTGCGGATGATGAGGGTCTTCGGGTTGGCGTCGAGCGCCAGTTCTTCTCCGACGACCTTCGACCTTCCGTATGCGTTGATCGGAAGTGTTGGGTCCGCCTCCCGATACGCCGTGCGTTCGCTGTCGCCCCCGAACACATAGTCGGTCGAGTAGGTCACGAACGGGATGTCCAGGCGCCCGGCTTCTGCGGCGAGCTCACCGACCGCCGTGCCGTTGATCGTCGTCGCCGCTGCTTCGTCGTCTTCGGCCCCGTCAACGTCCGTGTAGGCGGCAGCGTTGATGACCGCACGTGGCCGAACCTCGCTGAGGATGGCGCCGAACGTCTCCGGCTGCGCAAGATCGAGTTCCGAGCGGTCCAAGAAGCGACCGGCGAGTGCTGCGCTCCGGAGCGCAGTTCCGACCTGTCCGCCAGCACCGGTGACGAGGACCGGTCGGTCAGCCGAGGACGACATCGCGCAGGTAGTCGCTGTATCCGGACACTGGCATCGATGCCACGAGATCGGCGAGCGCCGCCCGCGACAGATAGCCCTGTTCGTACGCGATCTCTTCGAGGCAGGCGATCTTGTAGCCCTGTCTCGCCTCGATCGTGGCGATGAAGTTGGCGGCCTGCAACAGACTCTCATGCGTGCCGGAGTCGAGCCAGGCGACCCCTCGCCCCAGCCGGACCGCATTGAGCTCCCCGAGCTCGAGGTACGTGGCGTTGAGATCGGTGATCTCCAGCTCACCCCGAGCCGACGGAGTCTGACGACGGGCGAACTCCACCACCCTGTCGTCGTAGAGGTAGAAACCGGGAATGGCGAGGTTCGAGCGCGGAGACTGAGGCTTCTCCTCTACGGACAGCACCTGACCTCGGTCCCCGATCTCCACGACCCCGTAGCGGCGGGCGTCACGGACCGGATACCCGAAAATCGTCGCTCCTGCGTCGAACCGCTCCACGTGCTCGCGGAACCCATTGCCGCCGTAGAAGATGTTGTCGCCGAGGATGAGCGCAACGCTCTCCCCTCCGATGAAGTTAGCACCGATCAGGAAGGCCTGGGCGATCCCCTCCGGGCGCTCCTGGATCGCGTACTGGATGCTGATCCCCCATTGCGAGCCGTCGCCGAGCAGATCGGCGAATCGCGGTACGTCGTGCTCCGTCGAGATCAACAGGATGTCGGAGATGCCTGCGTCCATGAGTGTGGCGATCGGGTAGTAGATCATCGGCTTGTCGTACACCGGCTGCAGCTGCTTGCTTGCGACTCTCGTGATCGGGTCGAGCCGCGATCCTGCTCCGCCGGCGAGGACGATGCCCTTCATGATCCCGCCTTCAACGGCCGCCACCAGTCCGAACGGTCGGCGTACCACGCCACCGTCTCCTCCAACCGTTCGTCGAACGTCGACATCGGCGCCCAACCAAGAGCGCGGATCTTCGATGAGTCGACGGCATACCGCATGTCGTGGCCGGGTCGATCCTCGACAAATTCGATCAGGTCGTCCGACTTGTCCATGGCTGCGATGATGCGGTTCGTGAGTTCCATGTTCGAGAGTTGCGCATCAGCACCGATGTTGTAGATCTCGCCGGGTGCCCCGGAATCGACGATGTATTCGATCGCACGACAATGGTCGTCCACATGCAGCCAGTCCCGCTGTGCCGATCCGTCCCCATAGACGGGGACAGGGACGTCTTCGAGAAGATTCGTGACGAACAGCGGGATCACCTTCTCCGGGAACTGGTACGGACCGTAGTTGTTCGTACATCTGGTCACCACGACCGGGTAGCCGTGCGTCGCCCAGTAGGACAGGACCAACAGGTCGGAGCCGGCCTTCGACGAGGAGTACGGCGACGACGGGTTCAGCGGTGCCGCTTCCGACGGTGCACCGTGAGGGATCGAGCCGTACACCTCATCGGTCGAGACGTGGACGAACTTCGGCACGTCAGCCTTCATCGCCTGATCGAGGAGGACCGCGGTTCCGAGGACGTTCGTACGGACGAACCCCGTAGGGCCTTCGATCGAGCGATCGACGTGGCTCTCCGCTGCAAAGTGCACAACGACGTCGTGACCGACGATCACCTCCGAGACCGCGGCTGCATCGCCGATGTCACCATGGACGAAGGTGTGGTCCGGGTATTCGTTGAGTTCGGTGACCGTCGCAGGCACACCGGCGTAGGTGAGGGCGTCGAAGTTGGTCACCTCGTGCCCCTGGTCCAGGAGTCGGCGTGTGTAGTTGGATCCGATGAACCCGGCGCCGCCGGTGACGAAATACCTAGCCATCGACGAACACCTCCGCAGCTGTGACGCGAGGCGCCGATGCGTCCTTCTCGCTGACCGTGAGTTCGGTGGCTGCGATCGGCCATTCGATCCCGATGTCCGGGTCGTCGAACCGGATCGAGCGTTCGGCGGCTGCGTCGTAGGGAGCGCTCGTGCGGTAGTGCACCACCGCGTCATCGGTCAGTGCGACGAAGCCGTGGCCGAAGCCTTCGGGAATCCAGAGCATTGCACCTTCGTTGGCATCCAACTCGACGCCGTACCAACGGAGGAACGACGCCGACCCTCGGCGGAGGTCCACTGCGACGTCCCACACCGCTCCGTGCGATGCGCGCACCAACTTGCCCTGTGCGCTCGGTGCGAGTTGGTAGTGCAGGCCACGCAGGACACCGCGCCGCGATCTCGATTCGTTGTCCTGCACGAGTGGCGGGATCCCGAGCGCGTCGAGTTCCGAGCGTCGTCCGACCTCACGGAAGTAGCCGCGATCGTCAGCGTGCGTAACGGTACGCAGCAACACCACGTCGGGCAAGGAAGTCGGTTCCGGAATCAAGGGCATCGGTGCGAGCCTAGCTCTCGGTCGTCGACGTACCGGATCCACCTGCGGTCCGACGAAGTGCCGCCTCCGACATCTCGACACCCGGTTTCAGGTCTGGAGCAGACACC
Source organism: Acidimicrobiia bacterium (assembly GCA_030431785.1). Classification (GTDB taxonomy): domain Bacteria; phylum Actinomycetota; class Acidimicrobiia; order Spongiisociales; family UBA5794; genus UBA5794. The sequence goes on along the minus strand of JAUIIM010000007.1, from coordinate 29,170 downwards.
GGTTTCCCGGCCACGACCCCTAGCGGAATCACCCCGGCCCAGATGTCAAGGTTCATGTCCTCGTCCTCGTCGCCGGGTGGGCCGGTGCGCACTTTCGCCGAGGCATCCTCGATGGTCACGGCGAGCAGCTTTGTCGCTTTGTCCTCTCGGTCGTTCGGTTGGCGGGCCTCCGTCCAGCGACCGGGAAGAACATGCTCGGTGATCGCCTCGAACGCAGCGGACCGCTCGTCCGGATCGGTCACGACACGCGGAACGCCGAACACGACGACGGAGCGATAGTTCATCGAGTGATGGAACGTGGACCGTGCAGCCACGATGCCGTCGACGAGGGTGGCCGTGATGCACACCTCTGCGTCCGGCACGGTGCGGAGCATCCTCGATGCCGGGGATCCATGCAGATACAGGATGTCCCCGACCCTGGCATGGATCGTCGGGATGACGACAGGACCCCGATCGGTGATGAACCCGACGTGGCAGATGAGTGCCTCGTCGAGGATCGCGTGGATCACCTCACGGTCGTAGACGCCACGCTCGGGGAGTCGTCGTACCTCGTTCCGAGGGCGCTGCGGAGATTGCTTCTGATCCATTCCCGCAGCGTAGGAAGTAGAGAGTAGAAAGTACGAAGTAGAAAGTAGAAGGGATCAGGGGACAAAGGGACAAAGGGAGCAAGGGCCAAACGGGCAAAGGGACGAAATCGGAGATCGGAGATCGGAGATCGGAGCTCTGGAATCTGGGATCTGGGATCTGGGATCTCAGAAGATGCGAGGCTACGCCAGCCCGATGGTCCAGACGTCGACGAGTTCCTTGTAGTTCGGAGATGTTGCGACGAGCTCGTCGTGGGTGCCGTTGGCGATCACCTTCCCGGCGTCGATCATCACGACACGATCAGCGCGCTCAGCCGAACGGAGGCGATGGGCGATCACGACCGAGGTCCTGCCCTCAAGGAGGACGCTCAGCGCCTTCTCCACCCGGACCTCTGTCTCAGGGTCGAGGTTCGATGTCGCCTCGTCGAGGACGATGATTGCAGGGTCGGCCAAGAACGCCCTTGCGAGGGCGACGAGCTGTTGCTCACCCGAGCTGAAACGAGACCCACGCTCGCGGACCTCCGTGTCGAGACCGTCGGGAAGCGAGCGGATCCAATCATCGATCCCCATCGTCGAAAGGACACGCCAGACGTCGTCGTCCGTCGCATCAGGATCGGCATAGGTGAGGTTGTCGCGCAGGGTCCCCGAGAACAGGAACCCGTCCTGCGGGATCAACGCCATGGCACCCACCCGGGAGTCCTTTGTGAGGTCAGAGAGGTTCTTGCCGTCGATCGACACGCTGCCGGACTGCGGGTCATAGAACCGCATCACCAGTTTGGCGATCGTCGACTTCCCCGATCCGGTCTCCCCCACGACCGCGAGGCGTTCCCCGGCATCCACATGCAACGAGACGTCGTCGAGTACCAAGGTGTCCGGCAGGTAGGAGAACCTCACGTGATCGACGTCGATCTCTCCGCGTACAGGCTCCGGGAGGTCGTAGGCACCTTCCCTGTCCTTGATGACCGCGGGCTCATCGATGATTGTGAAGAGCTTTGACAGCGCGGCGAGAGCGGACTGAAGCAGGTTGTACACGTTCGACAGGTTGATGATCGGCTGGAAGAACCAGTCGAGATACAGGAGGAACGCAACAAGCGTCCCGATCGACATCGTCCCGTCGATGACACGCATCGCACCGATAGCGAGCGCAGAACCGATCGCGATGACACGAAGGAACGCGACGACAGGGAAGTACCAGGAGATCGCACGGGCAGCAGCCATATTCGCCTCGAAGTGCCCCTCGTTCACGCGACCGAAGTTCGAAGCTTGGTTCCCCTCCTCGGTGAACGCCTGCACCACGCGCACACCGGTGATCCCCTCCTGGAGGGTCGCGAGGACACGACCGATACGTTCACGCACCATGTCGTACGCCTTACGTGCCTGACGCTGGAATACCCGCGTGACCCCGAGGAGGACCGAGACGATCGCAAACACGGCGACCGCCATCTGCCAATCCACGAACACGAGAGCAATCGATACGCCGATCACCGTCAGCAGATTCGACAGTGCCATCACGGCCCCATCCGAAGCGAACTCCTGCAACGACTCGATGTCCGCCGTCATCCGGGACACGAGCACGCCGCTCTTGGAACGTCCGAAGAAGCCCATGTCGAGAGCGAGCATGCGTCGGAACACGAGACCCCTCAGCTGCAGGAGGTACTGCTCCCCCACCCATGCGACGGAAAACTGCGAGGCGGCGGTCGCAAAGTACTGGAGGATGAGCGTCCCGACGTACAGCCCAGCAGCTGCGAGGATCGCCCGCTTGTCTCCCTCAGCGATCCCGGAGTCGATTCCACCTCGCACGATCAATGGCCCGATCAGACGGATCACGGTTGCCACGATTGCAAGCGCGATCGTGCCGACGAATGGCCACTTCAGGTTCGATGAGACGCGGGCAGCACGCGCCAACAGGCGACCGGGCTTCTCGACCTTGTGATCTCCGGCGGACGACATGTATTTCATGCGTCTGCCCCGTTCGGGGTCGCTGCGAGGACTTCGGCGTATCGGGGGACACGCTCGAGCAGTTCGAGGTGCGGACCGAAGGCGATGACACGCCCGCCTTCGATGAAGGCCACGTTGTCGACCAGTGCGAGCGTCGATGTGCGGTGCGCGATGATCACGGTTGTCCGACCCGCCATGACCTGGCGGAGCGCTTCCTGGATCTCCGACTCGACCACTGCATCCACGGAGGAGGTCGCGTCGTCAAGGATCAGCACGCGGGGATCCCGCACGACACCTCGAGCGAGGGAGACACGCTGCCGCTGTCCACCGGACAGGGTCGCGCCACGTTCACCCACCACCGTGTCGTATCCGTCGGATAGGTCGCAGATGAACTCGTGCGCTTTGGCAAGCCGTGCTGCCGAGCGCACCTGACTGTCAGATGCAAGGCGATCGCCGACTCGGATGTTGTCGGCGATGGACGCCGAGAACAAGAACGTCTCCTGGAACACGACTGACACCTCATTGCGCAGGTCGTCCAGACTCAGATCCCTGATGTCGACGCCGTCAAGGGTGATCCGGCCGTCAGTGGGGTCGTAGAAGCGCGGGATCAGATGGGCAATGGTCGACTTCCCTGCCCCGGTCGCACCGACCAGTCCGACCGCAGTCCCACCCGGAATCGTCAGATCGACGCCACGGAGCACCTCGGTCCCGTCGGGGTAGGAGAAGTGCACGCCTTCGAACTTGATCTCACCACGACCGTCGGGGAGTGGCCCCGGACGACGAGGCTCGACGATGTCAGGAGCAGTCTCGAGGAGCGCCCCGATGCGCGCCGACGCTGCTGCGGATCTCGGCAGGTTGGCGAAGAACCATCCGGTGATCATCAACGGAAGCACCATCACGGCGAGGTACTGCGTGAACGACACGAAGTCACCGAAGCTGATCAGTCCGTCGACAACCCTGATACCGCCGACGGCCAGCACGGCAACGGTCCCGAACGCCGGGATCGTCTCGAAGAGTGGCCGGTGGATCGCCCGCTCCTTCGCCATACCCATGGCTGCCTTGTAGATGTCGACCGCCGACCGTTCGAGCTTCTTTTGTTGCTGAGCTTCCTGTCCGTAGGACTTGACGACCTCGATACCTGTGACGGACTCTTCAACGACATGTGAGAGCCCGGACAGACGTGCCTGGAGATCGAAGCTGTACCCGACGACGCGCGACGCAAAGCGAGCGGACGTGAACAACAGAGCAGGGATCATCAGCGCCGCTACCCCACCGAGCACCGGGTCGATGATGATCAATACCGTCGTGACAGCGAGAAACATCCCGAGATTGGCGAGCGTGATCGGGAGCATTGCGAGGATCAACCGGAGCTGCGACAAGTCCGACGAGGCCCGTGCCATCAACTCACCCGTCGACGTCATGTCGTGGAAGTTGAACTCCATGCGTTGGATGTGGGTGAAGATGCGATTGCGGATGTCGGCTTCGGCCCGATAGGAGAGCTTGAACCCGAAGTAGCGCCGAATCGAGATGCCGCCTGCCTGGACGGCGCCGACGCCGGCGAGGAGGAGGAGCAGGGGCCAGATGTCGTCCGCCGGACCACCCTCGACCGCGATGTCCACGATCGCTCCGATGATCCGCGGGATCGTGACAACGGCTGCCATCCAGAGCAGCGCACCAAGGATGGAAACGACGGCAATCGACCGATATCTGCGCAGCACTCGCCATAGAAAGGCGAGACCATCCCCCAGGTCAGTCAGTCTTGGTCGGTCGGCAGACACTCGATCGAGCCTACCGCCGCCCGCGTCCATCCAATACGTTGAACAGACCCGTCAGGGCGATCGGTACGGCCACGACGACGATACCGACCGCATAGAACCAGAACATCACGATCGCAATCGATCCGAACACGGCGATCACAGTCGGTTCGATGCGCGGAAGCAGCACCGTGGCGAGCCACGAACCGGGAACGATGATCAGCGTCACGATCCCCGCGCTCCGCCACGGGCGATCGAGCGGTCGGGGCGGGCCGAAGTGGTAGATGGCCGCCAGCGTGACGACGACATACCCGACGATGACGATCACCCCGACAACGGACTCCCAGAACGAGGGAGCGAACACGACGTCTGGCGACACCGCGTCCCATGCAGCCTGACCGACGATGGTGACCCAGTACGCGATCGCGGTCGCCGCGATCGCTCCGGCGGTCACCAGCAATCCGGTCATGCGTCCCTTGATGTAGCTCCGCTCCTCGGGAAGGTCCTGCATGAGGCGAAACGCCTTCTGGACCGCCCACACCGCCCGAGATCCTGACCACAACGCAACGATCAGTGATACCACCACGACCAGCATCTGATCTCCGGCCACGGCGGATTCCGAGTTGCGGAAGATCGTCAGGAAGAACTGGGCAACATCAGGTGGCAGGTTCGACTCGAGTGCGACCGCGAGCCGCTCCAGGACATCGTCGAACTCGGCGAACAATGCCGAAACCGATACGAGCGCGATCACGATCGGAACGAGCGCAAACAACGCGTTGAATGCGATCGCCGCACCCATGAGCAACGGGTCGGCCCGATGGAGCATGTCGGCACTCTCTTCGTACCAACGCATCCCGAAGTCGATGACTCGTCGCATCGGCAAAGGGTAGAGGAGAGTCGCAGACCGCCACCGCCACCCTTGCCATCCCCAAAGTCTTGCCTATCCGATGCCGACCTCTAACCTGACCGTCGATGCGTAGGGTCGCTTTTCTCCTCCTTTCTATAGGCCTCCTGACGTCGGCGTGTGTCGCCGGCGTCGACAACGTCGTTGCCGTTGACCCTGACGGCACCGTGACGACGCTTCCTCCTTCGACCGATTCGACGCTGCCGACAGGTACCGACACGACGATCCCCGAGACCGTAGAGACCACGACGACCTCAACGACCCTCCCCGAGAGGCCAGCCGGCGTCGTGACGGCGGACACGGTGTTCCGATCGTGGGGTGAGCCGACAGTCGCGGGTCTCACGATGTTCCGTGGGAACCCGACACGTACGTACTACGGCAGCGGCCCGATCCCGGAAACAGCACCGTCGCAGATGTGGCGCTTCCCTGACGATCCGATGTCGGGACTGTCCCCGGTCGGGAGCGAACAGAAGTGGTGGTCAGGCATGGGCTGGACCGGCCAGCCCCTCGTGCACGAGCTCGACGACGGCACGACCGAGGTCATCTTCGGGGCATATGACAAACAGATCCACTTCGTCAATGCCGAGACAGGTGATCGAACGAGACCCGACTACGACATGGGCGACATCATCAAGGGAACGTTGTCCCTCGACCCCGATGGTTTCCCCCTGCTCTATGCGGGATCACGCGACCCACGGTTCAGGATCCTGGCGACCGATGGTGATGAAGTCCGCGAGCTCTGGTCGCTCCACGCCAAGGCCGTCGACGGTATGTGGAACGATGACTGGGACTCGAACCCGGTCGTCGTCGACGACATGCTCTACGTCGGAGGCGAGAACTCCTGGTGGTTTGCGATCAAGCTGAATCGTGGCTACGACGCCGATGGACTGGTGACCGTCGATCCCGAGATCGTGTACCAGATGCCGGCCTGGACGGACGAGCTCTATGACCTCCTCGGTCGCCAGCACTCCGTCGAAAACTCGACCGTCGTGTTCGGTCAGAAGGCCTACTTTGCGACAAGCGGTGGTCGGGTCGTCGGCGTCGACGTCTCCGACATCGAGAACGGCAACGCTGAGGTGTTCTTCGACTTCTGGATGGGCGACGACATCGACTCGACGATGCTGACCGACGAAGAGGGCTACCTGTACGTGGTCGCCCACGCTGATCACGAGAAGACCAACAACACGGCCGCACGGCGAGTGCGCGAGGTCGGCCAGTTGGTCAAACTCGATACGTCGATACCAGCGACGAGCCTCTCGAGTCTCGAACCGATCGTCTGGAACGTCGAGATCCCAGCCGCACGTGGCCAGGACACCGGAGCCTGGGCCACGCCGGCCCTCCACGAGGATGGGATCCTGTACGTCGCTGCGGACTCCGGTGACCTCATGGCTGTCGACACCGATACCGGCGAAGTCGTGTGGACGGACTACGTGGGGGTCAATGCATGGTCGTCCCCTGTGATCGTCGACGACGTCCTGATGATCGTGACCAACTGCGTGAGCGAGGACCGCAATCTTCGGGCGTACGACGTGTCCGATCCGACAGCTCCCGCACAGATGTGGGAAGCACTCGTGACCAACGGCGGCTGCATCGAAGCGACACCCGCAGTTTGGAACGGACAAGTATTCATCGGATCGCGCGATGGATTCCTGTACGCTCTTGGGTTGTGATTACCTGGAACGACACCGGAACGGTTGCGGGCTTCCGCCTTTTCCTCGTGGTCGTCTCGATGATCTTCGGTGGGCTTGCTGCCCTCGGAACCCTCGGGGCGTTCTTTGCGAGCTCGTGGTGGGTGTTCGACTACGTCACGATCCTCCGGTGGTATCTGTTCTGGATCCTCGTCGCCGCGGTGATCGTGTACGCCCTCACTGCCCGCGGGCTCATGCTGTACGTGTTCCTGGCGGCTGCCGCCGTGAACGCGTTCTACATCGTCCCCCTGTGGACGGGTGACCAGCCAGCGTCGACCGGTGAGCAAGCATTCACCGTCGTCCATCTGGATGCAACCGGAGGATTCGACGAACGGGAGGAAGCCTTCGATTGGCTTCGTGAGGTCGACGCCGATCTACTTCTCGTCGCCAATGCCACCAACGTCCTCGCGGAAGGCGTCACGGACGATGAAGCGGACTGGACCGTCCTTCGGGTCCCCGAGGTGGAGAACACCGCCGGATGGGTCATCCTCGGACGCACCTCGGTGGGCGGTGCCGATTGGAACGTCGCAGAGATGCCGACCGGTGTCGGCTCCGATGTCGTCCTCCGGATCACCGCCGGTATCGACACGACGTACGAGATCATCACCGCCAACGGCCCGACGGCAGCGAGTCAAGAGAAAGCCGACCGGCTCGCCGCCCGTCTCGCGACCGTCCAGACACTCGTCGGGCAATCGACGAGTCCGGTGGTCGTGACCGGGAACCTCGGCGCCACCACGTGGACATCCGGCATGCGCACGATGCTCGACGAATCGACGCTCAGGGACGCCCTCACCGGCGAGGGCTATGTGGCCACGTCACTTGCATCCAGCCTTCCATTGATCGGCGGATGGGTAGGACTCCCGCTCGACGTCGTCCTGATGACCGACGACGTCACCACTTCTGCCTTCGAAGCAGGGCCCGACATCAGCGCAACGCATCTCCCGATCCGATTCACCATCACCCCGGTCGAGTAGACGGTCGTCCATTCCGCAGGACGTTGCCAAGCCGATTCCGTAGAGTGGCTTCCCATGAGCTATGACCTTTCCTCTGCAACCGTCGGATCCATCCGACAAGCCACGGACGATGCGATCGCCACCGCCGAAAGCCTGATCGATACGGCGGTGAATGCCGCATCGCCCACCTATGCATCGACGATCGTGAACCTCGACGAAGCGATCAAGGTGATCGGGGATGCGAGCGGGTACGGGCCGTTCCTGATGAACTGCCACTCCGACCCCGAGGTACGCGAAGCCGGCGCGAACGCAAAGGAACGACTCGACAAATGGCTCGCCGACCTGGTGTTCCGATCCGATGTGTTCTCTGCGGTCGAAGCCGTCGACGAATCGCATCTCGATGGGCTCGCTTTGCGTTCGGTGACGATGTGGAAGCGAGATCTCGACCGTGCCGGGCATCGGCTGCAACCAGCAGATCGATCAGAACTCCAAGAGCTACGCCAACGGCTCATCGAATTGGAGGTCGCCTTCGCTCGGAACCTCTCCGAATTCGACGATGGGATCGATGTACCGGCCGAATCGCTCGATGGGCTCCCGGAGAGCTACATCGAATCACTCCGGGACGGCACCACCGCCGGCACCAAGAGAATCTCGCTCGACTACCCCGAATACCAGCCATTCATGCAACAGGCACGCGACCGTGACTTGCGACGGCAGCTGCAACACAAGAACTACAACCAGGCCGTCGCAGCAAACCGTCCCCTACTCGAGGAAGCCATATCGATCCGACATCGGATTGCCGAACTCTTGGGCTATGCGACTTGGGCCGACCATCAGATGGAGGTCAAGATGGCGGACCCCGAGTCCGTGGCCGGCCTGTATTCGAGCATCGTGCCCGGACTCACCGAGAAGGCACTCGACGAGCGAGCAGCGCTTCAGGAGCTCCTCGCTGCCGACCACCCTGGCGCGACGCTCAGCGTGTGGGACTGGACCTACTACGACACCCAGCAGGCGAAGTCGGAGTTCGGCGTCGACCAGAACGAGGTCGCCGCATACTTCCCGCTGGAGGCGACGATCGACGGGATGTTCGACATCACTGGCACGGTGTTCGGTCTTCGATATGAGGTAGCGGACGACCTGCCGGCGTGGCACGACGACGTCCGTGGCTACCGGATCTACGACCGTGACACGGGCCGACCGATCGCCGAGTTCTTCCTCGACCTGCACCCCCGTGACGGGAAGTTCACGCACGCTGCATGCTGGTCGCTGCGCAAAGGATGCAGAGAGGAAGACGGCTCGTACCGCCTTCCTCTCGCCGCCGTCCTCGCCAACTTCACGAAACCGACCGAGTCCGATCCGTCCCTTCTCCGCCACGATGAGGCGCTCACGTTGTTCCACGAGTTCGGCCACGTGCTCCATGAATGCCTCACGACCGTCGAGGTCGCCAGGTTCGCCGGATATGACACCGAGTGGGATTTTGTGGAGGCACCATCCCAGATCATGGAGAACTGGATGTGGCATCCGGACGTGCTCAATCGATTCGCTGCACATCATCGATCCGGTGAGCCGCTCCCGGACGATCTCCTCGATGGATTGGTTCGACTTCGGGACCACAACATCGCGCTGAAGCTCCTTCGTCAGTGCTACTACGGGACCCTGGATCTGGACTTCCACACCGGCGGACCTGAACCGGACCTCGGTTCGATCGATCGCGCTGCGCACCATCTGACACAGCTCCCCTTCCACGAAGACACGTTCTTCGCTGCGGGATTCGGTCACCTGATGGGCGGCTACGACGCCGGCTACTACGGCTACCTGTGGTCGATGGTCTACGGCGACGACATGTTCTCAGTGTTCGAGGAACAAGGCGTGATGTCGCCCGAGGTCGGTGCTCGCTACCGAAGCGAAGTCCTCGAACCGGGATTCTCACGGGACGCAATCGACCATCTCCGAGCTTTCCTCGGTCGCGAACCGAACGAAGAGGCCTTCATGAAGAAGATCGGATTGAGCGCTTAGACACGTGCAACTCCGAGCCGGTCGGCTCGTCGGTGTTCTGAACTAGGTGCTGCTCATCGCCCCGCCGTCGACCTGGAGCGTCGCGCCGGTGATGTAGGAGGCGGCGGGCGACACGAGGAACGCTGCGGCCTTGGCGAACTCGTGGGGTGCGCCGTAGCGACCGGCTGGGATCGACATCTCGACCTCACGCTTGACCTGTTCCACCGCCACGCCGCGCCGTTCAGCAATGAGTGCGTCGAGTTCCTCGACACGTTCGGTTGCGATCCGTCCCGGAATGAGGTGGTTGACCCGGATCCCGTCCACGGCCCATTCCGTTGCGAGCGTCTTGGCGAGGGTTGCTACTCCGGCACGGAAGATGCCGGAAAGGGCGATCTGCGGAATCGGCTCCTTCGCCGACGACGACGTCAGGTACAACAGTGCACCGCCGCCGTCCGCGAGGGCGTCATGCGAGGCGTCGGCAAAGACCATCGCCGACCGCAGGGTCAACCGGTAGGCGGAGTCCCAGTCTTCGGGTCCCGTCGACGAAAAGTCCGAAGCAGGCGGGCCACCGGCGTTGGGGACCACGATGTCGAGTCCACCCATACGATCAGTGGCCGCGGCCACCCACTCCCGGACAGCGGACTCGTCGGTGACATCCACGGCTGACCCGCGAACGTCGCCACCGATCTGACGTGCTGCCCGATCGATCGTGGCTTGGTCGCGCGAGCAGATCTCGACGAGACATCCGGCGTGAGTGAGTTCTTCGGCGATCGCAAACCCGAGTCCACGGGATGCGGCTGCGACCAGCGCACGTTTCCCTCCAAGACCGAGAAAACCCCGGTCGTTCAGCCCCTCCGCTTCATCCATGGCCTACCTCCTCAGCGTCGCTCTTCGACGAGTTCCCGTATCCGACTTCGATCGTGTTTGTGGTTTGCGAGCCGAGGGATCTCATCGACGTGGATCCACACCTTCGGACGTTCATGCCCGGCGAGCACTGACCGCGCCATGTCCGTCAACGCACCGTCTGGTCGACTCGAAACCACCACCGCGGCGACTGCGGTACCCCATTCGATGTCCTCCACTCCGATCAGTGCGACGTCCTCGACACCGTCGAAGCCGCGGATCGCATCGGCGACCTTGTCGAGGTAGACGTTCTCCCCACCGCTCACGACCATGTCATCGCTGCGACCCAAAATGGTCAGGACTCCCGACTCGTTCAGTGACCCCATGTCGCCCGTCAGGTGCGGGCCCCTGCGTGGCTCCGATGCCAGGTACCCGGGACTCACGACGGCTCCGTCGACCTGCACGTGTCCCTGGTCACCGGCCGACACGGCTACGCCCTCGTCATCAACGACGGAGACGGTTACGGCATCGATCGGGATGAGCCGGGTCGGGTCCGAAAGTGGCGATGTCGCAATCTGTGAGGTTGCCTCGGTCGCTCCATAGGTGAGGTGGAAGGAAAGACCTGCCTGTTCGGCGCGGTCGCGCAGTGACGGAGCCATTCGCGCCCCACCGATGAGCAGCCGATCGATCGCTGCGAGTTGCGACGGGAAGGCCTTGAGCATCCGGTGCACCATCGTCGGAACCATCGAGGCCATCGTCGGGGCCGTCCGTTCGATGAACTTCGGAAGGTCTGGGTCGAACGGGGCCATCGCCACCGACCCGCCAACCTCGAACGAGCGCCACAGGACGCTGAGCCCTCCGATATGGTGGATCGGCAGCGTGAGCAACCACCGATCCGATTCCCCGTTGCCCAGCCGTCGGCGTGACGCAGCAACTGCGGCTGCGATGTTGTTCTCGGTGATCCGGACGAGGCGAGGAGCTCCCGTCGACCCTGAGGTGTTGATCACGATGCAGTCGCCCGCAGGAGCCGTGGCCCCATCGATCCGAGTGCCGGCCACCACGGGTACGGGCACACCGCCGACGGCCATCGTCGCAAACAGCTCGACGACACTCGTGAGGTCCAAGCGGGCAGGAACCGACACGACCTCCCGATCCGAGACGCCTGATGCGATCACCGCGCTGCGAGCATCGACCATGTCGGTGAGCTGGCCGTAGGACACCTCACCGCCAGCGGTCACGATCGCTGTCCGATCGTGATCCGTCTCCGCCCAGCGTCGGAGCCATGCGAGAGGGATGGGGGTGTTCATGTCATTACAGTATCGCCAAACCCGACACCGATGGACAGAGGATCGGAGGAGCAGGTGGTTTCAGAGATCTTCGATTCCACGTCGTGGGAACAGGTCCCAGAGTTCGACCTGGAGGACATCACATACCACCGGGCCCGCGACGTCGGTGCTGTTCGTGTTGCCTTCAACCGCCCCGAGGTACGGAACGCATTCCGCCCGAAGACCGTTGACGAGTTGTACCGAGTGCTCGACCATGCACGGATGACGCCCGATGTCGGCTGCGTCCTCCTCACCGGCAACGGCCCCTCGCCCAAGGACGGTGGGTGGGCCTTCTGCTCAGGTGGCGATCAGCGGATCAGGGGCAAGGACGGGTACCAGTACGAAGGATCCGATGCAGACCCGACCACGCTCGGCCGCCTCCACATCCTCGAGGTGCAACGACTCATCCGCTTCATGCCCAAAGTTGTCATCGCTGTCGTACCGGGCTGGGCGGTCGGAGGCGGTCACAGCCTGCACGTCGTGTGTGATCTCACCCTGGCATCGACAGAGCACGCCATCTTCAAGCAGACGGATGCCGATGTGGCGAGTTTCGACGCCGGGTACGGGTCGGCGCTCTTGGCACGCCAGGTCGGGCAGAAGCGCGCCCGTGAGATCTTCTTCCTCGGACGCGACTACTCGGCACAGGAGGCGTACGAGATGGGGATGGTGAACGCCGCCGTGCCACATGCAGAGCTCGAATCGGTTGCGCTCGACTGGGCTCGCACGATCACGACGAAGAGCCCGACGGCACAGAAGATGCTGAAGTATGCGTTCAATCTCCCGGACGAAGGGATCGTCGGCCAGCAGTTGTTCGCCGGAGAGGCCACCCGATTGGCGTACGGGACCGATGAGGCGGAAGAGGGGCGGAACGCCTTCCTCGAGAAGCGACCGCAGGACTATTCACGGTTCCCGTGGCAGTTCTGAGCGATCTGTGACCAATCGTTGGGTCCTCGCGGCACGCGTTCCGACGCTGCCAGCAGCCGTCGCACCGGTGCTCGTCGGTACCGCATCGGCGTGGCGGGACGGTGTGGCAGCCCTCCTCCCCTTTGCGGTCACCCTCGTCGCTGCCCTCGCGATCCAGATCGGTGTCAACTACGCCAACGACCTTGCCGACGCCGCAAAGGGGGCAGACACGGAACACCGGATCGGCCCTCTGCGCGCCGTGTCGTCCGGGCTCATCTCACCAGACGAGATGCGTGTCGGCATGATCGTGGCGTTCGGGATTGCGGCTCTCGGCGGTGTCTACCTCGCGTGGTACGCCGGCTGGGTGATCATCGCAATCGGTGTGGTGTCGATCATCGCCGCCCTCGGTTACACCAACGGTCCTGTTCCGTATGGGTACCGCGGGCTCGGTGAAGTGTTCGTGTTCGTGTTCTTCGGCCTCGTCGCGACGGTCGGGACCCGCTACGTGTTCGACATGACCGCACCAGCCGAGGTGTGGGTCGGTGGCGTCGTGATGGGCTTCCTCGCCGCAGCGATCCTCGAGGCGAACAACATCAGGGACATCGACACGGACCGCGACGCGGGCAAGCGAACGCTGGCGGTGCTCCTCGGTCGTCATCGAGCACGCCATCTCTTCGCCGCGACCATCGCCGCGGCCTACGTCGTGGTGGTCCTCGGCTCCCTGTCGGGCCTTCTGCCCGCGATGTGCCTCATCACCCTCGTCGTCGCACCGCTTTCCATCCCACTGATCCAGACGATCTACCGCACGACCGAAGGTCCGGAGTTGATCGGCGTGTTGAAAGGAGCAGCGATGCTCCAATTCCTGACCGCCTTGATGCTGTCACTCGGAATGGTGTTCTGACATGACCGACCTCGACGCCAACGCTCAGGGTGCGGCAGACCTCGTCGCGGCGTTGGCGGCGCTCGGGCCTGCCACAGCGTTCATCTCCCCCGGTTCACGCAACACACCGGTCGCCCTCGCTGCGGCCCTCTCCCCCGAAACCCGGACCGTGTCGATCCGCGACGAGCGAAGCGCAGGGTTTGCGGCCCTGGGAGCATCCAAACGGCTCGGCACCACGGCCTACGTCGTGTGCACCTCGGGCTCGGCCGGAGCCCACTACCTGCCATCGGTGATCGAAGCCAACCACTCGAGCATCCCCGTCATCATCGTGACCTGCGATCGGCCCACACGATTGCACGGCACCTTTGCACCGCAGACGACCGATCAACACGGCCTGTTCTCCACCCATGTGAAGGAGTCGATCGAGGTCGACCTCACCTCAGGCGACGTGATGGCGACCATCCTGGACGCACTCGCCCTTGCGCACGAGGGAGTGCCCGGTCCCGTCCATCTCAACGTCCCGATCGACGAGCCGCTCACCCCGGAGCACCTGCCGGAACCCAGCGCGATCCCCGAGCCACCTGAGCGCCCGGATCGGACACCCATCGATCTCGGGAGCCAGCTGAAGGGAAAGAGGACACTCATCGTGTCCACCGGGTTCCACGGCGCCGAGGCAGGGAACTCACTGTCGCGTTGGGCCCGGGCCTGTGGTGCCGCGTTGATCGCCGACCCGCAGAGCACTGCGGACAACACCACCAATGGGCATTGGCTCGCCGCCACCGGCTATCTGGACGAGCACCCGCCCGACCTACTCCTCCGCATTGGGGCACTTCCGTCGTCGAAGCCACTCCAGACCTGGCTCGAGAGCTTCCGGGGTGATCAGATACTCGTCTCGAACCAGCGTCAGTCCGACCCATACGGCGCATCGCACCTCATCAACGCCACCACAGAGATGCTCACCACTTCGCCGCCGGTTGCCGCTGACCGCAGCTATCGAGACCTTCTTCACGCACGTGGCGCCGACCTCGAGGCGACCGCCACCAGTCGGCTGTCCGAAGCGCCGTTCCCGAACGAACCTGCCGTCGCCCATCTGGTGAGCGAGCATGTACCGTCCGGCGGGACGTTGGTCGTGGCCTCTTCGATGCCAATCCGTGACATCGAAGTATTCGGAAGACGCCGCGACGACCTCACCGTCCTGTCAAACCGTGGGGTGAACGGGATCGACGGGACCTTGAGCACGGCGATCGGCTGTGCGATCGATGGAGACCCCGTGACCGTACTCATCGGCGATATCGCCTTCCTGCACGACGTATCGGCGATCTCGGAGATCGCACGTCTCGATCTTCCAATTGGCATCGTCGTGGTGAACAATGACGGTGGTGGGATCTTCTCATTCCTGCCGCAGCATCGATCAGGTGTCATCCCCACGACCGTGTACGAAGAGGTGTGGGGTACCCCGCATGGGGCCGACCTCACGGCGATCGCCACGGCGATGGGGATGCAGGCGTCGGTGATCGAGGCAAGCGAGCAACTCGTGGACTTCTGCCGAGCCGGGATCGGCCCGCGCCTTGCGGAGCTCCAGACATCGCGCTCAGAGAATCTCGCCCTGCACGATGCGATCACCAGGGCGGTCCTGGAGCTCTGACCGGTCGATCGACTCAGGTCAGCAACTGCAGCATCGGGGTCAGCTTGAGTCTGGTCTCCTCGACTTCATCCGCCGCCACGGAACCCTCGACGATGCCGGCACCGGCGAACAGATGGGTCGTCTTGCCGGTCACGAGTCCACAGCGGAGTGCGATCGCCACAGCACCGTTGCCATCCCGGTCGATCCATCCGACGCCGCCCGTGTACCAGCCACGGTCGATTCCCTCGACCGACTCGATCAGCTTCACGGCAGTGTCCGTTGGAGTCCCAGCGACGGCCGCAGTCGGATGGACTGCCGCGACCGCATCGAGCAACCCGAGACCGGGCCGTAGGACGGCGGAGACCTCGGTTGAGAGGTGCTGCACCGTCGCCATTTTCTTGAGACTCGGTTCGGGCGATGCACTCACACGATCAGCGACGTCGCCGAGGGCATCGACGAAGCCTTCGACCACGTATCGGTGCTCCCTCCGGTCCTTGTCCGAGGCAAGTAGTGCTGCCCCGATGCGATCGTCCTCTTCCCGCCCCTCCCCCCGTGGTGCGCTCCCTGCGAGGGGGTTTGCGGTGAGCGCGGTACCAGAGACGGCCGCGAGGAGCTCGGGACTCGAACCCAAGAAGACGGACGATCCTGACTTCCACGCAAACGAATAGCACTTCGGGTAGCTGCGCACGAGCGATCGAAACATCCGGAGGATGGGAGGCGGCGCTTCAGTCGTCACGGCCACCGAGCGGGCAAGGACGACCTTGCCCAGCGCACCGCTTCGGATCTCCCCGACGGCGTGCTCCACACGGGAGGCCCATTCCTTCACGGAGGGACTCGCATGAACTGCGTGATCTCCGAGATCGTCGACCGCAGTCCACTCGGGTGTCCGCATCGACGCCAACAGTTCGAGGGTGGCTTCAAGGTCGTCGTCGTCGGGGACCGTGATCGTTATCGAAGCCCCGCTGTCCGTGCCCTCGATCAAGATGCGTGGAATGAAGGCTTCCGCGGCGGCGAAGTCGGTCCAGATCGAGTCGTCGTGAGGTTCGTCGAGAAAGGAGAAGCCGACGAACGCGCGCGGCGCGCCAACCGGCAAACGCGCTAGTTCATTCCTGAGGGTGGCAAATCGGTCACGTCCCGATGCTGAGGCACGCCATGCGGTTCCGAGCCCGGCGACGCGAACACCGTCAGGTGAGGAGAAGGCGACTGCTCGGTCGACGAGCGCTGCCCCGGTGCGGGCGAAGTCGAAGGAATCACGCTCCACGCTGACGCTCGCCCAGCGGAGACCGCTTTGCCCACCGAGCGACGAACGCAGTGATTGAATGGTCGAGTCGTCGACGAGCCGCATCAGTCGATGGTAGGAACGCTTCCTCGCCTGACGATTGCATCCGCAAGGACCGCACCGACGGCCTCCGGATCCTCCATCGGCGCAAGATGACCAAGACCATCCAACACGACGACCTCGACGTCGAGGAATCGGTCAGCGAGGAGCGAGAGGTAGGGATCGTGATGTGTCCCCGATTCGCTGCCTGCGACGATGGTCACCGGGCAGTCGATCTCACCCACACGATCCCACGTGTCGACGTTGCTCCCTTGGCGGAAGGTCTCGGCCTCGACGTCCGGCTTGCAGCGCAGTACCCAGCGGTCGCCGTCATCGACGAAGCCGAAGTCAACATACGCGTCGAGCACGTCCTCGCGCCAGTTGGCGAACGGCCCGACCCCGAAACGATGCTTCGCCGCCTCACGCGAATCGAACGAGGGACGCCGCCTCGCCGCACCCACTGCCAACGGGATGTCCTGCGGTGCGTACGGCGGTGGCAGGATGATCGGCTCGATCAGCAAGAGGTGCTGGAACGACCCGGGGCGGAGGATCTCCGCTCTCGCCAGTACGGCTCCGCCGTACGAATGACCGACCCCGAGCAACCCGGCTTGATCCGGCGCCAGGAGTGCCACCACTGCCTCGGCCGCTTCGTGCCAACCGAGTGGGCCCTCCCATGGCGTGCTTGCGCCGTGCCCGGGAAGATCGACATGGCACGCACCGAGATCACCGACACGGTCCTCGAGGGAGCGCACCGTGGGCGCAAGCACCTCTTTGCAGAACCCCGTGGCGTGGCACGAGAGAAGGGATGCCTGCTCGGGTTCAGGCCCGGATGTCGCCAAGGGCGACGAAGTCATACAGAGATGTCGTTCTCGTTCGTGTCGTCGAGACGCCACGTCAACTCGCTCTCGACGGCCACCACGCCATCGAGACGTTTGGCGAGCTCGACCATGAGCCTCGCCTCGGTACGCGTGCCGGTCTCGCCTTCGAGATGGACCACACCGTTGGTGACGTCCACCTCGAAACCGGTCGGATCGATGAAGAGCACGCGACGGATCAGGTCTTCCCGGATCTCGTCCTCGATGAGGTCATCGGGCCGAGTGAAGGCGGCGACCACGTCAAAGCGGGACACGATTCCGACCATCCGTCCGTCCTCGGCAACCACGAGACGCTTGATCCCCTCAGCGTGCATGAACCGTGCAGCGCCGACGATGTCCATGCCCGGATCGACCGTCTTCACGTTCTTGGTCATCACATCACCGACCTGGCTCGGCACCTCCCCGGTCTCGACCCGCTCGATCTCCATACCGAGGAAATCACCTTCGGTGATGATGCCGAGGACACGGTCGTCGACGTCCACGACCGGCAGTCCCGAGACGCGGTAGCGATACATCAGCCTTGCCGCGTCACGGATCGACGTGGTCGGCGCTACCGCCACCACGTCCGTTGTCATCAGGTCACGAACGTCCAATGATCCAATCCTCTCACAGCCGCATCGGTTGGTCCGAGCGTGATGGTATCCAACGCCCGCCGACTCGGCGAACCTTGATGCGCCCGTCGACGACGGTGATCCCTCGACCGGGCTCACCCACCTTGACCGGGTTGAGGTCCATCTCCACGATCTCGGGATGGTCTTCGATGAGCGCGCTGACCCGGAGCAGAGCATCCCGCACAGCCGGGATGTCGCCCTCGGGACCGCCGCGATAGCCCTCGAGCAAGCGAGCAGACTTGACCTCATCGATCATCGTCGCCGCATCGATGTCGGTGAGTGGATGGATGCGGAACGCAACGTCCTCGATCAGTTCGACGAACACGCCTCCGAGACCGAATCCGATCAGCGGCCCGAAGTTCGGGTCCTCGACCATGCCGATCAACACCTCGTGTCCGCCTTGGACGAACTCCTGTACGAGGACCCCCTCGGGGTCCGGGACCGCTGCCATCACCTGAGCGAATGCTTCTTCGATCGCGGCTGCCCCTGAGATGTCAAGCGCGACTCCCCCCACATCAGACTTGTGGAGGGCCGACGGCGAGATCACCTTCAGGACGACGGATCCGTCGATCCTGTCCCCGATGGCGACGGCTTCCTCGACCGTCTGGGCGACCCCGGCCCGGGGGATACGTAGCCCGTAGGCGTCGAGGACGGTGTCGACGGCCGACGGTTCCAGCCATGCCTCGTCGTCCTCCGTCGCTGCGAGTCCTGCCTCGATCGCCGCTGCGGCGGCGTCAGCGTCGACGTCGTCGAACGCGACAGTCGATCCGATCGGTTCGTCGATCCACTCCGCATACGACACGGCCTTCCCGAGCGCCATTGCAGCCCGCTCCGGGAACGAAAATGCCGGGAACTTGGCGAGCTCACTGGACAGCTCCGTAGGTGCACCGGCGGAATCCATGTAGACCGTGAGGAACGTCTTGCCCCCGGCATTGGACTCCGCAGCCTCACGGATGGCCACCGCGGTCTCGGTCACGCCGACGATCGAAGCAGGGATGTAGAGAGCGATCAGGGAGTCGATCTCGTCGGATGCCAGGAGCAGCTCGATCGCTCGTCGATACTGGTCCGGTCCGGCGGAGGCGATCATGTCCACCGGGTTACCTACCGCGGCATCGTCAGAGAGGAACGACCGCAGTTCCGCTTTCAGCTCCTCAGAGAACTCGACCACCTCGAGTCCTTGGGACTCGAGGGCGTCAACTGCGAGGATCGCCGGACCACCTGCGTTGGTGATCAGACCGACCCGCCTGCCCTTCGGGAGCGGCTGGTTGGCGAGGAGGGCGGTCACGTCGAACAGTTCCTCGAGGGTCGTGACCCTGATCACCCCGGACTGGTCGAACAGTGCATCGACGGCGACATCGAGGCTCGCGAGAGAACCCGTGTGGCTGGATGCTGCTTTCGCACCGGCGGCAGTACGACCCGACTTCACCGCAACGATCGGCTTGGTCTTGCCGATGCGGCGGGCGATACGAGCAAAACGGCGCGGGTTCCCGAAGGACTCGAGATACAACAGGATGACGTCCGTGTTCGGGTCACCCTCCCAGAACAGCAGCAGGTCGTTGCCGGATACGTCGGCTTTGTTGCCGACCGACACGAAGTGAGAGATCCCAATGTTCAGCTTGTTGGCATAGTCGAGGATCGCGAGACCGAGCGCACCCGATTGTGACGACATCGCGACGTTGCCTCGTGGCGGGTAGATCGGTCCGAACTGGCCGTCGAAGTTCACGGCCGGGTCGGTGTTGAGGAGGCCCATGCAGTTCGGGCCGACCATCCGCATCCCGTGCTCCCGGGCGATCTCGAGCAGGTCGGCCTCGGCGGCTGCACCCTCGGGGCCCGTCTCGGAGAATCCTGCGGAGATCACGCAGAGCGCCTTGACCCCCTTCTCTGCGCACTCACGGGCGACATCCAATACCAGCCCGGACGGCACGACGATGAAGGCCAAGTCCACTTTGCCCGGGATGTCCTTGACCGATGCATAGGTCGGGATGGATCGGACGACGGAGGTCTTCGGGTTCACCGGGTACACCGGACCGGTGTAGTCCGCATTGATGATGTTGTTGAACAGCCGACCGCCGATCGACGCCTTGTTCCGGCTCGCACCGATCACGGCGATGGACGCCGGGTAGAACATCGGCATGAGACTCGCCGCAGTGGCACGCCGCTCTGTCTCGCCCTCGGCCACGACGACCGAATCGGATTCCTCCGTCGGGATCGTGACCGTGTACACGCCCTCGTCGATCTCGCGTGTGAGCTCGAACCCGGCATTGCGGAAGACCCGCAGCATGGCGTGGTTGTCGGCCAGGACGTAGGCCTTGAACGAGGTGATCCCCCGGGACCGTGCGTACTCGGCGATGCGGAATACGAGAACGGTGCCGATTCCTCGGCCTTGGTGCTCGTCCGCGACCGTGAAAGCGACCTCTGCCTCGTCGGAGCCTTCCTTGCCCGTGTACCTCCCCACGCCGACGAGCCGTCCCTCCTCGATCGCGACGAATGCCATCTCCGTCCGGTAGTCGATCTGCGTGAACAGCCGCATCTCGTCGGCGCTGAGCTCTTGCTTGACACGGAAGAACCGGAAGTAGCTCGTCTGCGTCGACATGTGCTGGACGAAGTCCTGCAAGGCATCCGCATCGGAGGGGACGATCGGACGAATCCGGACCGAGCCTCCGTCCTTGAGGACGATGTCCTGTTCCCAATCGTCCGGGTATCCGGGAGGAGGCTCGGCGATGGTCGGACTGAGGTTGATCTCCGGCATGTCCCTTCCCGTGCTCGACTGATTCCTCAGTTTGGCAGGAAGGGGCGCGTAGCCGCAGGGCGAGGAGGCGTATGGGCGTGGAGGCGTGTAGGCGGCAGACGTTCAAGAGACTCGATCCTCGATCCTGGATCCGCCTCGCTCCTCGTCCGTACTTTCTACCTTCTACTTTCTACTTTCTACTCCCTACTAGGCCACTGTCGTGCAGCATTCCTTCGAGTTCGGAACAGTCGTTGCATCGCAGCCACAGGCCTCGTCGGTGCACGCACAGGACGAAGCGGACGTCGACTCCATCTCTTCTGCATCGGCGAGCACGGTGTAGTACTCCCAACGCTCGCCATCCGGCCCGGTCGCCCACACCTTGTCCTGCTCGGCGTAACAGCACGCAACCTCCTTCTCGATGTCGAGCGGCAGGTCGGTCTGCGAGAGGCGGCTGATGGTCCTGTCCACGTCTTCGGACGACGGCACCTCGACGCCGAGATGGTTGATCGTCGCCCCCGCATCGGATGCGAACAGGATGAGCTTCAGCGGTGGTTCCGAGATCGCCCAGTTCGCATAGCCTGGCTTGATCTTCGTCGGTTCCTGCCCGAACAGATCCGTGTAGAAACGGATCGACTCGTCGAGATTGCTTACGTTCATCGCAAGCTGAACCCGTCCGCTTGCTGGCGTGCTGGTCGACACTGTCGGCCTCTCTTTCGTATCGACGGTTATCGATATGAAAGATAGCACACGTATCGACATGTGTCTATGTATTATGTGGTCATGGAGAAGACGACCTGCTGCGAACCCGTGTGCTGCTCGCCACTGTCACCAGTCGACGCCGAGTCACTTGCGATCCGCTTGAAGGCCCTCGCCGACCCAACCCGCCTTCGACTCTTCAGCATCGTGGCTTCCGGCGAAGAGCAATGCGCATGCGACCTGACGGATCCGCTCGGTGTGAGCCAACCCACGGTCAGCCATCACCTCAAGACGCTCACGGAAGCGGGATTGCTACGGCGTGAGCAGCGCGGAAAATGGGCCTACTTCTCGGTGAACAAGGACGCGCTCGCCGAGCTCAGCGCCGTTCTCGATCCGAGCGTGCTGTCTGGGATCTAGGAAGGCCGAAGGTCACCGAGACCTCACCCCCTCCATCTCGCGACGTTCCGATGGCCATTCCGCCTCCCGTGCGGGCAGCGGTTCGTTCGACGATGTCGAGACCGAGCCCGGTCGACCCCGCACTGGACCTTCCCCGTTCACTCACCCCAAGATCCGGGAAGCCCGGCCCATCGTCGCTCACGGTCAGCACCACCGCCCCTGCCGTATGGCGCACGGTGAGGCGATAGCCGACCCCAGCAGGAGTGTGCGCAAAGACGTTCTCGATCAGGACATCGACCAGTGCCCCCAACTCCATCCGCGAGACCTGGACGACGTGTTCGCCGGGATCGATCGTGATGGATGTCGGGCGACCCTGCTCGTCCGCGAGCACCTGCCAGAACTCTGACCGATGACGCACGACTTCTCCAAGGTCGACCTCGTCGGCCTGCCCACCGGCATCGGACCGGGACCTCGCCTCCGCGATCATCGCATTCACCGCCCGTTCCAGCTCGTCGATGTCGGTCTTGAGGGATTCGCGTTCGTGCTCGTCCGAGACCATCTCGGCCTGCAGTCGCAACGCGGTCAACGGCGTGCGAAGTCGATGCGACAGATCGGCGACGGACTCCCGTTCCTGTGCGAGCAGTAGGTCCAGCCGACTCGCAAGCAGGTTGAATGCCTCCCCGACCTCGGCGATCTCGACGGGTCCACCGGGTTCGACTCGCGTGTCGAGCTCGCCGTGACCCCATCGCAGTGCAGCATCGGAGAGCTCCGTGACAGGCCGAACAACTGAGCGACCGAGCCGATCGGCGGCGAACACGGCGACCGCGATCAAGAAGACCCCCAGCGCAGCGAGCATCAACCACGCAGTTGCAACACCTCTGGTCAACTCTGAGTCCGGAACGAAGGCTCTCACGACGACTGCCTCGGGATCCGTGGCGGCGTCGGGGAGCAACACCGGAACGAGAACCTCAGCACCGTCGTCGATCCGAACCGTGAACGCTGCCCCCAAACGTGCCTGTTCGATACTCGGGGTCACCTCAGCGGGCGCCCCGACGACGGTGCCATCGGGGAAGACCACGCTCAGGCCCGTCGGATTCCCGAATGCGGTCAGGACGGTTTCGGCGAACTCGGGCGTGATCGATGCTTCAGGTGCGACCGCCCCGGCCACCGCCAACGCCGCGGCGACGGAGCCTGCGTCACGCTCGGCGGCTGCCAGTGCACGGTTCTGTGCTTGATTCCGAATGAGGATTGCGACTGGGAACAAGGAAGCCACCACGACGAGTGATGCGACCGCGAACGACAGCCACGCAAGGCGGCGCCTCATGACGGATCGACGAGCTTGATCCCGACGCCGTAGACGGTCTCGAGGTATCGACTCTCCGCTGCGGACTCACCGAGCTTCTTCCGTAGCCACGAGATGTGCACGTCGACGGTCTTCTCGGAACCACCGTACGGCTGGCGCCATACCTCCGCCATGAGCTGCCGTTTGGACACAACTGTCCCGATGCGTTCGGCGAGGTAGACGAGCAGGTCGAACTCCTTCGGCGACAGCTGCAAGGGCTCGTCGGACAGAGTGGCGACCCGGGCGTTCGGGTCGATGCGGATGTCACCCACGACGATCTGCGGAACGTGGGACTCTGCTGCAGACCTCCGGAGAACGGCGCGCAAGCGAGCCTCAAGCTGCTCGACCGAGAAGGGTTTCACGAGGTAGTCGTCCGCCCCCGCATCCAGCGTGCGGATCACATCTCGGTCTTCCGACCGTGCCGTCGCGACGACGACGGGGACATCGGTGATCGCCCTGATCATCTTGAGGAGCTCGGCTCCATCGAGGTCAGGCAGACCCATGTCGAGGACCACGACATCGGGAGCCGCCTGGACGATCTTCTGGAGTCCATCGAGCGCGTTCGCTGCACCCTCGACCTCATAGCCCTTGTCGGCGAGGACTCGGGCGACGAGCTCACGGATCCGCTGGTCATCTTCAATGATCACGACGGCTGCCATAGGATGTAGTGAACCACGCGGCGCCTCCCTTAGCAACTCCTTAACATGCTGTTGGATACGCCACAACCACGGGATCGGCACGATGGACACAACGATGCGGCAGAGACTCCTCCTGGTCGCAGGCTGGCTCGCAGCAGCCATCGGCTCAGGACTGGTTGCCTCTGGTGCGGTGGCGATAGCAGGTGGTCAGGTCCTGGACCGACCCCAGCGTCTCTTCACCGCAGCTGAGGTCGCAGCTTTGCCCGTCGAGACAGTGGAGTTGCCCGACGACATCGAGCCCCATGCCTCCGGCGGCCTCGTTCCCGACGACGGGGACTCCACTGCGACCGACGGGGATGACGCGCCTACTGGCGACGGGACAACCGGCACCAGGGGGAGTTCCGCATCGGAAGACCCACCCGTGGATCCGTTCAACTTTGGTGCGTCGGAGGCACGGATCGAGGCGAACGAGGGCGGCCAGGCTTCCTTCGCTGTCGCCAACGACCGCATCTATGTGCTGTGGGCGACACCGAATCTGGGCTACGTCGCCCAACAGCGAACCGGGACCGATCAGGCGATCAGTGTTTCGTTCTCATCGAGTCGAAACGTGTGGCTGATCGACGCGATCATCCGCGACGGCGACCTCATCGTCCGTTCCCGACAAGCGCCTCTCACCTAGGAGCGACCGTTCGAGCCGAGCGTTGCTCGGCTCAGGCTTTTGGGAAAGACAGCGTCGTGTCGTAGTTCGCGACGAAGCGCACGACATCCTTCGGAGCGAGTGGACGTGCGACCAGATACCCCTGCACTTTGGTACACCCGAGATCAGCGAGCGCATGCATCTCCTCGACGGTTTCAACACCCTCGGCGATGACATCCATCCCGAACTGCTTCGCGATCGCAATCGTCGCTGCCGCGATGGCTGCGGACGATTCACGCTCGTTGATCCGATGCACGAACGAGTTGTCGATCTTGAGGGTTCGCACCGGCATGCCCTGAAGCTGGACCAGCGAAGACGATCCGGTACCGAAATCGTCGATGGCGACGCTGATACCCATCGTGGACATCCGCTCGATGGCTCGCATGACCCGCTCGGTTTCCATGTGGATGGTCCGCTCGGTCACCTCGATCTCAAGGTGCCTCGGGTCGAGGTCAGCGACCGCGAGAGACACCGCGATGGACTCGACGATGCCCGACTCCCTGAACATCCTGTCCGACGTGTTGACCGAAACGCGCAACGGTCGCATCCCCGCAGCCAGCCAGGCCTTCATGTCCTTGCATGCCTCGTCGAGGATCCATTGACTGATCGGCGCGATCAGATCGGATTCCTCGGCGAGGGTGATGAAATCAGCCGGCAGCAACAGACCACGCTGGGGATGCTGCCAGCGCACGAGGGCTTCGAGGCCGATCACCGCACCGCGTGCCACGTCGACCTTGGGCTGATAGTGCATCCGGAGTTGGTCGCCCTCCTCGACGGCGACACGGAGATCGTCCAACAGGCTGAGCCTGTCCGACGTCCGATCACGCAACGATCGTGTGTAGTACTGATACGTGTTCTTCCCTGCGGACTTTGCCTGATACATGGCGGTGTCGGCGCCGCTCATGAGTTCGCTGTACGAATCCCCATCCACCGGATACATGGCGATCCCGACAGAGACAGTGATCACGACTTCCCGGTCGCCGACCCGGTACGGAGCCGAGACAGCGCGGAGGATCTTGGTCGCCACACGACCGGCGTCTTCGACCCGGTTCGCACCCTCGAGGATCACGGTGAACTCGTCTCCGCCCAACCGTGCAACGGTGTCACTTTCACGGAGCACCGTGACAAGACGTCCGGCGATCTGACGGAGGAGATCATCCCCGACCGCATGACCGAATCGGTCGTTGACCTCCTTGAATCCATCGATGTCGATGAACATCAGCGTCACGAGACCGCCGTCACGGCGCGCACGGGCCAGGGCGCCCTCGAGCCGGTCCTGGAAGAGGGGTCGGTTGATCAACCCCGTGAGGGAGTCGTACTGGGCCAGGAAGCCGAGGCGTTTTTCCGACTTGTTGGCGCGGTTGATGAACACCGCGGACACTCCGCCGACCGCGGCGAGAGCGACGACCACGATGAAGATCGTCAACATGGTGTTCCGGCCTTATGCCTCATCTATTGTCTATCGGCGCGGCGCGAACCCGAGTGAAGGACTACCCACCGACGGTTTTCACGCGTTCGTGGAGACTCTGGGTCATCGAATCGACGGCTACGATGGTCGGAATGGACCTGACATCGGAGCACATCGCCATCCTCGTGGCCATATCACTCCCCCTGCTTGCGCTCGACATCCTCGCCTGGTGGGACCTCGTGATGCGCAGACCGGATTTGTCGATCCCCCGGAAGGTCCTGTGGGGTTCGGCGATGCTGGTCCTCGGCTATGTCGGGCTGTTTGCGTACATCGTGTCACGACCGCCACCGATCCCCGACGGAAAGGGAGTCGCACCGAAACGTGACGCGTCGACACGCAAGGTGGATGAACTCGAAGCGCTCGTCGACGCCCATCGTGCCGGAAGCATGCCCGATGTCGAATTCGAATCGCGCAAGCGTGCCATCCTGCTCGACTGACCAATCGGCCCCGACCCTTCGGACGCCGCTCAGCCGCACGCGGTCTGGGTTCACCGGTGCCCGGGGTGGGGGTTGAACCCACACATCCTTTCGGATAGCGGATTTTAAGTCCGCCGCGTCTGCCATTCCGCCACCCGGGCGCAGCACGAGCGTACCTCCCTCCCGGGCATCGCACGTACGGATTGCGTAGGCTGGTGTCGGTCGAGACAAGGAGTTCATCGGTGCAGTCGTTCCCGCCGGACCGGATTCGCAATGTCGCCCTCGTCGGTCACACCGGCGCCGGCAAGACAACGTTGGCAGAAGCACTGCTGTTCAGGGCGGGATCGATACCGCGGGTCGGATCGGTCGAGGCCAAGACGACCGTCACCGACTATGAACCGGAGGAACACGAACGAGGCGTGTCACTCTCGATGGCCCTCGCCCCATTCGTTTGGCGCGATCACAAGATCAACCTGATCGACACTCCCGGATACGCCGATTTCTCAGGAGACATCCACGCTGCCCTGCGGATCACCGACCTCGCCGTGTTCGTGATATCCGCGGTCGACGGAATCGAGGTGCAGACTGCGTATGCATGGCGGGTGGCCGAACAGATGAAGGTGCCTCGCATGATCTTCATCAACAAGCTCGACAAGGAGCGAGCCTCGTTCGACCGGACCCTGACCGAACTCCAGGACCGCTTCGGTTCCGGGGTTGCTCCGATCGAGCTTCCGCTCGGTGAGGAGTCGTCGTTCCACGGTGTCGCCGACCTCTTCCGCGACAAGGCCTTCGTATATGACTCCGGATCGGCGACGGAAGCACCGATCCCCGACGATCTCGTCGAACGCGAACACGAGGTCCATGATCAATTGGTCGAAGGCATCGTGGTTGCCGACGACCTGATGCTCGAGCAGTACTTCGAGGGTGTCGTCCCCAGCGTGAAGAAGCTCGAGGAGGTGATGGCGCGCGGGGTCGCTGCGGCTCGGGTGTTCCCGGTCGTGTGCGGCGCGGCGACCGGCCCGATCGCCGTCGACCGTCTCGCAGACTTCATCGTCGAACTAGCTCCTGCGCCCGACGACAGGCCGCCTGCGAAGGTTCTGTTCGACGGCGAGGAGGTCGAGGTGCCGAAGGACCCTGCGGCAGAACCGCTTGCCTTCGTCTTCAAGACCATCGCTGATCCATACGTCGGCCAGATCTCTCTGTTGAAGGTCCTGTCCGGCACGATCAAACCCGACACCCATCTGGTGAACACGCGTTCCGCTCAAGAAGAGCGACTGTCGAAGATCGCAACGATGTTCGGGAAGGAGACCACCCAAGTCGCTTCTGCGCAGGCTGGCGACATCATCGCCGCAGCGAAGCTCCAGGAGACACAAACCGGGGACACCCTTGCCCCAGCGGGTCGACAGTTCGAGGTTCCCCGCGTCGAACGACCCACGCCGGTGCTGGCGACGGCGGTGGTGCCACGGACACAATCCGACGACGACAAGATGGCGTCCGCCCTCCATCGGATCCTCGAGGAAGATCCGTCCCTCGAACTGGACCACAACGCCGAGACAGGACAGACGCTGCTCGTGGGCATGGGAGAGACGCACCTCATGGTCACCATCGAGCGTCTCGCCCGGAAGTTCGGTGTGAACATCGACCAGATCCCCGTCCGGGTGCCATACCGCGAGACGATCTCGAGGTCGGCGGACGCGGAGGGCAAACACAAGAAGCAGTCGGGTGGACATGGACAGTTCGGTGTCTGCCATCTGCGCTTGCGACCTCTGCCACGTGGCGAAGGATTCGTGTTCCTCGATGAGATCAAAGGCGGTGCCATCCCGAGAGGCTTGATTCCTGCAGTCGAGAAGGGGGTGGTCGAGACAATGGCGGAAGGTGGCCACCACGGGTATCCGGTGGTCGACGTCGAGGTGACCGTCGACGACGGGAAGTACCACTCGGTCGATTCCAACGAGATGAGCTTCAAGCTGGCCGCTCGGGCAGGGTTCAAGGCGGCTTTCGCCGATGCTGGGCCCGTCGTGCTCGAGCCGATCTCACGGGTAACGATCACCGTCCCCTCTGAGTACCAGGGTGACGTCATGGGTGACATCGCTGCCCGGCGCGGCAGCGTGCAGGGCTCCACCTCCAACACCGACGGATCACAGCAGATCGAAGCGCTCATCCCGACGTCGGAAACGGTTCGCTATGCGATCGACCTGCGGTCACTCACACAGGGATGGGGAACGTTCACTGCCGAACATGCCCACTATCAAGAGCTACCGTCGCATCTGGTCGACAGAGCGCTTGCGGCGGCCGATGCCTAGTCAGACTGGGCCGACTCGGCGACCAGTTCACGAGCGAGTGCATCGAGTAGATCAGACTCCGACGCGGTGATGCGATCGCTGCCCACTGCAGCCATCGCCGCAGCGGCGACGATGGCACCACCGAGGATCACCGGGGCCCTCCGTGAGTCAAGTGAAGGGATGGTGGCGATCTCCTCCACCGTCGATGTGGCGAGACGGGCGATGATGTCATCGACATCTTCGGCAGCAAGCGTCGCACCGTGGACCCGTTCCCGGTCGTAGGCGTCGAGCGTGAGGTTGATGGCAGCAAGG
>JAUIIM010000096.1 GCA_030431785.1 Acidimicrobiia bacterium | reverse complement strand
TTGCTTGCAATTGCCGTGATGGCACGTGGGAACGACTCCGTGCGTGCCGTGTTCGTCGATCATGGGCTCCCGAGTTCCCACCTACTGCGAGCGAGTGCCGAACGACTGAGTCAACTCGTGGACGTGCGGTTCACAGTGCTCGACGCAAGGGTCGAGGACGGGCCGAACCTTGAAGCCAGGGCTCGTGACCGGCGATATCGAGCCATCGAGTCCCATCTCGCTGAAGGGGAGATCTGTTGCACGGCGCACACCTCGGATGATCAGGCCGAGACCGTGCTGATGCGGCTCATGCATGGCGCCGGCAGCGATGGTCTTGCCGGGATCCCGCCGCAGCGTGATCGGTTCTATCGCCCCCTTCTCGACGTGTCTCGCGATGCGCTGCGGGGTTTCGCCGAGGATCGCTCGATTCCGTTCACCGACGATCCGTCGAATGAAGACCCGAGACATCTGCGGAACCGCCTGCGTCATGACCTGATCCCGTTGATCGAATCGGACTATGCCCCCGGATTCCGGGACAACCTTGTCAGATCGGCCGCATTCGTCGCAGATGATGCTGATGTCGTCGAACAGCAGGCCGATGGGGTGCCGGTGGTTGAACAGCACGGACGTGTCGAGATTCCGGTTGCCGTTCTCTTCACCGTCGCCGATCCGGTTGCGACGCGTGTCATCCGTCGTGCGCTCTTCTCTCTCACTCCGCTGTATCGGGGCGGGTATGAGGACGTGGTCCAGGCGTTCGACGTCCTCTCGGACGGGCGCAGGCGATCGTTGAGCTACGACGTCGAGTGTTCACTCGATGGCCCGATGTTGGTGTTCGCCCGCAAGAGTGACCGTGAGCCACCAGTGCCGACGACCGTAGGAGTCGGTGACTCATTCGCTTGGGGTGGCGAGTCGTATCGTGTTCGGGGCGCGGACCGGCCATCGGATCTCCTCCTTTCGGATCTGCGCACCCCGATCCGCGCGCATCGCCGCGACCAGTTTGAGATTGGTGGGGTCCCCGATGGCGCCACGATCGAGATCGGTGTCGGTTCGACACCGGCGAGGGAACTGCTCCGCGTGCACGGCGTCCCCGCCGATCGACGCCGGTTTTGGATGGCGATCGCGATTAGTGGCAGAATCGCCGCTGTGCGCGGTGTGAGGATCGCTGCATGGGCTCGCCCCACGGACGTGGGGTCGACAGTCGTAATCGAACGGGAAGGCCGCACGTGAAGATTGGGAAGACCCTCGTCTCTGCCGAGGAGATCGACGCAAAACTCGCCGAGCTGGGGGCACAGATCTCCCAGGACTACGAGGGAAAGGACCTCTTGCTGGTCGGCATCCTGAAAGGTGCGTTCGTCGTCATGGCGGATTTGGCACGGCACATCACCATCCCTGTGGAGTTCGACTTCATGGCCGTGTCGTCGTATGGGTCGTCGACCAAGAGTTCCGGGGTGGTCCGGATCCTGAAGGACCTCGACAACGAGATCGCTGATCGGCACGTGCTCATCGTCGAGGACATCGTGGACACCGGTTTGACGCTGCACTATCTGCTCAAGAACCTGCGGGTTCGCAAGCCAGCGAGCTTGAAGCTCGCGGCGTTGCTCGTGAAGGACGGCATTGAACGCCCACCGTTGGACGTCCACTACGAGGGTTTCCACATCCCACCGGAGTTCGTGGTCGGCTACGGACTCGACTACGACGGCAAGTACCGGAACCTCCCATACGTGGCCGTCGTCGACTCGGTGGAGTGAACGGCGGCTGAGCCGCCGAGTACGAAGTACCAAGTACCAAGTACCAAGTACCAAGTACCAAGTACCAAGTACCAAGTAGCAAGTTCCAAGTAGCAAGTAGCAAGTAGCAGACCAGGTCCGGCCGCTCTGTGATCCGGGATCTGTGCTCTGTGATCTGAGATCTGGGATCTGGGATCTCCGGCCCGGCGGGCCGGGCTGGCGTGTTTGTCGGGGTCGTGCCGTACCATGTATGGACGACATTGAACCGCTAGGAGCATCGTGAGCCGGACGGCCAGAACCATCCTCGTCTACTTCGCAGCGATTGTGCTGGTCGTGATCGCGTTCCAGGTGGTCTTCAGTCAGGCGACCGCCCCCGAGGAGATCAGCCTCTCGCAGTTCGACGAGTACCTGGCCGACGGCCAGGTGACCGGTCAGGTCGTCATGAAAGATCGCTCCAACACGCTCGAAGGAACGATCGAGCGGGACGACGGTGAATTCGCCTTCATCGTGAACTATCCCGCCGAGTACGCCGCCGATCTCACCGAGCAGCTGAAGGCGGCCGGCGTCGATCTCGATGTCGACGGGCAGGAGCCGACGATCTTCGACTACTTGTTGACGTTCGTTCCCTACATCCTCATCTTCGGTCTGTTCCTCTTCGTCATCATGCAGATGCAGGGTGGCGGCAACCGGGTGATGCAATTCGGTAAATCAAAGGCGAAACAGGTCTCCAAGGACGCTCCCAAGGTGCTCTTCTCCGACGTCGCCGGAGCAGACGAAGCCGTCGAGGAGCTTCAGGAGATCAAAGAGTTCTTGGCATCGCCGCAGAAGTTTCGCGCGATGGGGGCGAAGATCCCGAAGGGCGTCCTCCTCTACGGCCCTCCGGGTACAGGTAAGACGTTGCTCGCCCGTGCCGTCGCAGGCGAGGCCGGAGTGCCCTTCTTCTCGATCTCAGGTTCCGACTTCGTCGAGATGTTCGTCGGCGTCGGTGCTTCCCGTGTTCGTGACCTCTTCGATCAGGCGAAGCAGAATGCGCCGTCGATCGTGTTCATCGACGAGATCGATGCCGTCGGTCGTCATCGTGGCGCAGGCCTCGGCGGTGGCCACGACGAGCGTGAGCAGACCCTGAACCAGCTGCTCGTCGAGCTCGACGGCTTCGACGTGAAATCCGGTGTGATCGTCATCGCTTCGACCAATCGTCCGGACATCCTCGACCCTGCATTGCTCCGCCCTGGCCGATTCGATCGTCAGGTCGTGGTCGACCGACCTGACCTCAAGGGCCGTGAGGCCATCCTCGAGGTGCATTCGAAGGGCAAACCCCTCGAGGACGACATCGACCTTGCTGTCCTGGCCCGTCAGACTCCCGGTTTCACTGGTGCCGACCTGGCGAACCTCATCAACGAAGCCGCCATCCTCGCGGCACGCGAAGGCAAGCCGCAGGTCGGGATGCCCGAACTCGAAGAAGCGATCGAGCGAGTCATCGCCGGTCCGGAACGCAAGTCCCGCGTGATGTCGGACGCCGAGAAGGAGATCACGGCCTACCACGAGGGTGGGCACGCACTCGTCGGCTATGCACTCCCGAACGCCGACCCGATCCACAAGGTCTCCATCATCGGTAGAGGTCGTGCGGGCGGCTACACGCTCGCTCTGCCCCTTGAGGACCGGTACTACAAGCGTCGCTCGGAGATGGTCGATCAGTTGGCCATGCTTCTCGGTGGCCGGACCGCAGAAGAGCTCATCTTCCTCGATCCGACGACCGGTGCGAGCAATGACATCGAAAAGGCGACCCAGATCGCCCGCAAGATGGTCATGGAGTACGGCATGAGCGACAAGCTCGGTCCGCTCCAGTACGGGAAGCCGGAGAGTGAAGTCTTCCTTGGTCGTGATTACAGCCAGTCGAACGACTACTCGAACGAAGTAGCGGCCGCCGTCGACGAGGAGATTCGCTATCTCATCACGCAGGCGCATGACGAAGCTCGCACGATCCTGACCACCCACATGGATGCACTGCACCGCATCGCAGGGGCGCTGATCGAGAAAGAATCCCTGGGAGCCGACGAGGTTCGTGAGATCTTCCACGACGTCCCCAAGTGGGAACACGAGGAAGACGGGACGATCCGCATCAAGGCTCCTGACAGCCTTGAGAACATGTCAGCGCCAATCGCCGCCCGTTCCGACCAGGTGAACTGACCACCTTGGTAGGCCGTCCCGACTGGGTCGTCAGAGATCGCACGATCCCGCTCGATCGCTCACACGTCATGGGCGTCGTCAACGTCACACCCGATTCCTTCTCCGACGGCGGTGATCGATTCGACCCGACACGTGCAATTCAAGCGGTGCACGACATGGTCGACGCAGGAGCGTCGATCGTCGACATCGGAGGGGAGTCAACCCGGCCCGGAGCCGAACAGGTTCCTACCGATGTGGAGCTAGAACGTGTCATCCCTGTGGTTGCTGCCGCCGTCGAGTGTGATGTCGCAGTGTCCATCGACACATCGAAACCGGAAGTTGCTGCTGCGGCCGTCGCAGCGGGTGCCCACATCGTCAACGATGTGACCGGTTTGGAGAACACGGACATGGTGGCAGTCGTCGCCGACACGGGTGCCGGTGTGGTGATCATGCACATGGCCGGCACCCCGCGCACCATGCAGGACAACCCCACGTATGACGACGTCGTGACCGAGGTCGTCGGGTTCCTCGTCGACCGAGCGAGGACTGCCGAAGCGGCCGGGGTCCAGCGCAGCCAGATCGCACTCGACCCGGGGATCGGGTTCGGCAAGACGTTGGAGCACAATCTCGCGCTCCTCGCATCGACCGATCGGCTGGTCGAGACGCGGTACCCGGTCGTCATCGGGGCGAGTCGCAAACGCTTCCTCGGTGCCCTCCTCGAACCGTATCGGGGAGCGACCGATCCGAAGGATCGAGATGCCGCGACGCTCGGCGTCCTCGCTCACGCGATCACCGCAGGGGCCCAAATCCATCGGGTGCATGACGTGCGATCTGGGGTTGAGGTAGCACATGTGGTGGACGCTATCGTGCGAGCCGAGCAGGGATAGACGACACATGGCCAAGAAATCAACAGGACTCGAGCCCCGGAACTTCACTTGGGTCATCAAAGGCAAGCTCGCGGTCTCGGAACGTATCGGTGGATACGGGTTCCAGCATCGCAAGGTGCGTCGTGAGGAAGAGCTGATTTGGCTCGAAGAGGCGGGCATCACCACGATCGTGAGCCTCTACGGTCCTGAGCAGAGCATCCTGCCGTATGAAGCAGCAGGGTTCAGGAGCAGCGCCACCGACGTCCCCGTCGACATCGAGCCAGAGGACGTCGAAGACGTGCTTGCGGTCATCGCCGAGGCGATCGACGAAGAGGACTCCGTCGTCCTGATTCACCGTGACACCGTCGACGACACCCTTGCCGGGCTCCTGGCCAGCTACCTGTTGTATTCGGGCAAGCTCGAAGACCCGATCGTCGCCACAGACGTCATCCAACGCATCCTCGGATTTGCCATCGGTCCGGAGGGACGCAGACTCATCGCAACGGCCTGATCCGATGCCCAAGGCGTACATCGGTCTCGGTTCGAACGTCGGCGACCGCAGAGAGCATCTGACGGCCGCCGTGAAGGATCTCGCCGCCACCGAGCACCTTACGGGCGGGTCCCCCATCTACGTGTCCGCACCGATCGGGCCGGTCGAACAGGAACCATTCGAGAACGCCGTTGTTGCGATCGAAACGGACAAGTCGGCGCGGGAGCTCTTTGAGCGACTCATTGCAATCGAGACGAGCCGTGGGCGGATCCGCACCGAACGTTGGGGTCCTCGCACGCTCGACCTCGATCTGTTGTGGTACGACGGAACCGACATCGATGAACCTGATCTCGTCGTGCCGCATCGCGAGATCCGCAATCGGCGATTCGTACTGGCGCCACTTGTCTATCTCGCTCCACAGTTGGCCGACTCCACGGGACCGTTCGTCGATGCGCTCCCCGCCGTTGCCGACCAGTCAGTGCGACGTGTCACGGGACCCCTGGATCGCAGGGGGCTCCGGTGGCGTGCCGGACTCGTGGAGGCGCTCGATCTACGACGTGAAGCGGACGATCGCTACTCGATCGACCTCGCCCACGACTGGGTGAACCGCTCCGGTGCGATGTTCGGGGGGTTCCTCGGCAGCGCCGTGTTGTTCGCTGCATCACAGGAACACCCGGAAAAGGTCCCGACGACCATGACGTATCGCTACGTCAAACCGGTACCGGAGGGTCGACGCGCGGAGCTGCGAATCGTCCACGAGCGGCGAACCGAACGGTCTGCGTTGATGGCGATTGACCTCACGCTCGACGACGAAATCTATGGCGCCGCCCACCTTTCGGTCGTTGCCGACCGCGGGGAGGCACGCTTCGGGGCACGGGCGCCCGACGTCATGCCCATCGACCAATGCATCCCCGTCGATGAGATCATCGGGCAGGCGGGTGGTGAGCCTGGCAACAGCGTCGAGTCGTGGAGGCCGTTGGAACGATGGGACATCCCCGACCTCGGCGACGGGTCGTCCGACTACTTCCGGGCGTGGTGCCCGAACCCGGTCGAGGGGAACGACAGCCCGTACGCCGTCGCGGCGGCAATGTTCATGCCGATCGATGCGCTCATATGGCCTGCCGCGATGCGTGTCGCCGGACGGCTCGATCACGGGCCGTCGCTGTTCACCCCGACCGTCGAGATCACGGCGCGGTTTGCCGACACGCAGGCGTCCGATGGTTGGCACCTCGGTGAGTCCTGGGTCGATCACATGTCCACGAAGAGCGTTGCCGGATCGGTCCGAGTGTTCACGTCCCATGGCGTGCACGCAGCCACCGGCCACTCCCTCAACCTGACGATCGGCTGAGTTGAGGGAGAGAGGGACGAAGGGACTCGGCGTTTGTCGTTGGTCTTTCGTCGGGGTGTGCGGGCTATCCTCGCTGGGTGTACGCCCGATACCCCGAGTTGGATCGGAGCCATCGATGAACATTGCGATCTACGGTCCCGGCCGCGCCGGTGGTGCCTTGGCGCTTGCGTTCGGCGCTGCGGGCCACCATGTGACGCACATCCTCGGCCGCGACCCAGCGGCCGTTGCGCAGCTCGACGCAATGGTCGAAACCTCGGGCAGCGCACCGGATCTCCTCGTCCTCGCGGTCACCGACGATGCGATTCCGACGATCACGCCGCGCATGGTTGAGTCCGCGGGATTGCCGATGAGTGTTCCCGCCGTCGTTCACGTATCCGGTGCCGTACCAGTCGCAGCGCTCGACTCGTGGTCGGAGGTGGGAACGTTGACCGGATCGTTCCACCCGCTCCAGACGCTGCCGAATCCGAGCGTCGGTGCAGAGCACCTCGCTGGTTCGTTCATCGGGATCACCGCCGACGAGCCGCTTGCGACGATCCTTGGGGATCTTGCCCGGACAATCGGGGCTACGCCGATTCGGATCGACGATGCTCACAAGCCGCTGTATCACGCAGCGGCTGCCGCAGCCGCCAACTTCGTCGTCGCATCGCTCGCCATGTCCGAACGATTGCTCGCCACGGCGGGAGTTGACCGGTCCGCGATCCGGCCGCTCGTGGAGGCGATCGTCGAGAACTCATTCGCGTTGGGGCCTGGCGATGCGCTGACCGGGCCCATCGCACGAGGCGACGTAGCGACCGTCGAACGCCAGCTGTTGGCGGTTCGGGAGCATGCTCCCGACCTCTACACACCGTTTCTCGAGATGTGTAGGGCCACGGCCGAGATCGCCGGTACGACCGACGAGTTCGCGGAGGTGCTGCCGTGACGACCGCCCGTACGTTC
>JAUIIM010000095.1 GCA_030431785.1 Acidimicrobiia bacterium | reverse complement strand
AAGTCAGATCTCAGATACCAGATCGTCGGATTGTCGGATTGTGGAATCTGGAATCTGAGATCGGGGATCGGGGATCTCGGGCCGAAGGCCCGCGCTAGCTGCGCCACAGCTCCGGGTTGAAGAGGATCAGGATCGGGAGGATCTCGAGACGGCCGATGATCATCAGGGAGGACAGCAGCCACTTGGACAGGTCAGGGAGACCGAGGTAGTTGCCCGCAGGGCCGATCTCGGAAAGACCCGGCCCGATGTTGCCCAACGAACTCGCAACGGACGAAACGATCGTCGGCAGGTCGTGTGCAGGCCCACCGTCGAGCGCAACGATGATCGCCATGAGGAAGACCCCAGTCATGAACGCAAACATGTACAGCGAGAAGAACGTCTGCACCGTCTCGACGACCTTGTCGGGAACCGGTTCCTTCCCGACCCGGGTGACAAACACCCCACGCGGGTGGATGAGACGTCGGACATCGGTGCGCGATGCCTCCGACAGGATCAACAGTCGATCCGCCTTGATGCCACCCGATGTCGATCCCGCCATTCCACCGACGAACATGAGACCCACGATCATCACCCCCAGCGCCGGGGACCACAAGGCGAAGTCCGATGTCCCGTAGCCCGTGGTCGTGACGATGGTGAACGAGGTGAAGATCGAGTCTCGGATTCCGTCGGCGACGCTCCCACCCCAGGTCCCGATGAAGATGATGATCGCTGCCACGGCGCTGATGCCGAGGTAGACGCGTATCGGGATGTTCTTGAAATACGCCTTCGGATCCCTGCGCACGACGCGGTAGTGCAGGGTGAACGAGATCCCAGCGAGGGCCATGAACACGATGACCACCCACTGTGAGTACGCCGAGTAGGCACCCAATGAACCCGGGTTGGTCGAGAACCCACCCGTGGACAGTGTCGTGAGCGAGTGGTTGATCGCTTCGAAGAAGGACATCTCGCCGAACCACAACAGCAGAAGCTCGATCCCGGTCAGGGCGCCGTAGACGTACCAGAGTCGCTTTGCGGTCTCGGAAAAGCGCGGTGTCAGCCGATCAGGTACGGGTCCGGGCGACTCGGCCTTCGCAAGCTGAACGGCACCCATTCCGAGGAGCGGCAGGATCGCAACCGAGAGAACGATGATCCCCATGCCCCCGACCCACTGTGTCAGCGAACGCCAGAACAAGACACCGTGCGAAAGGACGCTCGGGTCCGGCACCACGGACGAACCCGTGGTCGTGACACCGGCGACGGATTCGAAGAACGCATCCGAGATGTTGGTGATCGATCCGGTCAGCAGATAGGGCAGCGCTCCGACGATGCCGAGCGCGATCCATGCAAGACCGACGGCAGCGAAGCCTTCCCGAGAGGTCACCTCGCCGGGTCGATCGAACCTCAGCCACAGCGCGGCACCGACGACGATCGTGATCACCGCAGCCCCGATGAGTCCCGGCAGATCGCTCCACTCGGTGTAGATCATCGCAACGACGACCGGTGCGAGCATCGCGAACCCGTAGGCACCGAGAACGGCACCGACGACGTGGAGCAGGTGTCGGAGATGCATTGCTAGCCCGAGAGCTTCTCGGCAAATGCGAGCGAATCGGGAAGGGACACCACGATGAGGTGGTCGCCCACCTCGATGCGGGTGTCACCGGTCGGCACGAAGCCTCTGCCGTCCCGCTCGACCCCTCCGACGATCAGCGTGCGCGGCAACTCGAGTTCCATGAGCGTCTTGCCGATCGCATAGCTGTTCGGGCCCACTTCCAGTTCGATCGCCTCGGCATCCGTGTCGGAGAACGTCTCCACCGAATGGATCGCTCCCCGTCGCACGAAGCGCAGGATCTCGTTGGCTGCCGACAGGCGGGGGCTCACGGTGGCGTCGATGCCGACACCGGCACCGAGCCCCATCAGTTGGATGTTCGTGAACCGTGAGATGACCTCGCGAGCTCCGAGTGTCTTCGCGATCAGCGCTGCGAGGACGTTCTCCCCGTCCCAGCCGGTGACGGCCATCACGGTGTCCGCGTTGCCAATGCCCTCTTGCTCGAGCACATCACGTTCGGACGGGGCCGCATTGATCACCGTGACATGTGGGTGCCGTTCCGCGATGCGCTGCGCCCTCGATGGGTCACCCTCGGCGAGCGTCGTCCGTACGCCGCGGGCCACGAGCGCATCGGCTGCAAGCCGCGCCATACGGGTACCACCGATGATGAATGCGGTTTCGGCCGGGCGTGACGAGATCCCCAACCAGCCGTATGCCTTCTCCGCATGCTTCTTCTTCGCCATCATCAACACGTGATCACCCGCTTCGAGCGTCGTGTCGCCTCGGGCGATCACCGTGTTCTTTCCGGTGTGCTTTCCGTGGATGACCGCGAGTACGAGCCAGTCCCAACCGACAACGGTCTCGCGCAATTCGGCGAGCGTTCCGCCGATGATGTCGCTGTCCTCTGCGACATATCCGCCGATGAGCACGAGATCACCGGATCCGAACTCAACACGCTCGGCGACCTCACCTCCGGCGGCGAGGGTGACGAGTTCCCGAGCGGCAGCGGCGTCCGGATCGATGACGAGGTCGACACCGAGAGCCTCGACCTCGGCCTTCAGTTTCGGATCTTCAACGCGAGCGACCTTGTTCGGGACCTTCAGCTTCGTTGCGGCCGCACAAGCGAGCACGTTCACTGCATCGGAGCTGCTGACCGCGATCAACAGGTCAGCTTTTGCGATGCCAGCCTCCTTGAGTGTGTCGGATGAAGCGCCGTTGCCCGTGATGACGAGGCAATCGATCTCGTCGGAAGCTTTGGCTGCGACCTCGGGGTTCGATTCGATGAGGACGACGTCCTGGCGTTCGAGCGAAAGACGCTCAGCGAGGAACGAACCAATCGCCCCAGCTCCGACTATGACAATTCTCATGAGTCCGGAGCCTAGAACACCCACCATCGATGACCGCTCATCGAAGCGGCGCTTCGAGGAGCCGCACCGGGTCGAACGTCGCCCTGCTCGTCGCTCGAACCGACAACGTCTGACCCCACGGCACGGTCACTACTCGCTCGACCGTGACGGTGACCGTTCGTTCAACCCACGTCGGGTCCGGTGCACATTCGCAAGCCACGAGACGCGCACCGTTGACTCGCGCCAAGCGCCCTGCCTCCTGTGTCGGACTGCCGCGCGCGCCGAACGGGTGGAATGTCACCGGTGCCGCTGCGAGAGCGGCCGCATCGGCAGCCGTTGCCGTGCGGGCGTAGGTCGAAACGAGGATCCCAGATCCAGCGAGCGCCAGCGCGAGCAAGGCAACGAGCGCCACGACCCCCACGAGCACCGGCAGCGATCCCCGCTCGTCACCGAAGCGGTTCAACGCTCGACACGCATCGATGCCGTACTCGTCAAGGACACTTCGTAGCCACCGAACAGCGGCGCAGCGATGCGGTACGGGAGTGTCACACGGACCGTTGCGAGCTGGCCGACGGTGGAAGGTCTCGACACGGAGATCCTCGCCCGCGATGCACCGCTGGCGAGGGATCCACGGACCGCACGTATGGCTCGCGACGTATCCGGTGAAACAGCCGCCTCCCGTGCTCCTTCTCGTGCGGCGTGGATGAGAGCGAGTTCCGTTCGAGCGACAACGGCGACCTCCACGATGGCGAAGACGAGCATGAGGATGAGCGGAACGACGAGTGCGAACTCCACCACGGCCGATCCGTCGACCTTCCGGATCACACGCTGTTCGCCACCGAGACGACCTTCTGGATGACCGTGTTGAAGAACGAAGGCAACGCGTCGGTGGTGGAAGCCCATGAGATGAGAGCGAGCGCGACGATCGCCGCCGCGACGAGGACGAGCGCATACTCGGCAGTCGCCTGACCTCGTTCCATGGCTCGTTCTTGATGGTCGGTCAACAGGTGCATTGTGTGGTTCCTTTCGGAGATCGGTCAGAGACCGAGGCGGGAGATTCCTCCGATCACCGGCGGAGCGACCGCCGTCAGGAGGAATCCGGGAAGGATCAGGAACGCGAGCGGAAACAGCATCGCCACGGGAAGCCGTTGCAGCTGTTCGTCTCTCGCTGTCTCGCGGTCGAGACGCAACCGGTCGGCGATTGCAACGAGGCGAGGGGCCGCGGGGACTCCGTCCTGCTCGCTCACCCCGACCGCATGGAACGCCTCCTCGATCGGGCTGGGTGGTTCCGGCGTGGGATGAGCAGCGGGAGCGTGTCGAAGGCGCCGAGCTTCGGCTTGCAACTGCGCAGCGATCGGTGGTGAGAGGTGGACACCGGCCGCACGCACGGACGCATCGAACGGAACACCCGACGAGAGGCCCTGGGCGACGAGCTCGATTCCGAGGATCGACCCCGCGTGGGTCGCATCCTCCACCCGACGACCTGCCGACAGCTGCTTGGCTCGACGCACCGCGACAACCGAAGCTCCGAGCGCAAGACCGATCAGGGGGTGGATCGCCGCTGCGGACAGCCCTGCGGCAACCGCGATTCCGCGCGCTCCCCAACCGACCAGGCATATCGCCCCACAAACGACGAAGACCGTCATACGCCGGCCCTGCGTGAGACCCGAAACACCACGAACAAGCCGATCACCTGGAGAACGACACCGGCCGCCATCGGGAGCACCACGATCGCACCGCCGGGCTCGGGGACTCCTCGCAGGAGCAGCACCGTTGCGGTGATGGCGAGCGGAGCGACCCCGACGACCCATGCGGACAATCGTGTCTGAGCCAACATGATCCGTCGCCTCCGATTCCTGGCCACGGCTGCGTCGCATGCAGTCGCTATGCGATCCAGGGCCGGTGCGATCGAGCCTCCGGTACGTTCGGACA
The DNA here is from genome assembly GCA_030431785.1 of Acidimicrobiia bacterium. GTDB lineage: Bacteria > Actinomycetota > Acidimicrobiia > Spongiisociales > UBA5794 > UBA5794. The sequence continues at coordinate 2,712 of JAUIIM010000095.1, read as the reverse complement.
TGTCGCACATCGCTGCCAGCCGCTCCCCGCCCACAGGCATCTGCTCGGCAAGTGCTCGACCAACATCGCCCATCGGTGCGCCAGAAACGGCCAGACGCCGTGCCGCAGATGAGACGATCGCGCTCCGGCTCCCGGCGATTGCGATCCGAAGTGTTGCTCCCCCTCGTATCGCTGCGGCGAGGCCCCTGACGAATGCAGCAACATCGGGAACCGGCGTCGACCGGCCTCCCCGGAGAGTCGAGGAGATCCACAATCCAGCAAGCGCCAGCAGACCGACCACGACGTTCACGGAGAACAGGGCAACCGAGATTGCCAAACCCACGGAACGGCCGGTGAGGAGCAGCGCACTCGCAAACAGCATCACGAGCATCGGTACACCTCGAGGAGACCGTCATCCGACACCGTGGAGACACTCTGGACCCGACGTGTCGCCGTCTCGTTCGGATCGTGCACCCGGACGGTGTGCACGACAGCGTCGATCGCGGTCAGGATCTGCGCCCGAACAGTCGCCGACCCGACCGGCCCTTCCTCGCGGGCCGCCAGCACTTCCAGACGACCGATCGCCGATGCTGGATCATTGGCGTGAATCGTGGACATGGATCCTCGGTGACCCGTGTTGAGTGCCTGGACCATGTCCGCTGCCTCTGCCCCGCGGACCTCCCCAACGAGGATGCGGTCGGGCCGCAGCCGAAGGGCATGGGCGAGCAGGGCGCGGATCGTCACTTCGCCGGCACCCTCATGGTTCGGCGGGTGGGCTTCCAGACGGACGACATGACCGGGAAGGTCGAGCTCAGCCGAGTCTTCGATCGTGACGATGCGCTCGTCCCTGGCGATCTCCGCGGCAAGGACGTTCAGCAACGTCGTCTTCCCGGATCCGGTGCCCCCACTGACGAGAACGTTCCGCCGCTCGCGGACCGCGTCACGTAGAACCAGGGCACCGGCATCGTCCACCGACCCCTTCTCGATGAGCGAATCCAATGACTCGACGGTTGGGATGAAACGACGGATTGCTACGAGCGGACCATCGACCGATGCGGGCGGGATCAAAGCATGAAGGCGTGAGCCGTCCGGGAGGCGGGCGGCAACAGCGGGAACCGCGCGATCCAGCCTGAGCCCGAGCGGGGCAATAGTTCGACGAATCGCGGCGACGACCGCATCGGGCGACGGAAAGCGAGTTTCGGTTCGGTGCAACTCACCTTCCCGTTCGACCCAGATCGTGCCGTCGCCGTTCACCAGGACATCCGATGTGGTCGGTTCCGCGAGGAGCGCTTCGAGCGGGCCGAGCCCGACAACGGCATCGACTGCCGCTGCGGCGACTCCGTCAGGTGCGAGCGGTGCCTCGGTCGGCCGGACTCGCTCGACGGCCTCGGCGACCGCACGGCGGTGCAGAGGAACGTCGGATCGGACGATCGATGCGACGATGCGATCCAGCTGGTTCACGCTCTCGACTCCCGGAGCCGCCAGATCGCAGCGAGGTCACGCACCCAACGGGATCCGAGCGGTACGCGGTGGTTGATCAGAGATTCGATCGTCGATCGCCGTGGCCTGCGCACGGACGTTGTCCCGTTCGGAGGCTCGACCCCGAACCCCAAGTCCTGAAAGACGACAGGCCCACGGGACACACGTGTCGGGGTCGGGAGCAGGGGTATCAGCTGGATCGCATCCGACGGTGCGGGTTCCGCCGGCGGGCACCGAAGGACGACATTGGGCCATCGATCGACGAGTGCAGAGACGACCTCGCGAGCTTCATGGGGAGCGACGCCACCGTTGGGGAGCAGGTGGGGCGGCCCCTTCCTCGGTTCGAGCTGGGCTGCGGTCGGGCCATCCGATACGAGGTCAGCGAGCGTATACGGCGATGGATGAATCGGTCCCTGTGTGTCGAGATCGACGACGAGACAGCTCGATCGCGAAGCGGCGACGGCGAGCGGGGCGAGGACACTGAGCACATAGTCAGACGGCGACCAGAGCGCAACGGCGGACAACAGACCCTCCGAAGTAGCGGGCACGGAGGGGAAGCTTGGACAACGTACCCGGCGGGCGCCGTCATGTGAAGGGGATCGCCGACCGCTCCTCGATCCGTCAACTAGCGTTCATCCCGAAGGGAGGTCTGATGCAGCGATCCGATACGCCGATCGACGAGCACCTCGCCTCGATCGATCCACGGTTCCGAGACGATGTGATCACGCTTCACGAGGAGTTGGCCGCACTCTTCGTTGATTCAGAACCGGTGCTCTATGAGGGCAAGTTCTGGGGCGGCAGCGATCAAGCGATCATCGGGTATCACCCGTACACGTACCGTCGGTCCGACGGAACGCAGGTCCAGTGGTTCGTCGTCGGTCTGGCAGCGCAGAAGAACTACATCAGCCTGTACGTGTCAGCGGTTGTCGATGGTGAGTACCTGAGCAAGCGGGACGGACCCGACCTCGGGAACGTAAAGGTCGGATCGTCGAGCGTCAGCTTCAAGAGCCTGGACGACATCGACCGCCCGAAACTGACCGCTTTCCTCCAGACGGCACGAGAGGCAACAACCGACAGTTGAGGCCCGACGACCTCCTTCCTTTTCCTTTCTACTTTCTACTTTCTACTTTCTACTCCCTCCTTCCTCGTTCTCGCGGTACAGGAACCATTGCGTCGCACCGATAGAATCCGGGTCATGCCAGAAGCAGCCTTTTTCGATCTCGACAAGACGATCATCGCCGGGTCGTCCACACT
>JAUIIM010000094.1 GCA_030431785.1 Acidimicrobiia bacterium | reverse complement strand
GTCACGATGACCGAGTTCCACGGCGACCTCGATCGCACCCACGGTGAGCGCAAGACGTAGGCGACCCAGCCACCAGGATGTGAAATCTCTGCGGTCCATGCCGGCAATGGCCGAACGGAGCCAGTCGGCGTCGAGACCGTCCACGAGACCATCGCCGTCGGTGTCTGCAACTCCAGGATCGGTGCCGGTCAAGAGCTCCTCATCGTCGCTCAAACCGTCTCCGTCTCCATCTCCGCCCGAGGCAACGTCGAGTTCATAGTCGAGCACGCGCACCGAGCCGCCAGGTCCCACGCCGATGGCAACGATGCGGTGGTTCCCCGGGTTGAGGTCGGGCAGCGAGGCGTCGAGCATGAACGAACCTTCGGTATCGACGATCGCGCTACCGAGGAAGACGGGTTCGCTGAACACGTGGACTCCGACCTTCGTTCCGGGCTCGAATCCTTCACCCTCGATCGTGACCGGACCCGGCGACGAAGGCGGAGTGGGTGTCACGACGACCGGGCCGGCAGAGGGTGCATCCGGTGCGGTGACGAAGACCCGGAACGTCTCGGTGCTCGAGCTGCCCGGGTTTCCCGCCTCATACGCCGTGTAGGTGATCTCATAGATACCCGGGGCCTGACCGGCGTTCGGTTCGAAGACGAAGATGCCGTTGATCACCGCGTTGAAGGGGATGTCTCCACCCCACGAATGATCGAGGGGGAGACCCTCCGGATCGACCGCGGTGGGTGTGACCACGAGCTGCTGGCCAGCGATCACGAACTGGTCATCGATCGGGTCGATAGCCGGTGGAAGGTCGGGAACTTGCGTGTTCCCGAAGTCGGCGTCTGTCACAGCCTCCCCGGCGGCGACCGAGACCCGGTGGGGTCCGTCGAGGTCGGGGAACGTCTGGTCGTAACCGACGGGGATCTCCTGACGCACCACCCAGTCGCCCGGGACGACGGGGTTGAACGAGTAGCTGCCGTCACCACCGGATGGTGTGAACGGCTCTCCCGGGTCCCGAGTGCCGTCATCGTTGAGATCGAGGTAGACGGTGATATCTGCCATCGGTGGCTCGCCTGTGTCGAACACGCCGTCGCCATCGGAGTCGAACCAGACGGCGCCGGTGATCGACCCCATCGATTCCGGGGACACCGCCACGACATCGTCGATGCCGACGCTCTCGATGATGTCGAGCAGCAGTGGCGGGGTCACTGTGGGCGTGTCAGAGACCACGAGACTCTCATTGACATTCAGGACGAGTGCGGGTGTGATTGCGGGCTCGTCCCCGACGGTCACCGACTCGTCGATCGACAGGACGAGGGGCGGAACGACGGTTGCCTCGTCGCCGACCGTGACCCCTTCGAGTACGACGATCGACAGTGGCGGGGTGACGGTGACATCGTCGCTGACGGCGACGCTCTCGACCACCTCGAGCACGAGGGGGAAGCCCGAGAGCAGGGCCGTGTCGACGACCGCGATGGTCTCGTCGATCGAAAGGACGAGCGGTGGCGTGTCACCGAGCACGTCGATCGTGAAGGTCACGAACCCAGCCGGTCTCGTGAGCTCGTTGAGGTCGAGGATCTCGACGCTGATCCTGTGCGTCCCGACATCGCTTTCGTCGGTGACCCAGGTGATGTCACCCGAAGAGGTGATCTCCATTCCCTCAGGGGCGGGAGACAGGGACCCTGGCTCGCCGGAATACAGTCCCATGATCTGCGGTAGCCCGGCAGCAGTGGCGGTCGCCGTGGCTTCGACGGTGTCGCCAGCGTTGACCGTGATGTCTGCGATCGGGTCGACGACGAGCGGATCCGGGTACGTGACATCGAACGTTCCGGTCATGTCCCAGATCACGGCCCGTCCGTCGGACTGACCGACGATGAGTCCGTTGTCGTTCACATCGTAAGCCGCAGACTCGCTCCCACCCGGCAGGAATCCGAGCGGTTGGATTCCGATCCCCGGCCTCCACAGGAACGCCTGTCCGGAGTCGGTGGGAGTGGCAGAGGTCCCGCTCCAACCGACGACCCAGCCGGCCTCGTTCAAGCCCCAGGCGTAGCTGTGGGAGTCGCCCGGCAGGGTGCCGATGACGGTCGCTGTCGCGCCCGGCGATGACCAGTACGCGGCGATGTTGTTGCCGCCGGAGTTGACGGTTCCGGCGATCGCACCGGATGAGTTCACGGCACGGGCGACACCGGGATCCGGCATGTCGACGAGCCCACCGCCGGATGTCCATGTCTTGCCGTTGCCGGCCACGAGCCCGTTGCGGATGGTGGTCGGGCTGAACGTGTCGTCGGCGATCACGGAGAGGGAATCTGGCCGGCCGACGAACCCACAGATGAGGAAGTTGTTGCCGCACGGGTCGACCGAGGTGTCGGGCCGGTACCAGCCGGTCACCGTTCCGTCGTCGTCGATGCCACGGACCTCACGGAGTGTTGTGACCGGGTCGATGTGCGGAGGCGACGAGATGTACGAGAAGCCGTCGGTCTCGCTCCAGTGGAACATGCGGTCACTTGTCGCACCGTTGAGGCGCAGGTTGCCGACGATCTCCCCGTTGTCGTTCATGTCGGTGACGTCGAACTTCGAAGTCGGGCTGCCAGCCATGAAGGAATAGGCGAACGGCTCGACGACACCTGATCCCTTCCACAGGAGTCCACCGGTCCGGTTGATGGGTGGCGACGCTTCGAAGTCGTACCACTGCGCTTCCTCGACGACGATCCAGTTGTCGTTGTTGATCTCGGTGGCGACGCCGCCGTTTCCCGAGAACGTCCCCGTTCCCGGGACGGTGAGGATGCGCACACCAGCATCGTTGACCTCGACGATGGGTGTCGCCGCGACCGGTAGTCCTGACAGCAGGAGGATGGCTGTCAGGACTGCGATCAGTCGTCGATGGCGGATTCGTCGCATGGTCCTCTTCGTCAGTCTTCTGGGTCGCTGATCACGATCGTCACGGTTTCGCTGATCCCGATCGACTCACCGTTCGGGTCGTCGTCCTCGGTCTCGGTTGGAGCCGTTGTCGTCGACGTCGTCTCCTTGGGGGGAGTCGGGTCCACGGTTGAACCCGTGGTTGTGGTCGTGGTCGGTGCGAGCGTCGACGTGACCTCAGTCGCTGATGCGCAGGCCGTTGTGGCTACGCACAGAGCGAGCAGCGCCACGAGTCCAGCACGGCGATGCGGTCGCATTTTCGCTACCCGGACGTGAAGCTGAACTCGACCGTCGTCTGAATGGTCTGGCCTGCGGTGACATAGAACTGTTCTCCGGCCGCTTCTCCGGACTGGCGGATCGACTTCTCGCTGAATTGCCACGAAGTCATGTTCGCCGGGCAGTCCGGAGATGCCGGGTTGCACGTCTCAACGAAACTCGCAACATTTCCTATCGAGCCGTCGCGTTCGGCAGTCAGTGTGGATTCGAGTTGGAGCATGACGATTGGGCCGCTGGCCGCCACTTGCGTTGAGGCTGGCGCCGAGCACGCAATCGGCGTGGTGTCATCACCGCACGGACCGTCGGGCTCACCAGCATCCGAATCAAGTGCCACTTCCCAACCCCCGACGTTGCGCCCGCCCGCGAGGGCAAATGCGATCTCGAGAAGGCCAGTCTTGACGACCTCGTTGTGGAACTCGATCGTGCGGTCGAAGGAGCCGTCGACGTTGTAGACATCCAGTGTCCAATCACCATGGACGACGATTCCCTCGGCTTGTGGCGCCGATCCCTCGTTCGTGCCGGCGCAACCGGCCATGAACAGTGCTGCGGTCACGACCGCCAGCAGAGCCTTCCTTCGCATGTGTTTTCCTCCATTGGGACTCTTGCGCGCAGTCGTCAGACCACACTCCGTCACCGTATGTGATGGCGCCGGTCGTGGCACTACTCATTGGAGCGACACGACTACTCAAATCGTGGAGGTCGACGCCCGGGCTCGGGGCGTCGAGGTCTTGGATTTGTAGTCCGAAATGACGGTGGTGTCCGTTACCGTGGCTGCGATGGCAGACCAAGCCACCTTCGCCGACGACGCCATGGAGTACGCACCACAGCTGTACTCCGCCGCTCTGCGCATGACTCGAAACCCCGCAGATGCCGAAGATGTGGTGCAGGAGACCTTCCTGAAGGCGTACCGGGGGTACGGATCGTTCAAGGAAGGCACGAACCTTCGGGCGTGGCTGTATCGCATCCTCACGAACACCTACATCAACAAGTACCGCAAGGCACAGCGTCGACCTGACGAGGTCGAACTCGGGGAACTACAGGACATCTACCTCTTCCGACGTCTCGGTGAGCAGTCCGGTGCCACGGAAAGCGCCGAGAAGACCGCCCTCGACATGTTCGTCGACGAAGACATCATCGAGGCGCTTGATGCACTTCCGGAGAACTTCCGTATGCCGGTCTTGTACGCCGATGTCGAGGGATTCAGCTACAAGGAAATCGCTGAGATCCTCGACATTCCGATCGGCACGGTGATGTCGCGGCTGCATCGCGGAAGAAAAGCACTCCAGAAAGAGTTGTACGACCTGGCAATCCAACATGGACTCGTGGAGCCCACCGAATGAGCGGATGCGAAACAGCAGTCGAGTACGTCTATCAGTACATCGACGACGAGATCACGGTGAGGCGGCGTGCCCGCATCAAGTGGCATCTCCGTCGCTGCCCGAGTTGTGTCGGGGCCTACGAGTTCGAGAAGCAGCTCAAACAGCGAGTTGCCGCCGCAGGTAAGGCGCAGCCATCGCCCGAGTTCCTCGCTCAGATACGCGAGATCGTGGAACAAGCACAGGGGGAGGGGAGCTCCTAGCTCCCTGCTGCTCGCTCCTAGTTGTCGTCGTTCTGGCCAGGAGCCAGAAGCCAGCAGCGAGGAGCAATCCAATCGCAGTTCTTAACCCCTTCTCATGTTCATTTGGGAACCACTGGAGGGCTGAGAGCGTTGTACCGATATGAAAACAAGGGCCGGGTCGGCTTGTCGCTGACTCGGAGAGGAGCAAGATCATGAACGACACCACCATGAAGGGGCGAAAGTTCACCGGTGCCACACGCGCACCGAAGACGTACGAGACAAATCGCACGTGTGCAGCCAAAGACTGTGACACGCGCCTGTCACGCTACAACCGGAGGGAATGGTGCTACACGCACGCTCCCACCAAGTACCCGCGACTCCGCGGTCGCATCGTCAAGGCGGACGCCTAGGACTTCTCCTAGCGTTCTCGCACCCAACAACCAGTGGACGGTCGACGGAACGACGCACGAACAGTGTGTCACTCCGTCGGCCGTCTAATCTATTGGCCATGAACCGACGTATGCGCATGATCGTCCTTGGTCTCGTGGCTGTCCTCGCGATGGCTGTCGCCGCACCCGCGTTCGCCACGGAATCGTCGGAGGAACCGGTCGAGGAAGTCACCGAGACGACCGAGGCAACGCCCGACTTCGGCGGAAACCCACCGGTCGTCGTTGTTCCACCGGTGACCGTCGAGGAAGAAGAGCTTCCGTGGACCGCTCGCTACATCTACCCGACGATCGCCGTCGCCGCGATCCTGCTGGTCGGTGGCCTGATCCTGGCCTACAACCGCGGCATCAAACGCCGCTACGAAGTGGTCTGAGAACCTCGCTTCGCTTGGGCCTCGCTTCGCTCGGTGACAAAGGACCGCTCGCTACGCTCGCTTTAGGACAAAAGACCGCTTCGCTGCGCTCGCTCAAAGACAAACGGCTATCTCTTGACCCTTTGTCCTTTGATCCCTTGATCCCTTGATTCCTTGGTCCCTTCGTCCGTGTCCGACAATCCGACCATCCGACAATCCGGCAGGATGCGCTCGGGCCTCGCTGCGCTCGGTGACAAACGACCGCTCGCTGCGCTCGCTTTAGGACAAAAGACCGCTTCGCTGCGCTCGCTCAAAGACAAGCGGTTGTCCCTTGTCCTTTGTCCTTTGTCCTTTGATCCCTTGATCCTTTTGTCCTTCGTCTCTCGTCCTTCTACCTTCTACCTTCTACCTTCTACGGTTCCGCCGGTACCCTCCGGTCATGGCTGCTCTCGATTCCGCTTCGGTGACCAAGACGGCGGCTCGGTTCTCCGGGTCATATCCGCTTGCAGACACCTACCACGAGCGGCGTTTCGCTCTCCAAGCTCCCGACTTTGTCGCCCGGGCGTCGGCGCTCGTCACAGATGCGACCGGGCTCGAACTCCCGGGTGCTGCCGATGTGGCGGTCGTTTCAAGGCTCGATTGGGTCGAGAACAATGTCGCCTCGTTCGAGGCGCTCATGCGTCCGGTCACGGAGGCAGCCAAGATCGACGCCGCAGCGAACCTCGGCGGCAAGCCGATGAATTGGCAGATGGGAGCCCTCCTCGGATTCATGTCGAAACGAGTCCTCGGTCAGTATGAACTCGTGCTGCCGACCGATGACGGACGTGAAGGCGACACAGTGATGTTCGTCGGTGCCAACGTGCTTTCGATGGAGCGCAACCACCAGTTCAAGCCATCGTCCTTCCGGTTCTGGGTCGCACTCCACGAATGTGCACACCGTGCCCAGTTCAAGGGCGTGCCGTGGATGCGGTCCTACTTCTTGGGGCTCGTCGAGGACCTCGTCGCCGCCGACCAACGTGGGAACCGGATCCCTGCCATTGCGGATCGAATCCGCGCTGCCCGCGAAGCGGGGGAGGATCCGATCGGGGAGCGAGGGCTCATCGGGTTGCTCGCCACCGACGAACAACAGGGGGTGATCGACCGTGTCCAGGCGTTGATGTCACTGCTCGAGGGGCATGGGCATGTCGTGATGGATCGGATCGGAGCCCGCCACATCGTCGACGTCGGTCGGATGTCACGAGTCTTGTCAGCGCGACGTTCCGATCCGCGGACTGCGACGGTGATGCGTCTCATCGGGCTTGAGATGAAGATGCGGCAATACGATGACGGGGCGAAATTCATCGCCGAGGTCGAACGACAGGCTTCGTGGGACACCCTCTCGATGGCATGGGAGAGTCCGGAAGCGCTGCCGACCATCGATGAGATCGCCGATGCTCGTCTGTGGCTCGACCGGATGGCGGGATGACCGAACGTCTCGTCGAGCGCTTCGATGAAGCCGTTCCCGACGACGCCGACATCGTGATCGCACTCGGCGGCGGTGCCGACTCTGCGTCCTTGCTTGCAATTGCCGTGATGGCACGTGGGAACGACTCCGTGCGTGCCGTGATCGTCGATCATGGGCTCCCGAGTTCCCACCTACTGCGAGCGAGTGCCGAACGAATGAGTCAACTCGTGGACGTGCGGCTCACGGTGCTCGACGCAAGGGTCGAGGACGGGCCGAACCTCGAAGCCAGAGCCCGTGACCGGCGATATCGAGCCATCGAGTCCCATCTCGATGAAGGGGAGATCTGTTGTACGGCGCACACATCGGATGATCAGGCCGAGACTGTGCTGATGCGTCTCATGCATGGCGCCGGCAGCGACGGTCTTGCCGGGATCCCGACGCAGCGTGATCGGTTTTATCGCCCCCTTCTCGACGTGTCTCGCGATGCGCTGCGGGGTTTCGCCGAGGATCGCTCGATTCCGTTCACCGACGATCCGTCGAATGAAGACCCGAGACATCTGCGGAACCGCCTGCGTCATGAC
>JAUIIM010000093.1 GCA_030431785.1 Acidimicrobiia bacterium | reverse complement strand
AAGCCTGACGAAGTACTACGGATCGACGCCGGGGATCGTCGATCTCGATCTTGACGTCCGTGTCGGAGAGGTCTTCGGATTCCTCGGACCGAACGGCGCGGGGAAGTCGACGACGATCCGGACGTTGCTGAACTTCTTGTTCCCGACGGAAGGCTCGGCGACCGTCCTGGGCCTCGACATCGTCACCGACTCGCTGGAGATCCGCCGTCGAACTGGCTACCTGCCCGGTGACATGGCGCTGTACGACGCCATGACCGCCCGCGAGCTCCTCCTCTATTTCGGCAACCTTCGCGGCGGAGTCGCCGACAAGAAGATCGAAGAGCTCGCCGATCGATTCGAGCTCGACCTTTCACGCAAGATCAAGGACTACTCCACCGGGAACCGGCAAAAGGTCGGCCTTGTGAATGCATTCATGCACGAGCCCGAACTCCTCATCCTCGACGAACCGACATCGGGTCTCGATCCCCTCATGCAGCAGGAGTTCCACGAACTCGTCCTCGAGACCCGTGCCGAGGGGCGGACGGTGTTCCTGTCGTCGCACATCCTCCCCGAGGTCGAACGTGTCGCCGACCGGGTCGGGGTGGTGCGAGAGTCGCGCCTCATCGCCGTGGACTCTGTGGAAGCGTTCAAAGCGAAGGCGCATCGCTCCGTGACCATCCAGTTCGACGGTCCGGTCGACGCCGGACGATTCGAGCAGATCGACAGCGTGGTGTCGGTCGAGGACCGCAACGAAGGCTCGGTGCTGGTGATCTCTGTGCGCGGCGACATGGACCCGGTCGTCAAGGAAGCCGCGTCCCATGGCGTCGTCTCGATCTCTACCCGGTCGGGAGAGCTCGAGGAAGTGTTCCTCTCGTACTACGCCGGAACGCACGATGACGCGTAGCCCACGAACGATCTTCGCCAAGGACCTCCTCGACAACCGGAAGGGAACCATTTGGTGGGTCCTCGGCATGGCCGCACTCGGTGTTTGGATCACCGCCATGTTTCCGGTCATCCGAGATTCGGAGGAGATGCAGGAACTCCTCAACGACATCCCGCCGGAGGCCCTGGCCATCTTCGGGATCGACGTCGACAGCTTCCTTACGGGTGCGGGCTATCTCCAAGGCCAGCTGTACTCGTTCAATGCCCCGATCATCGTCCTTGCCTTCGCCATCGTCGCCGGAATCGCAGCGACCGCCCGCGAGGAACAGCGGGGCACGATGGACATGCTCCTGGCGACGCCCGTCTCGCGCTCGTCCGTGGTCATCCAGAAGGGCGCATCTCTTGCACTGCGCCTCGGCCTTATCACTTCCGCCCTCTCGGTGGTCATCTTCCTGCTGAACGTCCCCCTCGACCTCGGAGTCACGGCCGTGAACGGGATCGCAGCGACGATTGCGTTGTGGATGTTCGGCTTGGTGTTCGCAGCAATCGCCATGACACTCGGTGCGTGGACCGGGAGCCCCGGTGTCGCGGGTGGTGTTACCGCGTTCCTCGCCGTCGTGTCGTGGCTCGTGAGGGCGTTCGCCCCGCTGTTCGACTGGCTCGAGATCCCGAGCCGATTCAGTCCCTTCCGTTGGTACACGGACATGGGGGCGATGCTCGATGGATTCGGTTCGGAGCTCATCTGGCTGACCGTTGCCGTCATCGCCTTCGGTGCGATCGCCGCAATACTGTTCCGCCGGCGCGACATCGGAACAGAACGTTCCCTGTTCCCGACCCTGTCCTTCGGACGCACGCGCACCAAGGCCGCCGCCGTGGAGCCGCGCCGATCATCCCTGCTCAGGTCGGTGTACGGCAAGGCACTCTGGGACCGACGCACCTCGGTGTGGGTGTGGGGGCTGAGTCTCGGCGCCATCCTCTTCATCACGTTCTCTGCGTGGCCGGCGATCGCTGGCGACGCGGAAGCCATGCAAGCGATCATGGACAGCATCCCCGCCGAACTCCTTGCACTGTTCGGTCTCACGGATCCACAGGCACTGGCGACACCCGCCGGATTCGTGTCCTCGCGGACGTACGGGTCTGTCGGGCCGATCGTGCTCATCGTGTTCACCATCACCGCGATGACCGCCGGGCTGGCGCGCGAGGAAAGCACCGGTCGCCTCGACATGGTCCTGTCGAACCCTGTGCCCCGAGACCGGATCGTCCCGGAGAAGTCGGCGGCGCTGGGTGTTCTCGTCGCAATCATCGCACTCACGCTCACGGTGATCGGTTTGGTCGGCAACGAGCTCTTCGACACCCAACTGGGCACGGTCGAGATCGTCGCCGCAAACGTCGGGCTGGCGTTGCTCGGCTTGTGCTTCTGGGGGATCGCCGCCGCCCTGTGGGCATACCTCGGTGCGGGTGCAGCGATCGGGATCACGAGTGCGCTGGGTGTAGCGACATGGTTCATCAACGGATTGGGGTCGATCGTCGACCTGCTCGGACCGCTGCGCTGGATGTCGCCGTTCTATTGGTACCTCGGCGACGTCGTGCCGCTCGCAAAGGGGATAACCCTCGGATACGTCGCTCTCGGGGTCGTCGCCGCCGTTGGGTCGATGCTCGCCGGTCGGAGACTTCGTACCCGCGACCTCGCTGTCTGATCAGGCACCCGTCACGGCATCGCCTGCCGGGACGTGTCTCGGGCAGCATGGGGCAAGGACACAGTCGTCGCACGACGGGTCCCGACGGGAACACCAACGGCGCCCGATGTCCCACATCGGATAGTCGAGCGCACCCGGGCGTGACGGGTGAAGGTCACGGGCACGGGCCACCATGTGATCGCGATCGTCCTCCGTGGCCAACCCGGTCCGCAGCATCACCCGCCGGAGATGGATGTCATAGGCGACATCGGATCCCTGCAGTGCCTCGATCTCGACACCGAGGTCGCGTTCGAGGATCTCGACGGCCATCGCCGCCTTCTTCTGGCTGATGCCGGGGAATTGCTCGAACGCACGGCGAATGGTCGCAGCATCCCGGTCATCGGTCCACACTCGTGATGCATCGCCCTCGTATCTGTCACGCACGATCTCAGCGGCACCGACGACGAACCGAGGGGTCTGGTTGGGGAATCGATGCAGCTTTGGCGGCGTCAGGAAGGCTGTGTGGACGGCTTCCGGGTTCGCCGCCAGCCATCGGGGCCCCCATCCATCGAGGCGAGCTCTGAGCTCGTACGGGAGCCGCCACGCACGCTCCGCGGGCATCTGGTAGTCCACGACGACTCCGAGGAGGAAAGCGAAGGGATCTTCGACCAGGAGTCGGTTCGCATCATCGTTGGTCGTGAACACGCCGTTCACCGACCCCGACCGGGACGCGCCGATCTCGGCACCGTGGGCGAGGATCGCTTCGACGATCTCCGGAGGTGGGGTCGTCATCGGGGTCGGAAGTACGCGAGGCTCGTGTCGTCGATGAGTGCACCGAGACGTGCGAGCACTGCTGGGTCGACCTCTTGGTATCCGTTCAAGTGTGGCTCGAAATCAAGGCCGACACCGGTACAGACGGCGTCCCCGAACGCACACACATCGATCGACCGTACCCGGACCGACTCACCGATCAGGGTAGGACCCAGGGCACCTTGGTCTTCCATATCGAGCGACCCGACACGGATCACACCCGGCTGGGTGACGCTCCGGATCGGGTCGGCGAGCAAGACGACACCCACGACACGGTCTATCGGAGGACGGTCTTCGAACGTCTGCTTGATCACCTGGGCACCCTGCGAGTAGCCGACCACGACGACGCCGGTGCGCGGGCATTCGGCAGCAAGCTCCTCGAGTTCGGCCTCAAGCGCATCCACACCGGCATCGACTGACCGACCGTACTCACCGGTGAACAGGGCAAACCCGAACGAGTCAGCAAGGGAGATCGCCGGATAATCGACCGCCCGTCGCTCGTACGTGAGTCCGCGGGAAGCGAGGTACGTCTGGATCGTATCGGTGTAGCCCGTCACCTGATCGCCGAGACCCGTCTGACCAGACCCGCGCAGACCGAGGACGGCGACGTCGGCACACTCCGGCGCCGGTTGGGCAGCCGGGAGGAGCAAGGCAAGGACGAGGCTTGCGATCCAGAGCATGCGCTGAGGCTAGAGGGGCGGGTCACTAGTCGGGCAGCTCATCGTCCCCCGGCTCGACCGGCGTTCGGTTCCACCCCGAGATGTACCTTCTACCTCTCGGGGTCGAGCCCCGCCAACGAACCACAGAACGGAGCGGCACATGAGCGATTGGAACCAGAACGTCATCGACGAGTTCCGGGCCAACGATGGGAAGGTCGGAGGCGTGTTCGAAGGCGCCCCGCTGTTGATCCTCCACACGAAAGGGGCGCGTTCAGGCAAGATGTATGAAGTTCCGCTGATGTATCGCGAAGAAGAGGGCCGGTACTTCGTGTTCGCCTCCAAGGGAGGCGCACCAACGCATCCCGCCTGGTACCACAACCTCGTAGCGAATCCGGCCCTCGAGGTGGAGCTCCCCGGAACGACCCTCACGATGACCGCATCGCTGGTGGACGAACCGGATCGTTCCGAAGTGTTCGCACGTCAGGCGGCGGAGTGGCCCCAGTTCGGTGCGTACCAGGAGAAGACCGATCGGGTGATCCCCGTCTTCGAGCTCGTTGCCACGAGCTGAGCGCCTGGCGAGCGCACGGACCCTGCCGATGGGATTTCGTCGCACACTCCCGATACCGTGACTCCCATGGAGTCGACACGGACAGCGATAGCAGTACGCGGAGACGATCTCGGTCGATGCCTCACACGACTCCACCACGATCGTTTCTCGAACACATCAAGCACCACCTCTGACACGGCACGCCAGCGGATCCTAGAGCGAGGGATCGCCTTCGAGGCGGATGCGGTCGAACACCTCAAGTCGATCCATGCGACCGTGGACATCGCCGACGGATCAGGGGACCCGTATGCGGCGACGATTGCTGCGATGCTCGCCCGGGCGCCCATGATCCTCGGCGGTCGGATCCGGACGGAGGACGCTTCGTTGGTGGGAGCGCCTGACATCCTCGTGCTCGCCGCCGACGGCTATGTCCCGATCGAAGTCAAAAGTCACAAGGTCCTCACGACGAACGGTCGACCCGTGTCGGTGAGCAAGGTCAACGACCTCTTCGATCGAACCGTCGATGACGATCAGCGGTTTCGCGGCCATCGCAAACGGGACCTCCTCCAGCTCGCCCACTACGTCCGGATCCTCGAAGACGTCGGACACGCAGCGTCCGAACGCACCGTTGGCCTCATCGCGCTCGACGACCCAACGCGCTGTGTCTGGGTGGACCTCGACGACGACCACGACACCATCGCGGAGGCTGCGTCGTACGCCGATGAGATCATCGACGTCCTGCAACGGGGCGCCGTCGCGACAGGACCGGTCGTCGCCCCTTGGTGGCGCGGAGAATGTCAGGGATGCCCATGGCGACAGGTGTGCCGACAAGAACTCGAGGCCAAACAAGATGTGACGCTGCTACGCGACATCGGACCGCACACGCGCGAGGAGCTGCGCGACCTCGGGATCACGACGATCGACGGGATCGCTGCACTGCCGCTCGACACTGAACTGCTGCCGGATCCGGCCGCGGTCTGTGAAGCCCGTGCGACGATCCATGGGGGTCTTCTTGCGAGGACGGAGCGCTCGACTGCGACACCAACCGCACCGATCGAGGTCGACTTCGACATCGAGACCTACCTCGGGAGAACGTATCTTGGTGGCTTCCTTACCACCGATTCATCCGGTACCCGGTTCGATCCGGTGAGCGATTGGATCGGATCCGACGACAGCGAACGCGCTACGGTCACCGCGATCGTCGAACGCCTCCTCGCCCTCCCTGAGGAGGCCGTCTTGTTCCATTGGACGGGCTACGAACGCGACAAACTTGCCGAGGCCATCGATCAGTATGGGATCGAGACACCGGGCTGGTCCTCGATCCATGCGTGGTTCGAGGACCGTGCGGTCGATCTCCATCGATGGACGAAGGACAACTTCGTCTCCCCTGCCGGGTACAGCCTCAAGACGATCGCGCCGCTCTGTGGTTTCGACTGGCGGGACGAGGATCCGGGCGGGATGCAGTCCGAGATCTGGTTCGAGCAGCAGTTGGAGGGTGACGCCGCAGCGCGTCGGCGCATCGTCGAGTACAACGAGGACGACGTGCGAGCCCAACTCGCCATCCGTCGCCACCTCGTCGATGTCCCGCCTCCGTCCGTGTTGACATGGCCGGTCGGCACGACTGGCTAGCGAAGCTGTACTGCGTCGCGCAAAGTGGCGCCTGAGGTACGATTCGCTCGTTGGTCGCAAACCGACGAGTCCAGTAGGTGCGAGAGAGGGGACGGATTGCGAGCCGTCGGAGCCGCATTGCTGTCGGCACTCCTACCGGGTGCCGGGCAGCTGCTCGCGCGTCGTCCATTGCGAGCGCTTGCGTTCTTCGCACCGCTCCCGATCCTCACGCTCGGCGGCTGGATCTTCGTGGACCGCGGCACACTCGGGATGGCGGACCTCCTCGTGCGACCATCGTTCCTCACAGGGCTGCTCATCCTCGACGTGGCGATCCTCATCTGGCGCGTGTGGGCGGTAGTCGATGCCTTCCTCATCACCTCGACGAGCGGGGATCGGTCGTGGCTCATGGTGCCGATCTCGCTCCTGCTGCTCGTCGTGGCGATTCCTCACGTCATCGCATGGGACTACGGAACCAGGTCGATCTCGGCGCTCAACGCCACCTTCACCGCCCCGCCAGCGGACGACTTGCCGGTCCTGCCCCATTCGTCTCCGAGTATCCACGCAACCGAGACGTTCATCATCGACCATGACTCCCCCTTCGTCATCAGGACCTACCGCGACGAACCTCGCACGAGAGTGTTCAGTGTCGGTAGCGGCGACCCACTTGCGGTTCAGGAGTTCAACGACCGCCAGAACATCAGCGTGACACCTGCGCCGTATGCGCCACCGACCGATCCGCTCGACAAGGACCGACTCACCATCCTCCTCGTCGGCGCAGATGAGGGACCGGGCCGCGAGGGGCTGCGCACGGATTCGATGAACGTCGCCACCATCGATCTCAGCACGGGAGAAGCGGCCCTCTTCGGACTGCCCCGGAACCTCAAACTGCTTCCGCTCCCCAGCCGATTCGAGAAGTCATTCGTCGAGCTCGAGAAGAACGTCATCGAGGTAGACCTCACCGACGAGGACGAGGATGGATTCCCGGACACATGGGTCGATCTCGACGGTGACGAGATCCCGGACGAGCCCGAGTTCGAGTCATGCAAATGTTTCCCGACGATGTTGAACAAGGTCCATCAGTACACGTTGGACTGGACCAACACGTATCCGTACTCACCGGATCCCGGGTTGTCTGCGCTCAAGGACATCGTGAGTCATCTCCTCGATCTGCACATCGACTACTTCGTGATGGTCAACATGGGTGGCTTCGTCGACGTGATCGACGCGATCGGCGGCGTCCGGGTCCTGGTGAAGGAGCCGTACCACGTCACCGTGTCGGCGCCACGCGAGGGCGCCCCGAAAGCTTCGGTGAATGTGGAGCCGGGACTGCGGCACCTCGACGGTCTCGAGGCGCTGGCGTACGCACGGTGGCGCCGTGGCTCTTCTGACTATCACCGGATGGGGAGGCAGCGCTGTCTCGTGCGAGCCGCCGTTGCCCAGACGAACACGGTCGACCTCGTCCGGGCCTTCCCATCGTTGCTCGACGTGATGCAGAACAGCGTGACGACCGACATCCC
>JAUIIM010000092.1 GCA_030431785.1 Acidimicrobiia bacterium | reverse complement strand
CCAGACGGAGGTTCGACTCTGCAAGACGGGCCCCGGCCCGTTCACCGTTGCGCACCTGACGTCGGAGGAGGACCTGTTCCGCCGGGGCGAGCGTCTCACCGTTCTCGAGCTGCTCAGCGGCCCGCTTCCCGGTTTCGATCTGCATCGCGAGTTCGACTTCTTGCTGGGCATCCAACAGTGGATAGCGGCCGATCTCCTGCAAGTACATGCGTACCGGATCCGATACGAGTACCAGCTCTTCGCCAGACACCCCTGTGTCCGCAAGGGCATCGACGGAAGGCTCTCTGATGTCGATGCGTTGCGTCTGCAACTCCGTGAAGGTCAGCTCGAACGCCGACACTTCTGCATCTGCATCCTCGAGTTCCTGCTGGATCTCGCCAACCATGAGGAAGCCTCGTTGGCGACCGCGAAGGACGAGCCGGTCGATCAGCTCGGTGAGTTCGGGACTCATTCTTTCCTCCTGAGACTTCGGCGATCCTGCTCCAACGCTATCAAGCGTTGCCACAATTGGGAATACTCGTGTTCTTCGGCGGATTGGTCGATGTTCTGGAGTCTTGCACGAAGTTCCGTGATCTGGCGGTCCAACGCATTCACCCGCAGATGGGCGACGAGGTCCGAGGGGTCCATCACGGGTCGATCCTCCAACGCAAGACGCCGCAGCAGCGATCCGACGTCGGACTCATCCGAGCCGATCGCCGACCCGAGGTCTGGCGTCGTACCCGGTGTGATCCCGTCGAGCGCTTCTGCCAGGAGCTCGTACCCGGTGCGGGTGTCGGCATGTGCAAACAGGTCAGCGTCGATGTCGACACCGTAGAGGCGCTCATCGTTCCCGAGCAGTGCCCGGAGCAGCTCCAGCTCTGTCGGGCGCGAGGCACCCTCTGGGATCGGTGGGGCCGCTCCTTCCGGCGGTGGTTCGGGATCAGGCGGCCGGTTCGAGCGAGACCTGCTCGTCGGAGCCGTCCGCGCGCTTCCTCGAACGGCCTGCTCGACATAGGCGGTATCGACACCGGTACGACGACTCACGGCAACGGCGTACTCGTGTCGTGCGACGGGATCCGGATGGAGAGCGATCAACGCCCCCACCGCACGAATCGCACGGGAACGAGACTCCGGCTCGCTGAGGTCGTGTTCCGCCAGCTCGGTGTCGATCCGGAACTGCAACAGCGGCACCGACTCGTCGATCGTCGCCGTGATCGCCTCCGCTCCGAGGTCAGCGACGACCTCGGCCGGATCCTTCCCTTCCGGCAGGGCGGCGACGCGTAGATCGAGATCGCCCGGGACGGACTTGTCGAACCCACGGAGCGCAGCGCCAGCTCCTGCCTCATCGGCATCGAAGGCCAACACGACTCGCTCGGAAAACCGGCGGAGGAGGTCAAGATGTCCCTCGACGAGCGCTGTCCCACACGTCGCAACCGCGATCGGATGTCCGGCGAGATGCAGAGCGATCACGTCCGTGTACCCCTCGACGACTACGGAGGTGTCGCGCCGGACGATGTCCGATTTCGCCCAGTTCAGGCCGTAGAGCAGCCGAGACTTGTGATAGATCGGGGACTCGGAGCTGTTGAGGTATTTCGGTCCGTCCCCCTCGAGGATCCTGGCTCCGAAACCGACCGGGTCGCCACGCAGGTCGAACACCGGGAACATGATGCGCCCGCGGAATCGATCGATGAGGCTTCCACGACTCGAGATGCTCGCAAGCCCGGCCCGCTTCATGACATCGTCGCGGATGCCACGTTCGCGGAGGTGACCGACCAATGCGTCCCACTCATCGGGTGAATAGCCGAGCGAGAACCGATCCACGACCTCGCCGTCGTATCCCCTTCCTCGCAGATAACTCCGGGCGTTGCCGGCATCGGCACCGGACTTCAACCGTTCGTTGTAGAACTCCACCGCAGCAGCGGTCGCCTCGACGAGCTTCTCGCGCTGACCGCGTCGCTTCGCCGCCTCAGGATCGACCTTGAGCGTCACTCCCGCTCGTCGGGCAAGCAGCTCGACGGCCTCGCTGAAGTCGACTGCCTGTGTCTCCTGCACCCACCGGAACACATCACCACTCTTGCCACATCCGAAACAGTGATAGAGCCCTCGCGCACCATCGATCGACAATGACGGCGTCTTCTCCGAGTGGAACGGACACACCGCCATCGACGAGCGACCGGACTTCTTGACCTTGGTCACCTCGGAGGCGAGTTCGACAAGGTCGGTCAGTTCTCTGACCTTGTCGATGTCATCCCGTGCGTACGCCATGGCGCCAGAGTATCGCAGTCCTCAGCGCCGTGGACCGGCGGTGATTGGTGCTCGGAGATCCGAGATCGCCGTTCAGGGCAGCCGCTCGGCCAGATAGGTCTCGAGGTTCTCGATGGGGACCCGATCCTGCGCCATCGTATCGCGGTCGCGGACCGTCACCTGATCGTCGTCGAGCGAGTCGAAGTCCACCGTGACGCAATACGGCGTCCCGATCTCGTCCTGACGTCGGTAGCGACGTCCGATGCTCTGCGTGATGTCGATCTCCGTCGCCCACCGACCCCGGACCGCACGTGCGACCTTCTGTGTCGTCTCCACGAGGTCTGGCTTCTTCGACAGCGGCAGGACCGCGACTTTGACCGGGGCGAGGCGGGGATCGAGCTTCAACACGATCCGTTGCTCCCCGTCGACCTCTTCTTCCGTGTAGGCGTCGATCAAGAACGCAAACGTGGTCCGCGTCGCCCCCGCAGCAGGTTCGATCACGTACGGAACGAACCGCTCGTCTGCCTCCTGGTCGAAGTAGCTGAGGTCCTCCCCCGATCGCTCCATGTGCGCCTTCAGGTCGAAGTCGGTTCGATTGGCGATGCCTTCCAGCTCATCCCAACCCCAAGGGAAGAGATACTCGACGTCATAGGTGCCTGCGGCGTAGTGGGCGAGCTCGTCGTCCTCGTGGGCGCGCAGCCGAAGGTTGTCGGGGTTCATCCCGAGGTCGAGATACCACTCGTGGCGCAGGTCGACCCACTCTTGGAACTTCTCGGCCGCGTCGTTCGGGTGACAGAAGTACTCCATCTCCATCTGCTCGAACTCACGGGTCCGGAACACGAACTGCCCGGGCGTGATCTCGTTGCGGAACGACTTCCCGATCTGTGCGATGCCGAACGGGAGCTTCATCCGTGCCGTCCTGCGAACGTTCTCGAAGTTGATGAAGATGCCCTGTGCGGTCTCCGGTCGCAGATAGACCTGGTTGTCCTCGGACTCGACCGGACCCATGTGCGTCTTGAACATCAAGTTGAACTCTTTGGGCTCCGTGAACGTGTCGGAGTTCCCACACGTCGGGCATTGATCGGGGTTCGTGAGCTTGTCGAGGCGATGCCGGGCATTGCATTCGCGGCACTCAACGAGCGGATCAGAGAACGACGACACGTGACCCGAGGCAACCCATACCTCCGGTGATTGAAGGATTGCGGAATCGAGACCGACGACGTCATCGCGGAGCCGCACCATCGACCGCCACCACTCGTCCTTCACGTTGCGCAGTACCTCGACACCGAGTGGGCCGTAGTCGTAGGCGCTCCGCAGGCCCCCGTAGATCTCGGAGGACTGGAAGACGAAGCCTCGTCGTTTTGCGAGATTGACGATGGTGTCGAAGTCAGCTGGCATGCGTGCTCCTGGTTCAGGTCGTGGCGCTCGAGGTCGACAAGGACGGCCAAGTGTGGGCGCCGAGCCTACCCGTCGACTCCCGTCAACCCCGATTCGTCCTCTGCCCCACCGAATCGGCGTTCGCGTCCCTGGAATTCGACGACGCACCGAGCAAGTTCCATCCGGTCGAACTCGGGCCACAGGACCTCCGTGAACACGTATTCGGAGTACGCCGACTCCCACAACAGGAAGTTGGACGTGCGGTGTTCGCCACTCGTCCGGATCACGACGTCAGGGTCCGGCATGTCCGGTACGTAGAGATGGCTGGCGATCGTGTCGTGCCCGATCTGCTCAGGGTCGATCTCGTCCCGTTCGACTGCTTTGGCGATCGCCCGAACAGCATCGACGATCTCGGCGCGACCCCCATAGTTGAAGGCGAACACCATCGTCATCGCGGTGTTGTCACGAGTCTGATGTTCGGCGATGCGCATACGGTCGAGGACAGCTCCAGGGATACGCGGGTCGGATCGGTCACCGGCGAAGACGACACGGACCCCGAGGTCGTCGAGTTCGTCGCGCCGTCGTTCGAGCAGGTCGACGTTGAACTCCATCAGGAAGTCGACTTCGTACGCATCGCGAGCCCAGTTCTCCGTCGAGAACGTGTATACGGTCAGCCACTCGATCCCGAGCGCCAATGCACCGTGGACCACGTCGAACAACGCGGGTTCACCGGCGGCGTGTCCCTGCGTCCGGTGGAGTCCCCGGGCATTGGCCCATCGACCGTTGCCATCCATGATGATGGCCACGTGGCGTGGCACCGATGCAGGATCGATCGCTGATGCGATGGCCTCGAATGCTGCATCCTCACCCACCACCCGGTGCCCCCAAGGATTCGATGCGCCGCTCGAGGTGGTACTCCATGAAGCGCTTGGTGATCCCAAGTGCTTCGTTGGTCATCGCTGGGTCCGTGACCGGGAGTTCTGCGATGTCACTCGCTGCGATCCGGGCGAGGTAGGGCACGATCCCGTTGCGAAGCGCATAGGCCCCCGGGGTGCGACATCCTTCGCACAGTGATCCACCGTCGGCGAAGCTGAATCTCTTGAGCGGCCCAGAGCTACCGCATCCGGCACAACTGTCGAGGGCGGGAGCGACACCCGTGATGTCGGCGACCTTCAGCAGGAACGCGGTCACCAGATCGGGGTGGGGCTGCCCGGCATCGAGTACCTTGAGTCCGCGTTGGAGAAGGAGGAACATCCGGAGTGAGGGGTCATCCTCTTGGACGACGGCATCGACGACCTCGATCATCGTGCCGGCCGCGAGGACGCGGTCGAGATCGTTTCGGACATTCGGAAACCCGTCGATCACCGACACCTGGGTGATGGTGTCGAGGTTCTTCCCCTCGTACAGGACCACGTCCACATGGGTCATCGGTTCGAGCCGGCCGCCGAAGCGGCTCTTCGTCTTGCGGACACCTTTTGCGACCGTTCGCAACTTGCCATGATTCGGGCTCAGCAGAACGACCACTCGGTGAGATTCACCGAATGGATACCCCCGCAGCACGATGCCTTGGTCGGATCGAATCGCCATGACGAGCAGGGTACCGCAGACCTACGACGCCGCACGTACGCGGCGTCCTTCGTCATTTGTCTTTCGTCGCAGCCGTAGGCTGCAGGTATGCGTCTCGATGAAACTGCACGGGCCCAATTCGTCGCCGACCACCCTGGTTGGGCGATCGAAGGGGAGGAACTACGCCGCACCTTCGAGTTCGATGGGTTCCCGGCTGCGATCGCATTCGTGAACAGGGTGGCCTTCGTGGCCGAAGCAGCCGACCACCATCCCGATGTCGATATCCGATGGAACAAGGTGAGCCTCGTCCTCTCCACGCATTCCGAGGGCGTCCTCACGTCGAAGGACACCGATCTCGCCACAGAGATCGACGCGATCTAGTCACTTCTCCCAAGAAAATCTGGATACCTGTTCAAGTTTCTTGGTCATTTGTGCCGATGTCTCCTACAAGGGAGACACAATGGTATACACAGCACGCCAACCGAGGACCGGGGAAAAGGGACTGGCTGCTGCGGCCCGGGACGGAGATGACGATGCATGGAAACACATCGTTCGCGAGTTCGGCCCCACCATTCGGGGCCTGGCTCGGGCCAAGGGTGTCAACGACCCGGACGATCTGACGCAAGACGTGTTCACCGCGATGGCTCGCAGCATCAGTCGGTTCCAAGGCGACGACGCCGCGTTCCGTACCTGGACGTACTCGATCGCCTACCGCCAGATCGTCAACCGATGGCGGGCACGAGACAGGGAGTTCGTCGGGCTACCGGACCGTTTGGCGACCAACGAACCCGGCCCGGAAGCCCAGGCGATGCGAGCATCTACCGCCGAAGCCTGCATCGAAGCGCTGGACATCTTGGCGGACAACGAGCGCGACGTCGTGATCCTCTCTGTGATCGCCGACCTGCCCACGTCAGACATTGCGCTCATCCTCGATACGACACAGGGGAACATCCGAGTACTCAAGAGCCGCGGCCTCAGGCGGCTGCGGAACCGCCTCACCCAGAACGGCTACGAAGTACCGCGATCCGAGAGAAAGGCCGGTTGAACCATGGCCGACGTCATCACTGATCAAACCGAAGGCGCGGACGTCGATCCGCTCGCCGAATGGATGACCGACCTCCGGGACACGGTCGTGACGGACTATTCCGAGGCCGAGGTGAAACAGATGTCCGCCGCGACCGCGATCGCTGCAGCCGGTACGACGGGCGGCGTCTGGGCATTCATTTCGGGAGCCCCGATCCTCACGAAACTCATCGGTACGGTCGCAGCCGTCGGCCTGGCGGTGTCGGTGGGTGTCGCTACGGACATCATCCCCAACCCGCTCGACCAGGCGGAGGATCCCGAACCGATTCCACCGACCGTCGACGCGGATACCCCGAGTGACTCTGGTCCCGGCGAGCCAACCGTGACCATT
Organism: Acidimicrobiia bacterium; assembly: GCA_030431785.1. GTDB lineage: Bacteria > Actinomycetota > Acidimicrobiia > Spongiisociales > UBA5794 > UBA5794. The sequence continues at coordinate 1,166 of JAUIIM010000092.1, read as the reverse complement.
CCCGATGTCGGCGATGCGGTGGATCCCCTCCTCGACACCGTGGGCGACGTGCTCGACGACACCGGCGAGATCGTCGACGACCTGGTTGACGACCTGACCGACACCGTCGGTGACGTCACCGACACTGTCGAGGACCTCTCGGATGATCTCGTCGACACGGTCGGGGACGTCGTACCCGACATCGAACTCGACGTCGGTGTTGACCTCCCCGGCGACGACCTCGGCGTGTCCGTCACCGTCCCGGATCCGATCGACTCTGGCGAAGTCGACATCGACCTCGGTGTGGATCTGCCCGGACTCCCGGACCTCGGGCTCGGACTCGGCGTCGGCGTCGGCGAATGGGGAGCGGAGGTCGATCTTGGCATCTCAACCGATCCCGAAACGACCCCTCCCGTGACGTTGCCGGGTATCGGCTTGCCGCTCTTTCCCTAGATTCGGTCGACCTCCACCGGATTCCACAACGAATCTGGACAATTCTGTAACGGTCTCCCTCCTCCTTCGATAACAGGGGTGAAGCACCAGCCCACAGAAGGGCTGACGACCCCAGTCACAGGAGGCGGTCATGTTCAGCACCAACAGCAATCAATCGGCGTTCGTCGGCGTCATCAAGTATCTCGGTGGGTGCGCCGTTGCGGCGGCGGTCGCAGTCACCGCCGTTGTCGGCACTACGGCCGCCACGACGACACCGGTCCACGCATCGGACCCAAGCGCAGAGGTCCTTGCATCCGGGCTGATCGAAGCAGACCTTGGCGACGACGCCCAGGCTCTCCGCCCTGGTGCGGACACGAGTGTCGGAATGGCTTCCTCACTCGATCCGGGTGTGCGGATCGTGTCCATCGAAGGAATGGCTGACATCCACGTGCGGGTGGACACCGATGGCCTGGCATATGACGGCTACCTTCCTACTGCGGATGTGAGTGTCGAGGTCTTCGCCCATGCTGACGATCTCCTCGTCGCTGACGTTCTCACGGCAGACGGTGTCGTCTCCGTTCGTATCGGTCTTACCGGGGAGGACGTGGCCGCATGCATCGAAGGGACCCGAATCGTCAAACGATTCGTTGCGTCTCCGGTCGTCACTGCGATATCTGATGTCGATGCGTCCGTGGGCAACGACATCGCCGTCGATGTGGACGCCGACGCTGTCGTCGGGGCCGTGGGGAACGCTC
>JAUIIM010000091.1 GCA_030431785.1 Acidimicrobiia bacterium | reverse complement strand
AGTACCCCGTATCCACGCTTGTGAACAACGTCCGCAACGACGCACCGGAGCTCGTCGAACGTCTCGAAACGCCCGCAGTCGAGGCGCCGTGAACGCCACGGTTCTGCCGTCGTTCCGAACCCAGGCAGATGCGTGTGCTCGGCTCGACTCGCCCCTCTATGCGTCGTTGCTGACGATTGCTGCCGATGACATCGAGGCTGGAGGACCGACCGCCGAGGTCGTTGCAACCTTCGAGGGCGATGCCACGGCGGCTGCGGTGGCTCTGCGTCTGATGGGCGGGTTGCATCGGCTGGTGTTGAACGGGTCGGCCCCGACCCTCGCTTCGCACTTCCCGACGGCAGGTGGCGAGATGGAACTGGATCGCCTTGCCGAGGACTACCGACGGGTCGCTCGGGAACACACCGACTACCTCATCGAATCCCTCGACGTGGCGCCACAGACGAACGAGGCGGGTCGATCCGCACTGCTCCTGCCGGGGATTGCAGCAGCCGTCGGCGACAGCGATCTCCCGATCCACCTGCGAGAGATCGGGACATCTGCGGGTCTCAACCTCATTCCTGACCTGTTCACGTACCGAACGGACCAGTGGGAATGGGCCGGTGCCCCCGCCGCACCGACCATCGAGCCGGTGTGGACAGGTGGTCCTCCCTTCCTGGCGGACCGATTCGACGTCCGGTCACGGGTGGGTTGTGACACGTCCCCGATCGACGTTGCCGATCCGTCGGCTCGCCTTCGTCTCTTGTCGTTCATTTGGCCGGACCAGGCGGTCCGATTCCAACGTGCCCGAGCGGCGATCGAGGTCCTGAGGCGGACGGACCACCGCCTCGACGCGGCCGATGCCGCCGATTGGCTGGCAGCGCAACTCTCTGACCGACCGAACGATGGTCTCATGGTGGTCCAGCATTCGGTCATGTGGCAGTATCTCCCGCCGAGCACCGCTTCGGACATCGACGCGACGCTCGATGCTCACGGACGGTCGGCCACGGAATCAGCGCCGCTTGCCCATGTCCGATTCGAGCCCGTCGGCGCCGCATGGACCGACATGCGCCTCATCGTGACCCGGTGGCCCGGCGGGGAAGACCGTACGCTGGCGAGGGGTCACCCCCACGGGTCATGGGTCGAGTGGTTCGATGATGAGGGTTCGGCTCCCTGATTCATCCAATTCGGGTCCGATTCGTCGCTAACTTGCAGTGCGATGACGTCCGAAGCCGACTCCACGGCCGCTGACTCCACCGGGGACCAACCACAACGACCCCTGTGGCGTCGCATGTTGCCGCGCCTGCTGTTCCTCGCCGCAGCCGGTGTCGTGCTGTACTACTTCTACCCGACCGTCGTGGAATTCTTGTCCCAGACGAAGCATCTCGCCTCGGTCGATTGGTGGTGGTACATCGTCATGGGTGTCCTGATGGCAGGGTCGTTTGTCGCCGCTTGGGAGCTGACGCGCGCGGCACTGCCGCGGGTATCCCTGTTCCTGTCGGGAACGGCGCAGTTGGCGTCGAATGCCATCTCCAAGGTCGTTCCGGGTGGTGCCGTGACCGCCGGAGCCACCTACTTCCAGATGCTGTCGGTCGCCGTTCCGCGGACCACAGCTGCAACTGCGCTCGCCGCGTCGGGGTTCATCTCGAACATGGTGCTCTTCTCGCTTCCGGCCGTGGCGTTGCTGATCGCGGCGCTGTCGGCTCCGATCCCCGAGGGTCTGCTGCCAGTGGCGGTCGCCGGTTCGGTGCTGTTTGCGTTGATGTTCGTCGTCGTGTTCGTGCTCGTGAAGTTCGATTCGGTGTTGTTGTTCGTCGGGCGCATCGTTGCGCGTGTCATCGGATGGCTCGCAGACAAGCTCAACAAGGAGTGGACGTCGACGGCACAGGGGTGGCTCGACCGTCGGGACGAGGTCGTCGAAGCACTCGGCGATCGATGGGTGAAAGCGCTCGTCGCAGCCGTCCTCAACTGGCTCCTTGACTACGCGGTCCTCGTAGCTGCACTCTTTGCTATCGGTGCGTCACCCCGGCCAAGCCTGGTCCTCGTCGCCTTCGCCGGTGCTTCGGTGCTCACCATGATCCCGATCACCCCTGGTGGTCTTGGTTTCGTCGAGTTCGGACTCTCGGCGATGCTCGTCGCTGCGGGTGTACCAGCGAACGACGCGACGTTGGCCACGCTTGTGTTCAGGCTGTTCCAATTCTGGCTACCAATCCCTGCTGGTGCGGTTGCGTATGTGCTGTTCAAGCGCCGCTACGGTCGCCCGACCGACCTGCCGGCCGAAGCCTGACCCAACATCGCCGACGAGATCTGATCGACTCCTCGACGCCTCACACTGACGCTCGGACGAGTACGCTTGGATGGCTGTACACGCCTTGCGGGAGAGTCGTCGAACGACGGCGCCGAAGGAGCAACCGCCCCGGGAATCTCTCAGGCAACCGGACCGCAAGGAACAGGCACTCTGGAAAGCAGGGCGAGGGCCCTCACCGAAGGGGAAAGCCGCCAACGGCGGTGAATCTCTCAGGTTCCGAGACAGACGGGGCTCACATGAAGCGTGTATCTCATGAGGAGCCGAGCCGATGTCCACCACGAATTTCCCGTCGTTTGCTGATCGCCACATCGGTCCGGACGAGTCCGACATCCGGACGATGCTCGATGCCGTCGGCATGGAATCGGTCGATGCCCTCATCGATGCAGCTGTTCCGGCGAACATCCGCACGGACGATCCCATCGCCGTGGGCGAAGCCTTGTCTGAGGCAGACGCCCTCGCAACCTTGCGGCGGATCGCCGCGAAGAACGAGGTGTACCGCTCGTTCATCGGGATGGGGTACTACGGGACCATCACGCCCGGAGTGATCAAGCGCAACATCCTCGAGAACCCGGGCTGGTACACCGCGTACACCCCGTACCAGCCGGAGATCTCGCAAGGACGGCTCGAGGCGCTCATCAACTTCCAGACGGCGGTGAGCGATCTGACCGGGATGGACATCGCGAACGCATCGCTCCTCGACGAGGCAACGGCCGCGGCGGAGGCGATGACACTTCTCAAGCGGGTCGGTCGCAACAAGAACATGGCGTTCTTCGTGGACCAGGACCTCCATCCCCAGACGATCGAGGTCATCGCGACGAGGGCGGAACCGCTGGGCTACGACCTCATCATCGGTGACCCCGCCACCGAACTCATCGCGGAAGAGATCTTCGGAGCGATTCTTGGGTATCCGGGCTCGTCCGGTGCCGTCAAGGACATCGCCCCGATCATCGAGTATTGCCATGGTTCAAGTGCGTTGGTAGCGGTCGCCACCGACCTGATGGCCTCGACCCTCCTCACCCCGGCCGGGGAACTCGGCGCCGATGTCGTCGTCGGTTCCTCCCAGCGATTCGGCGTCCCGATGATGTTTGGTGGACCACACGCCGGTTTCATGGCGACCCGGAACGAGTATCAACGATCTCTTCCCGGTCGCCTCGTCGGCCTGTCGAAGGACACCGAGGGCCGCAACGCGCTACGACTCACATTGCAGACCCGCGAGCAGCACATCCGTCGGGATCGTGCGACATCGAACATCTGCACTGCACAGGTCCTCCTCGCGGTGATCGCCGGGATGTATGCGGTGTATCACGGTGCCGATGGACTCACCGCAATCGCCTCGACCATCCACGAGAGGGCATCCCTGCTCGCTGCTGATCTGAGGGCCGCTGGCTACACCGTCCGCAACGACACGTGGTTCGACACCCTCACCGTCGAGGTCGACGATGTCGACGAGGTCCTTGCCAAGGCGCGTCACCGGAAGATGAACCTCCGAGGAGTCGGGCTCGATGCCGTCGGGATCTCGATCGATGAGGCAACCACGGATGCCTATCTCGATGCGATCCGCGAGGTATTCGAGATCCCATCGGGCACGGCGAGCGCCACGGGCATCCCGAGTGATCTGCGACGGACGACCTCGTTCTTGGAACACCCGACATTCTCGTCGTACCGGTCCGAGACGGAGATGCTGCGCTATCTCCGCCGTCTCCAGGACAAGGACATCGCCCTCGACCGCTCCATGATCCCCCTCGGTTCCTGCACGATGAAGCTCAACGCAACGAGTGAGATGGAGCCGATCGCCTGGCCCGAGTTCGCAGACATCCATCCGTTCGTGCCACTCGACCAGGTGGAGGGGTACCTCGAGATGATCCAGCAACTCGAACGCTGGCTCGCTTCGATCACTGGCTACGACGCTGTCTCGGTGCAGCCGAACTCCGGTGCGCAGGGTGAATTCGCCGGCCTGTTGGCCATACGCGGCTACCACGAGTCGAGGGGAGACAGTCACCGCGATGTGTGCCTTATTCCTTCGTCCGCCCATGGCACGAACCCGGCATCGGCTGCGATGGCGGGGATGCGGGTTGTCGTCGTCAAGTCGGATGAGGACGGCTCGATCGACGTCGACGACCTCCGCAACAAGGCAACGGAGCACCGGGACAACCTCGCTGCGATCATGGTCACCTACCCGTCGACGCATGGCGTGTTCGAGGAAGCGATCACCGAGATCTGCGAGATCGTGCACGAGAACGGCGGGCAGGTGTACCTGGACGGGGCGAACCTGAACGCCATGGTGGGACTTGCGAAACCCGGACTGTTCGGGTCCGATGTGAGCCACCTGAATCTGCACAAGACATTCGCCATCCCACACGGCGGCGGCGGCCCGGGTGTGGGTCCGATCGGCGTCCGCAAGCACCTCGCGCCGTTCCTGCCCGGTCACGGGCTCGTCCCCGATCTGCCCGGTCCCGAGGACGGCATCGGGGCGGTGAGCGCTGCACCGTGGGGGTCCGCCGGTGTCCTGCCGATTTCGTGGATGTACATCGCGATGCTCGGCTCGGATGGTCTGCGGCGTTCGACCGAGGTTGCGGTCCTCTCGGCGAACTACCTGGTCAAGCGGCTGGAGGAGCACTACCCGGTGCTCTACCGCGGACCGGGTGGCCTTGTGGCACACGAGTGCATCATCGACATCCGCCAGATCGACGCCGAGACCGGTGTCACGAACGAGGACATCGCCAAGCGGCTGATCGACTACGGCTTCCACGCCCCAACGATGTCGTTCCCGGTGGCCGGAACGTTGATGATCGAGCCGACCGAGTCCGAGTCGTTGGCTGAGTTGGATCGGTTCGTCGATGCGATGATCGCGATCCGTGCCGAAATCGACCGGGTCGCATCCGGCGAGGTTGCCCTTGAGGACTCCGTGCTCAGGAACGCCCCGCACCCGGCTGAGGACCTCCTCGTCGACGACTGGGATCGCCCGTACAGCCGTGAAGACGCTGCGTATCCGGTCGGATCCCTGAGGGCATCGAAGTACTGGGTCCCGGTGAGCCGCATCGACAACGCCTACGGCGACCGCAACGTCTTCTGCGAGTGCCCCCCGATCGAGTCCTACGAGTAGCGAAGCCGCACGCGTCGACGTCTATGGTGGAACGATGAGGTGGAGGGGCGCAGCGGTGGTGTTCGCAATGGCGCTCGCCGCGTGTTCCCCGTCTTCGGAAACATCCACCACACTGCAACCCGAAACCACAACGGCGACGGCGGGAACGACCGCCTCATCGACCACATCATCCCCGGAGACGACGACCACCACCGTGTGGACCCAGCCGGATCACGTGATCGCAATCGACGGCGGCGAGTTCGTCGATACCCGTACCGGTGAATCGTTCATCGTGCGTGGTGCGAACTATCTCACTCGGGTCCCGGCCGGCGGCGGGTATCAGGACCGCACGCTCTCACCGGCCGTCTTCGATCCGGATGCGACCTCCGCCGACTTCGCAGCGCTGGCCGAGCGCGGCTACACCACGATTCGTGTGTTTCTCGACACATGCAACGGTGGGACTTCGTGTGTCGGCAATCCGAACGGCGACGGACTCAATCCCCTGTACCTCGATACGATCGTCGAGTTCATGGAGCTGGCGCGCGATCACGGTCTCTTCATCCTGTTCACGTCGAACGACCTGCCGGACCAGGGGGGCTACTGGCGCATCAGCGACGAAGACAATGTCGAAGGCGTCTTCCCGGGATACCGCAACTCGCACTACTTGACGGCGTCGGGCGAACGAGCCGCTGTGACGTACTGGCGAGACCTCCTATCCGGGTTGGTCGAACGCCGCGCTCCGTTGGATGCGGTCCTGGCGTGGTCGATCCTGAACGAGCAATGGATGTTCACGACGGAACCGCCGCTCTCGCTCGATGGCGGTGAGGTGGCGACCAAGACAGGGACGTACGACATGGCCGATCCCGCTGAGAAGCGTCAGATGGTCGTCGACGGCACGCGGTCCTACTTCGCATCGGTAGCGGAGGAGATCAAGAGACACGATCCGACCGCGCTCGTCACTTCGGGATTCTTCGCTCCGCAGTTCCCCAACCCCACGGACATCGGCGGCAGTTGGTACGTGGACACCGCTCCGCTCGTTGCCGACTCGGCGCTCGACTTCTTCGACTTCCACGCCTACCCGGGAGAGAACATCCCGTTCGACCAGATCGCCGAGAACTTCGGGCTTCCATCGGGCAAGCCGGTGATCCTGGGTGAGTACGGGGCGTTCATCGATCGCTACCCCGACATCGGCGGAGCCGCCATCGCCACCCAGGCGTGGGTCGAAAAGTCATGTGCGGCGGGCTTCGTCGGTTGGCTGTACTGGGAGTACGCACCGGCATCGCTGTCGGTCGGCGATGCGACCTGGGCCCTCACCGCCGAGAACGGGTTGCTCCTTGACGCCCTCTCCGCAGTTGAGCAATCGGATCCATGTGTCCCGACATTGGTCGATCCGAACCTGGCACTCGGTGCCGAGGTGACGGCGTCGAGAGCCCTCGCCGACGAACCAGCATCAGCCGCGGTCGACGGGAACCCTGCGACCCAGTGGGGCTCGGGAGCCGAACCACGACAGTGGATCGAAGTCGATCTCGGAACGGACGCCGAAATCGGTTCGATCGAACTCCTCGTTGCGCAGTTCCCCGAAGGCACAACCGTGCACGTCGTTTCGATCGACGGCGTGGATGTTCACACGTTCGATGGAGTGACCGCCGAGAGCGACCTGCTTGTCTGGTCCCCTGCGACCCCGATTGTGGGTTCGACGGTCCGCATCACGACGGTCGCGAGCCCTTCATGGGTGTCGTGGAAGGAAGTCCGCATCCTCCAATCCTGAACGGTGGATCGGAATAGGTACTTCGTTTCTACTCAGTGATGCCCTCGTACAGACCCAGATGGTTGCCCTCGGTGTCGGCGATGACGGCGAACCAACTCGTGTCGCTGATCGGGGTCTTTGCTTGGACCACCGATCCGCCGGCATTGCTGGCGGAGGCGACGACTTCGTCGATCGAGTCGACCTCGACGTAGCTTCGCATCGTCTGAAAGCCCTCCGCCCGTGCCGCGAACCCGCCGCCGCTGATCTGGTTCGGTGCCTGCCACATCGGGTAGCCCTCGTAGCCGGGCATCTCTGCGATCTGCCAGCCGAACACGGTCCCGTAGAACGACGTGGCGCGGTCCATGTCGTCGACCGGAATGTCGATGTGCGTGATGTCCCCGTGGGCCATGAGTCTCCTCTCGTCCGTCCCCCAAAGCGTACCGAACAACAACGATCCGAGACGCCCGGCGTTGCGCCGACCATGGGTCCCGTACTTGCTACTTGGTACTTGCTACTTTCTCTTCCGAGCGAGCAAAGCGAGCGAGGCCTTGTCTTTCGATTTCAAATCCAAACCCACCGGGCTCTGGAAGCACATCCTTCATGCCCCGACCTGGCTGTACCGTGCCCGTCTCGGGTT
>JAUIIM010000090.1 GCA_030431785.1 Acidimicrobiia bacterium | reverse complement strand
GATCATCGAGACCAAGGCCAACGACGTGTCCGCCTACATTCCGACGAACGTGATCTCGATCACCGACGGGCAGATCTTCCTCGAGACGGACCTGTTCTTCTCGGGTATCCGCCCAGCGATCAACGCGGGTATCTCCGTCTCCCGAGTCGGTGGTGCGGCACAGATCAAGGCGATGCGGAAGGTTGCCGGTCCGCTGCGACTCAACTTGGCGCAGTTCCGTGAGCTCGAAGCTTTTGCGGAGTTCGGATCCGAGTTGGATGCGACCTCACTGGCACAGCTCGACCGTGGTCGCCGCGTGGTCGAAGTCCTCAAGCAGGGCCAGTACGAGCCGGTCCCTGTCGAGGAACAGGCGCTCGTGCTCTACGCCGTCACTGAGGGCTTCATGGATGATGTCGACCCGGGCGATGTGCAGAAGTTCGAGAAGGGCTTGCGCGAGTTCGCCCGCTCTCGCCACGGTGCGGTGCTCGCCAGCATCGTCGACACCGGTGAGCTTCCCGAAGAGGAACTCACGAACCTGATCAACGCCTACAAGGAATCCGACGCTTCGGAGTCGGGGGAGTAGTCGAGCGTGGCGTCCGCTGAAGTCCGTCAGATCCGTCGGAGGATCAAGAGCGTCGAATCGACGATGAAGATCACCCGCGCCATGGAGCTGATCGCGACGGCGAGGATCGGCAAGGCACAGCAACGTGTTGCCAAGGCCAAGCCGTACACGCTGAAGATGAACGAGGTGATCGCCAACATCGCGTCGGCGACCGGTTCCCTTAGCCATCCGCTCCTCGAATCTCGGGACGTGGAAACCGTGGGCGTGCTCGTCGTGACCTCGGACCGTGGACTTGCCGGTGGCTACAACGCTTCGGTGATCCGGCTCGCCGAGCAGGCAGTGGCGGCCCATCGTGCTGCAGGCAGGGAAGTGCGGATCTACACGATCGGTGGCAAGGCGCTCGGGTACTTCCGGTATCGCAAGTACCAGATCGTCCACAACTGGCTCGGTGTGACCGACACGCCCACCTATGCCGATGCGCGCTCGATCGCCAACACGGTGCTCGACGAATACGCTTCTGGTCGTGTGGACGCCGTCGAGGCGTACACGACCGAGTACGTGTCAGCGCTCACCCAGACCGCACATATGTGGCCGGTGCTGCCGATCGAACCGCCGGAAGCAGAGGAAGAGTCCTCGTCTCCGGTCGCCTACGAGTTCGAGCCGTCCGCAGAAGCCATTCTCGACCGTCTCCTTCCCAGGTATCTGGAAGGCACGATGTTCGGCGTCCTCCTCGATGCCTCTGCTTCAGAGCACGCGGCTCGCCGCCGGGCGATGAAGGCAGCGACGGAGAACGCCGAGGAACTCACGAGGATCCTGACCCGTGAGGCGAACCAGGCCCGTCAGGCAGAGATCACGACAGAAATCAGCGAGATCGTCGGTGGCGCTGAGGCGCTGTCGGGCGGTTGACCAAAGACCAACGAAATCAACGAACACGGAGATCAGCAGACATGAGCGTCACAACCCTCGCTCCCGGCCGCATCGTCAAGGTTGCGGGTCCGGTCGTGGACGTACAGTTCCCGTCCGATGCCTTGCCGGAGATCAACTACGCCCTTGAGGTCGACCTGACCGTCGAGGGAGAGACCAGCACGATCATCTGCGAGGTCGCGCAGCAACTCGGTGACGACAAGGTTCGCGCCGTCGCGCTCGCACCGACCGATGGTCTCGTTCGTGGTGCGGAGGTCCGCAACACCGGCGCTCCGATCTCGGTCCCTGTCGGAGACCAGACGCTCGGACACATCTTCAACGTGTGGGGCGAAGCTCTCGATGCTCCGGATCTCGAGTTCACCGGCGACAGCTGGCCGATCCACCGTGACCCACCGGCGTTCGAGGACGTGGAACCGCAGAAGAAGGTCTTCGAGACCGGGATCAAGGTCCTCGACCTCATCTGCCCGTACCTCGAAGGTGGAAAGATCGGACTCTTCGGTGGTGCTGGTGTCGGCAAGACGGTGCTCATCCAGGAGATGATCAACCGTGTCGCCACGCAGCACGGTGGTGTCTCGGTGTTCGCCGGCGTTGGGGAGCGAACCCGTGAAGGGAACGACCTCTTCCTCGAGATGAGCGACACCGGGGTCATCGACAAGGCTGCGCTCGTGTTCGGTCAGATGGACGAGCCGCCCGGTGTCCGTCTCCGCGTTGCGCTCTCGGCGCTCACGATGGCTGAGTATTTCCGTGACGTGCAGCAGCAGGACGTGCTGTTGTTCATCGACAACATCTTCCGGTTCACGCAGGCCGGTTCCGAGGTGTCCACGCTGCTCGGTCGTATGCCGTCGGCCGTGGGCTACCAGCCGACCCTGTCCTCGGAGATGGGATTGCTCCAGGAGCGCATCACCTCGCTGCGAGGCAAGTCGATCACGTCGCTCCAGGCGATCTACGTGCCTGCAGACGACATCACCGACCCTGCGCCACACACGGCGTTCGCCCACCTGGATGCACGTACCGTGCTCTCTCGTCCGTTGACGGCACTCGGTATCTACCCGGCTGTCGATCCGCTTGATTCCGGTTCCCGTGCTCTCGATCCACAGATCGTGTCGCCGGAGCACTACGACGTTGCGACCCGTGTCCAGCTCGTACTCCAGCGCTTCAACGACCTTCAGGACATCATCGCGATCCTCGGTATGGACGAGCTCTCGGAGGAAGACAAGCTGGTCGTCAACCGTGCTCGCCGTATCCGGAACTTCCTCTCACAGCCGATGTTCGTGGCAGAGCAGTTCACCGGCCAGAAGGGCGTGTTCACACCCCTCGACGAGACCATTGCCTCCTTCAAGGCAGTCCTCGACGGTGAACTCGATCACCTGCCGGAGCAGGCGTTCTACATGGTCGGCGGCGCCGACGATGCGATCGCCAAGGCCAAGGAGCTCGGGGCTTCCGTCTGATGGCAAAATCGTTCCAAGTCGACATCGTCACACCCGAAGCGGTGATCTGGTCCGGAGAGGCAGAGTTCCTCACCGCCCGGACGACCGAGGGTGACATCGGTGTGCTCGCCGACCACGAGCCAACGATGGCAGCACTGTCGACGGGAGCGGTCAAGGTGGAGCATGCGGACGGAATGACGGTCGCAGGTATCCACGGCGGGTTCCTCCAGGTCTATCAGAACCAGGTGACCCTGCTCACCGACGCAGCGGAACTCACGGAGGGTTCCGTGGACGCCGCCCGCAAGGCAGCCGCCGGTCTCCGTGAGGCCGCTCAGGCCGAGGACACCGAGGACGAGCCCACCTCGTAGCGCTCTTCGTTGCGATGGATCCAATGGTGGTCCAACGCTGCGAGCCAGATGAACCCGACGATCATCATCGATGCATCATCGAAGGTCATCTTGTCAAGCATCAATACTGGCATGGCGCTCACGAAGATCGCCGTCGCAGCTACGGATGTCCGGAGAGCCCGGTAGCCAAGCACGACATACCAGGTCAGCATCAGTACGAACGCTGCAATCCCCATCTGCGCACCGGCGAGCAACGGAATGTTGTGGACTGGCGTTGTTGTGGAGGACTCGATCTGGAGGTCCTCCAATCCTGCCACCCACTGTCGCAGGCCGTAGCCGCGCAGTGGTCGAGCCATCATCATCTCCACTGCATTCCGTGCCATCTCGATCCGACCACTCGAGGCACCGTCGAGCGAATCCGACTGGAATGTCTTGTCCGCGCGCGCCAACCAGATGTCCAAGTTCAAGAGCACACCGGCGAGGAACGGGATCGCGGTGATGGAAGCGAGAGCTGTCAGGCGCCGACTCCGGCGAGCGAACGCACCGATGCCATACACCGCTACAACGAGTAGCACCGCGATCGCTCCCGTGCGCCCCGCGGTGAACGCAATCGTGAAGGTCGCTGCACCGGCTATCGACCAGGCGATACGTTGCCCACGAACGGCGAGCTGGCTACCGAGGACGATGGCTACCCCGACAACGAGGACGAACGCGAGCTGATAGGGGCCAAATGCTGTGCCCTGGGCAATGGTCCAAGCTGATGCGGCTGCATCGGGGAGAAACCGCGTCCGCTCCACGCCCGAATCGAACACGAACACCTGAGCGAGTGCGACCAAAGACTCGATTGCCAAGACGGCCAAGAGGGGATAGACGACGAACTGATGGAATTGGCGGCGGTCGAACGTAGCGACGGCGGCAACGACACCTACGCCGAAAACCGTGCGAAACCAGAAGACGACGCTCGCAGCATCGACGTGGAACGCAAGAGCAATCGTTGCAAAGACCGCAAGACCGGCGAGACCGAGTGCCCCAGCAGCACCCTTGGCGACGAGTCGGATGGGGAGGGCGAAGAGCAGCACGAAACCGATGATTCCGACCGCGGCGAGGATCGCGTCCGATACGAAGACCACGACTACCCGATCGAACGTATAGATGGAGTCGGGATCGGCAACTGCAATGACCTTGTAGAAGATCCGGTCCATCAATGTGGACAGGATGAGCAGCGCGACGCCGATGCGGGCGAGTCGATGCACGGATCGGCGCAGGCGTTGGCTCAACGCAGGCGTTGTTGCTGGCATGGGTTTCTATCGGTCTCGATCCTGGGGCTCATGATCGATCTGTGGATGGTTCGTAGGAGCGATGAGCTGCCACGGCCACGAAGGCGCTCATGAGCACGGCAGTCGCGAGGAATCCTGTGGAGGACGCAACAGCGACGCGCTGGAGTGAATCGGCGCCGAGTACGAAGATCAGCGTCGCCGTGCTCACTGCACCGACTGCTTGGGCAATCGCTTGACGTCCGGGGAAACCCATGCCGGCAAGACCATCCCCAGCGACTCTCGCGACGGTCGCGGCAACGACACCGATCAAGAGAATCCGGGCCGGCTCAACAGCCGTTGCGAAGTCGTCGCCATACACAAGCGGGATCAACCAATCAGCCACGAGCCAGAACACAGCAGCAGCCATCGTCGCTGTGCCGAATGCCGCGGCGATGTACTTGCGCAGGAGTGGGCGACCGTCCGCATCCGGTGCCAGCCCGGCGATTCGTGGAAACAGATCGAAGCCCAACGAACCGATCAAGACGGCGATCACGCCCGTCGAGGTGATGGCGACCGAATACAGGCCGATGTCCACCGACGTGGCGGCGAGTAGCGTCAGTATCAAGAGGTCGATCGTTCCATTCGATCGCACCGCCAGGACGGTCATCCAGCTCCGCAGCGAATAGCTCCGGAACGCTCGCTTGTCCTCATCGCCGACATGTGCCTGCTTCGCCTGCTTCCAGACCGGACGAGCCAGGCGGACACCGTAGGCGGTGGCGATGAGCATGAAGAGCGTGATCGCCGCGGCCCCGGTTGCGACGGTGAGCAACCCCAATACCGCCACGGTTGCATAGCCGATGGTCGGGCCCACTTCGGCAAAGAGACGCATTGTGTTGAAGGCGCCCATGTTGTGGAGTCCCTGTTGCAGCCGCTGGACGACCATGTGGAGGAGCTGTACGCCGACCCAGATACCCATGACCACGACCGCCGCTACCGGGAGCTCGTCCCATCGGCCGGAGAGGCCCACGAACGCGGCATAGATGGCGAGCCCGACAAGGGACAGGACCGGGAGAACCGAGCGAAGCATCCGGAGCGCCTGCGCTGGTTTCCCGGAGGCCGCCCAGAACGAGGTCGCATGGCGGATTCCGAGGTCGGCGATGTCGCTGGCGGTCGCTGCCCAAAGAACGAGCGCCGCAAGTAGACCGCGATCGCCGGGCCCGAGCACGCGGGCGAGGATGATTCCGCCGATCGCCTGGGTGAGGAGGACGACCCCTGTTGTCCCGACGACTTGCCCCGCCGGGCTGCGGACAATCGAGATGCGCCGTATCAATTGGTTCTCCGGGTGGGGTCGGTAGCGCGCATGGTAGACGGCAGCGCATCTGAGACTCGGGCAAGTCGAATGGGGGCTCACGCGATTCGAGGGAGGTAGATTTCCCATAGCCGGAAGGTGAGCTGCCGGTGGCTCAAGCGATGCCTGGCTGCTGCCGATTCATCTGTAGACGTTGACCAACCCGAGTACACGACGAGGATCCGCAATGACAGAGAGCGCCCTGTTCATCCGCATGCAACGAATGCGGTTCGTGCTCTTCGGCGCCATCGATACTCTCGTTTGGATACCGGCGCTTCTCTTCGCCGTCGTCGCACGCCTCAACTTCGAGCCGCCGCTCGTCGACTTCGGTGACACGTTTGTCGTTATCGGCCTTGCGTGTGTGTTGCAGGTCTTGACCGGTTGGACGATTGGTTTGTACCGTGGCAAGCGGCCAATAGCTTCGTTCGCCGAGGTGAAGCTGGTTGTCGCGACCAGCGCCCTGGTGACGGCGGGTGTGTTCGGTGTCGTGATCGTTTCCGGACCGATTCGGCTCGCACCGCTCAGCTCCGTCCTCGCTGCCGGTGCGTACCAGCTCGTAGCGTCGCTCGGAGCGAGATACATCGCGCGGCTATATCTCGAGCGGACTGACCGGTCGGATCACGAACGCTCGACCCCACTCATCGTCTTCGGCGCTGGTGAGGCGGGCGATCGGATCACCCGAGCTCTCCAACGAGATCGGACCACCGATTTCGATCCCGTTGCGTTTCTCGACGACGACAGGACGAAGCGTCGCCTGATCCTCAACGGTCTCCGCGTCGTGGGTGGAAGGGATGACATCGCTTCGGCAGCCGCAACGTACCGTGCGAAGGCGTTGCTCGTCGCGATTCCCTCACTGTCATCGACGGAACTCGCCGAGGTCGCCGATGCTGCACAAGCCGCCGGTATGAGCGTGATGGTGCTGCCCCCGATGCAGCAGATCGTCGAACAAGGCCTCTCGGCACGGGACATCCGATCGATTGAGATGGCAGACTTCCTAGGTCGCGACGAAGTCGACATCGATGACGAAGCGGTTCGAGCGTATGTCAAGGGGAAGCGTGTCCTCGTCACCGGTGCAGGTGGTTCGATCGGTCGGGAGCTCTGCCGCCAGCTCGGCGAGTTCGCACCAGCGTCGATAGCGATGGTGGACCACGATGAGAACGCCCTCCACGCGCTGCAACTGTCGCTGAAGGGTGTCGCTTTGCTGGAGGATCCATCGCTGGTGTTGTGTGACATCCGTGACAGCGAGGCGGTCGAGCGGCTGTTCTCGAGCTACCGACCCGAGGTTGTATTCCACACGGCCGCTCACAAACACGTGACCTTCCTCGAACGCTTTCCGGGAGAGGGCGTGAAGACCAATGTCCTCGGTACATGGAATCTCCTGAACGCCGCAAACGAGTTCGGTGTCGACCGTTTCATCAACATCAGCACCGACAAGGCAGCGGATCCGACAAATGTCCTGGGATCGACGAAGCGCGTTGCCGAGCGGTTGACCGCCGCACAAGACGCCACGTCGGACGGGACGTACATGTCGGTGCGATTTGGCAATGTGCTTGGATCCAACGGATCGGTGATTCCCACCTTTGCGGAGCAAATCCGCCGGGGTGAGCCGGTCACCGTCACCGATCCCGACGCCACTCGCTACTTCATGACCGTCAAGGAGGCAGTGCTCCTCGTCCTCCAGTCCGGAGCCTTGGGTCACGGCGGGGATGTCCTCGTCCTGGACATGGGGGAACCCGTTCGAATCGTGGACCTCCCGGCGCGAATCGCTGCCGAGATCGCTCCCGGCAGCCCCGCACCGTCGATTGTCTTCACGGGGCTGCGGCCGGGCGAGAAGCTCCATGAACAGCTTGTGTCCTCAAGCGACGTTCGAGTCGAGAAGCCGCACGATCTCGTCGACCGATTCTCGGTGCCCCCGTTGCCGTTCGCGTCCGTGGTGTTCGAGACCGATGACCCCGATCAGACCCGAGAGCAACTGCTCCGCCTGTGCCAGGTGCGCTGCTCCGGCCTGTGGATCGGCGGATTCTGCCGCTTCCGGCTGGTGATCGGTTTTCGCGCCGGACTCAGGCGGTTCCGCAGGCGTCG
>JAUIIM010000089.1 GCA_030431785.1 Acidimicrobiia bacterium | reverse complement strand
GCATCACTGGAGGGTCGGAGGAGCCCACCGTTCGATGACGCGCCATCCTCCGTCCTGTTGGCGCATCGTGGTCACCGAAGCATGCTCGGGAGCGTCCCGACGTAGCGACGCTAGGGGGCCTCCTGACAGGGCAAGGATGGTCGCTGCGACCGGATCCTGATGCGACACGAACACGACGGCGCCATCTCCGGTCGCATGACGTTCGATCGATGTCACGAACCTCGTCGCGAGTTCATCGAGGGTCTCGACGGCGAACTCGCAGACGTCCGGCGCTGCGAGATAGCGTTCCAGCTCACCCGGGGCGACCGAGTCGAGGTCCTCCCACCGATGACCGAACCAATGCGGAGCCAGTCTCCACTCGGTGAGATCCATGTCCTTCACGGGTGCGAGCCCGTGACGCCCAGCGATGGCCGAGGCGGTGTGGCGGGCGCGCCGGAGGGGTGAGGACACGACCTTCGTCACGGAGCGTCCTGCGAGATGGTTCGCAGCGGCGTGTACCTGGAGTACGCCGGTTGCATCGAGATCGAATCCGGGGAGGTCTCCGTAGACGATGTGGTTCGGATTCCTGACCTGTCCGTGCCGGACGAGGTGGATCGTGTACTCGGACTGCATCGCATGATCGTAGGTCGACGCGGGCTTCCAGCTCCAGGAGACGCCGGCGGATTCCGATAGAACTATGCGGACCCATATCTGACGTCGGGTATAATGACCGCACAGGACTCGACACGAAGACGCGACGATGCCACTCAACGAGCACGAGCAGAAGATCCTCGACGAAATCGAGCGCAAGCTCTATGAGGACGATCCCCGCTTGGCTTCGATGGTCGCCAAGGCCGTCCGTGGTGACAGCACCCGGTGGAAGATCCGCCTCGCTGTGATCGCGTTCGTCATCGGCGCCGTCGTGATGTTCGCATCGTTCACATCATCGCTGGTCGTCGCGGGAGTCGGGTTCCTGATCATGGTCGGTTCGGCAGGCTGGGCTGCGATGACGATTCGGTCCACGCGTCCGATACGCACCGGTGAATCCACCGTCGATGCATGGATGGGACGCGTCCGACGCAAGCTGCGTCGGGACGAGTAAGATAGCCGACCTCCCCGAGCGAAAGGGGAGGACGAGATGCGGGCGACCTCGGATGCAGCCAGCCCGCCGAGCTTGAGAATGGGAGTTTGACTTGGAGGGTTTCACCGCCGCACAGGCGTGCGAGCTGACCGCGTGCACGCCACACCAGCTTCGGTACTGGGACAAGGTCGGATTGGTGAAGCCATCCATTCAAACGACAGACGGTCGCCCCGGCCGTCGCCGCATCTACTCCTTCCGTGACCTCGTCGGACTACGGGTCGTGAAGTCGCTCCTCGACAACGGTTTGTCGATCCAGAGAGTGCGTCGGGCGTGGGACTATCTCCGACGCACCGGGGACATGGATGACCACCTGTCGGAGGTCAAGCTCATCACCGACGGTGAATCGGTGTTCGCCGTCGCACGCGATGACGACGAGATCCTCGATGCCCTCCGCGAGGGCCAGCTTGCGTTCTTCGTCAAGATCGACGAGATCGCTGCAACGGTCGAAGACGACATCACGAAGTTCGAACTCGACCGCGCAAGCTTCCGCGAGATGCTCCGAGTCGTCGAGGACGACGTCCGAGCCGAAGCGGAAGGCGCGTAGGCGCTTCTGCGCGGGGGCGCGTTGGCGTTTCGGCGCTGATGCATGCTCGGAGTGTCGGACGATCGGATGATCGGAGATCGGATCGTCCTCTACCTACGTAGTTTGTTGCGTAGCCAGCGGGTGAGGCGGGTCGGGCGGTAGAGCGCCGTCGTCCGCTCAAGCCGTGAGTAGCGAGTCGTGAGATGCTGCGTCGCACGTTCGTGGGCATCAGCAGCACGCCCGATCATCGTGTCCGTTGCTGCCTTCTCGCCATACAGGGAATCCTGATAGGCGGCGGCGAGGGGCCCAAATGCGGGATCGATCGACTCAGCTGCCTCGTGCAGTGTCAGGGTCGGGTCCACGGGTTCGCCGAGGTCGTCGAGACGATCGGTGATGTCCTGCCATGCTGCCGAGATGTCTCCCTGGAGGAGTCGTCGCATCCGCCGTTTGCGACGAATCCATTTCGTCACAGGAATGGCGAGCGTCAGGATGGCCAAGACGACGGCGACGATCGCAGCGGGTCCCAACCAATCCGGCAGCCCGGTCGTCGTCTCGTCGGTGCCTCCGGTGGCAAGGGGAACGTCGCGTTCGATGGGTGTACGGTCGACGAGCGCCGGGTTTGTCAGGTTGTCATCGCCGCCGGAGGTGTCGACCAGGTTTCCGCTCGGGATCAATGATGCATACTCGGCTGGGGCGAAGCCGAGTTCTTCTTCGACCCGCTCGTTCGTCGTCGGAAGTGTGAAGTCCGACCGTGGCGTCGGATCGAAGCTCATCCAGCCATGTGAGGGGATCCAGATCTCCACCCAGCTGTGGGCGTTCCTGTCCATCACGAGCACCGTGTCGTCGTTCACCGCGCGTCCCGGGGTGAACCCCAAGACGACACGTGCCGGCATACCGACAGCTCTCGCCATGAGGGCCATCGTGGTGGCGAACTGTTCGCAGTAGCCGTGACGACGGAAGTCGTTCTCCTCATCGAACAACCACTCCTCGACGTCGCCGGTGGTGAAATCTGACGGAACCGAGGTGTTGTAGGTGAAACCCCCGTCCTCGCGGAACCAGTGCTCCAAGGCGAGGGCCCGTTCGAAGTTCGTGTCCATGTTGTCGGTGACCTGTCGTGCTTCGGCGCGAACCCGAGCTCCGAGGTCGTCGGGAACCGCAGTCCAGAACTCGATGTCGTCGAGAGCGACGGAATCCAGATCATCCGGTGGCGTCTGGATCACCTGTCCGTCCTCTTCTGCAGTGGCGAACAACGGGGACAAGGTTCCATCGTCCTTCCGTGCCAGCTCGGCGTACTCGGCGGCGCCGAACGTGGCGACCTCCGCCGTCACCGCGTACTCCATTCCCGGACGTGTGAAGTCGCCCGGAAGGTACAGGGACGAATCGAGACGACGTACCCGCAGCGCCTGGTAGTCACCGTCATCGGCGGTCGTCGCATTGGTGGCGGTGAGCGGGGTCGGGAGCCATGGCATCTGGAGGTTCTCGATCCGGATCTCTGCGGTGATCGGCGTGGTCTCGCCGCGATAGGCGTGGGCGGGGTCGATCCACGGCGATTCGTCGATCGGGAAGGCCTGGATGCGGTCGGTCTTCCATCGCCCCCCGTCGAACTCGTCAAGGGTGACCATGCGGAATCGGACCGACGTCGGATCGACGTCGCCGGTGATCGTCGCGGTGAAGAGGGGATTGTTCGATTGGTTGATCAGATTCGCTCGGATATCCGTGTACGGGTTGTACGTACCGGAGGAGGAGAACCCGTCCACATACCCCGCCGGACTCCGCCATGCGACGACGCCGTCCTGAGGCACCGTGTCACCTGCAACAGCGACGGCGCCGAGGCCGATCACGATCGCCGTGATGAACAGCGCGGTCACCGCAGGGGAGGGGCGCTTCGACGGGCCCGTGACGGCGTTGGCGCGGGCAAGACGGCCGGTGCCCTGATCCCGTTCATCCACCCGCACGGCCAACAGGGTCAGCGCAGCGATCCCGACGAACACAGCGAGATGGCTGAGCGACTTCGGTCGTCGATCGATCACGACGAACTGGAGTGCGATGATGAGCGGGGTCAGGGTTGCGACGAAGGGTCGGCCGTTCAACAGCCCGGCGACCAGCAAGAAACCGAGCAGCCAGAACAGGCCCGAGAGCATCATGATGAGACCGGGAAGTGGTCGCACGGGTTCCACGCCGTGTTGGAGGAGGTCGAACGCCCTCGCTAGTTCGTCACCGAACGCTGCGAGGGTGTCGCGGGTCGGGAAGATGAGCCACAGGGTGTCGGGTGCGACGAGGAACCCGGCGACCAGGACGAACACGAGTACGTTGGCGGCGACAGCGAGTGCCACCTGTGGGCGGTAGGCGAGGGTCGTCCACGTGACCCCGACGGATAGCAGGACGGACACGAGGATCGCGACTTGCCACGACGTCCCGGTCGATGAGTCCCGCAAGAGGAACGACAGTTCCCAGAACGCGAGCCCGATGCCGGCGATTCCGGCTAGCCAGCTGAAGCGGTAGACCATCCGTGCTCCATCGTGTTCCTCCAGGCTTCCGCCCAGGTACCGTCCGGTGTGGTGCGGACGACGAGTGCGCCAATGCGTGCGAATCCGACAAGAGGATCGGCATCGCCGTCCGAGACGGACAGCACGACCGTACGGTAGAAGTCCTGACTGAGTAGTTGGACTGCTGCAAGGTCCGCATCGTCCGGTGCGCCGGTGACGACGACGAGGACCCCACCGGCCATACCCGACCGGCGAAGTCTCGAGACCAGGTGCCGGAGGTTGAGGTCACGCTCGGGTCGGATCGTTGCGAGCTCTTCCATTGCATGACTGTACGCCTCCGAATTGGAGACGACCGTGCCGTTGCCGTTTCCGGCCCAGATCGTCGGTGTGTACCCTGAGGTGAACAAGTGGCGCAGCACCGATGCAGCGCCGCGGACTGCTTGTTCGAAGGACTCGGCGCTGAAATGGGGTTCGACCCGTGGGTCGAGGACGATGAATGCACGCGATTGCCACGGCATCTCCAGCTGCTTGATCATGAGTTCGTCGAACTTGGCCGACGACGGCCAGTGCACCTTGCGAAGGTCGTCACCTTGGTGGTACTCGCGCAATGTGTAGAAGTCCTCGCCTCCGGTGTGCCAGAAGCTTGCCCGTGCGGTGTTGATCGTCTGGTCCTGCCCGCGGCCGGTCGGGACACCGCTGAGGGTCTCGACCCTCGGGTAGACGACGATCCGGTCGACGCTCCCGAACGTCGACACTGCCTCAGTGAAGCCGAGCGGGTCTCCGATCGTCACCTTGGCCGGTCCGATGCGGTAGACGCCTCGTGGCCTGCAGAGGACCTCGTAGCGACCAGCCATGAGATCGCCGTCGGCGACACGGTCGGCCACGAACTGCGCCGCACCCAGCCCGTGTACGCGGTCCTCCACGGTCACCCGAAAGACCTTGCGTCGCGATTGCAGCGTGAGATCGACCAATGCCCGTTCGCCATCGTGGAGCTGGCTGGGGTTGACCTCACGACGGAGGACGAGTCGAGGTCCGGCCAACCGGACGTAGATCATCCCGCCGAGTACTGCGGCAATCAGGAAGACGGCAAGGGCGAGGAGGAGGTCCTCGCCGAACCCCGCCCATAGGACGGCGAGTGCCAGGGCAGCGCCAACTGCCGCCCAGCCTCGGGTTGTCGGCATCAGCTGTTCGTCCGGGTCCCCGGAACGGGTACCGATGCGACGACATCGTCGAGGACCTCGCTGACGGTGACGCCGCGCATCTGCGCCTCGGGGCGTATCACGAGTCGGTGGTTGAGTACCGGGGAGAGGATCGACTTGACATCGTCGGGGCTCACGTAGTCACGTGCCTCACGCGCTGCGGTCGCACGAGCTGCGCGTTGGAGATACAGCGTCGCTCGCGGTGAGGCGCCAAGCAACACATCCGGATGGTTGCGCGTCGCCTCTGCGAGATCGATGAGGTATCCGCGCAGGACATCGGCAACATGCACCGTCCGAGCGATCGAGATCATCCGAACGATGTCTTCTGCGTGGACGACCGGCTTCAGGTCGTCGAATCCTGAACCTGCCCCATGGGTCTGGAGCATCTCAAGTTCTTTCGACCGTTCGGGGTACCCCATCGCAACCCGCATCATGAACCGGTCCAGCTGCGCCTCGGGGAGGGGATAGGTGCCTTCGTGCTCGATCGGGTTCTGCGTTGCGATGACGATGAACGGAGCGTCGAGGACGTGGGTTTGTGCATCGACCGTGACCTGTCGCTCTTCCATCGCCTCGAGAAGAGCTGCCTGCGTCTTGGGGCTGGCACGGTTGATCTCGTCACCGAGGACGACGTTGGCGAACACCGGGCCGGCCCGGAAACGGAATGAGTTCGCTTCCCTGTCCCACACCGATACGCCGGTGACGTCGGCGGGGAGTAGATCCGGAGTGAACTGGACGCGCTGGAAGGTGCAATCGATCGACCGCGCCAAGCTCTTGGCCAGAAGCGTCTTGCCGACACCGGGGACGTCCTCGATGAGGACATGGCCCTCTGCAATGAGACTGGTCACCACGAGGTCGATCGACGGGCGCTTGCCCTGGATCACGCGTTCGATGTTCTCGGCGACCGTTCGATACTGGTCTCCGTACCAACCCAGGTCGGTCTGCGACAGGGACACAATGCCTCCTTTGGTCCAGCAGCAGCACAGGAACCATACCGCCTCATCCAGGACTGCGCACCGTCGCCGCTACCTTTTGTCGGTGTTCACCGTGCAATCAATTCTCGCCGTCCTCTTCCGGCCCTGGTTGTGGCCGACCGCAATTGGTGCATTCGTGGCCTTCCTTCCGCGTGGTTGGTGGCGACGGCCCCCTTTCCTGCCGATTCCGAGTCGCGAAGTGATGGAGTGGAGGGTGACTACTGCTTATGGACAGCCGGATATGACCCTTGCCACGACTGACTTCCTTTCGTATCTTCGTTGGAGACGCACACAGGCTGGTTAGGACGCGGAAGGGAGAGCTGTGGAGGCGCGATCACTACGGGACGACCTCCTTGGCATTGCTGGGGTTGAAGACGCCGAAGTCGATGGGGATGACCTGTCGCCGGCAGGGCTTCGCATCCGCATTGCCGAGGGTGCCGACCAACAGTTCGTCGGCCAGGAGATCCGCCGGGTACTTTCCGCACATGGGCTCGGGACTGACACCGTTCTCCCCGGTGAAGGTGTCGAGCCGATCCAGGAGCCAGCAATGGCATCCGTTTCGGAGCTCGCATCCGAGGTGGGCACCGGTGTGAGCGATACGGCCCCGCGTCGCATCATCGATCTCACCGAATCACCGGACGACGATCTACTGTCCGACGACGCTCCGTTGATCGATCGTCCCGCCGAACAGCTTGATGACCATCCGAAGGCGTCCGTGACCAGCATCGACCATGTCTCGGTTGATGAGGGCAGAGCCGGGATCACGGTGACTCTGGAGACGACGGACGGCCGGCGTCAGACGGAGATCGCCCGCATGACGGAAGGTGGTGTCGACCGAGCCGTCATCCTCGGATCGACACGGCTCGCTGCACCCGATCAGCCGGACCCCATCATCATCGATGTCGATGAACGCCGGGTCGAAGGTGTCGACATCGTGATGATCGTGCTCGATTGCAACGGACGAATCTGTGCCGGTAGCGCTGTCGTGGGAGCAGGAAGGGCATTCGCTCTCGCCCGGGCCGCCTGGGCAGCCGTCGCCTCCTGACGCGACGGTGACCAAGCGTGGTTGATTGACCACGCGTTCTCGCCCTGCGATACTCGTTGGTGGCTCGACGGGCGGGCCATCCAGGAAGGACTCAATGCGCATCGTCGGGTATGTACGGCAGGGAGCTGGGCGCACGGATGCCGATACGGCATTTGCGCAGGCTGAGCGTGTCCGTCGTTGGGTGCGCGACACCGGCAATGACCTTGTCGCCGTTTGCCAGGACGCCGGTCCCATCGGATCGGGTCGTGATGATCTCGATCGTCCGGGGTACCGAGCGATGATGGACATCGTGCGCGCCGATGATGCGGACGCCGTCGTCGTTGGCTCACTGGCGGCGCTCTCGTCCGACGTCGTGCTCCAGGAGATCATGATCGCGGACATCCGATCCCACGGCGCCACCGTCGTCGCAACGGACGAGGCGGACATCGCCACGCTGCTCGACGCCGACGAGGACCAGGTTCGGATGGTCGTGCGTGACGTCGTGGACCGCGTGATCGAGTATCGAAGCCGCTTTGCGCATGACGACGCAACTCCTGATTCCGCTGCGGATGACAGCGGTGATGATGATGGCTCCCATGATGTCGTCA
>JAUIIM010000088.1 GCA_030431785.1 Acidimicrobiia bacterium | reverse complement strand
GCTTTCTGGTGAATCGGCTGCAACGGCGGCAACGGTGTCGAGCGCTCGTCCGAGACCGCGACGGATCTCGGGGTCCCGAAGGCGACCGGCCAAGGCGAACAGCGACGGTGGGGGCGCACCCGGATCGTCGGGGACAAGCGCCTGACGGTGGACCGCGTCCAGCACGCGCTGTGCCACGGCGAGAACCTCGGGCTGGGTGAGGTCCTTCACGACATCGAGGATCTGAACCACGTTGTCGCCCAGTGACTCGACGTCCTCTCTGCTGTAGTTGGTCACGATCTGATCGACGACACCCGCAGCGGCGGAGCCAAACTCGAAGTACCCCTTGTCCTCGAACGACCCGGCCAGCTCGATCGCGCGTTCGACACCCGGGCCGACCAGGGGCTTGACGTCGTTCACCAGGCTCGCCATGGACTCCAGTTGGATGAGTACCGACTCGAGCACGCGTGCGTTCTCGGCAACCCGTGCAGCCAATCGCATCAGCTCGGCCGGATCGATCGGATGCTCCTCGAGGAGCACAGCAGACCGTTCGACGGCGGTCACAGCGATTGGTGTCAGGTCGACCCTCAACTCCTCAAGGGCGACACGCCGACGCCGATCGGCGGCGGCCTCAGCGACGAGTAGATCGACCTGTGCAGCCAATGCGTCGATCTTCTGCTCAAGCGCAGCCGTCCCGTCGACCGTGTGCGTGTCAGTCATGCCGGACTCCGTTCCTTGCCGGCCATCGTCATCTGGGCAGGCACGGGGATGTCCTTGCCGGGAAGGAGAAGATGCCAGTACATCCACTTGAACATCATCTTTCCCCAATGGTTGACCTCAGATTCCTCCAACAGGGAGAACGGACCGATGCCGGGGAGCGGGTACTTCCCGGGTAGGGGTTCGGTGTCGTAGTTGAAGTCGATCAACATCGCCTTGTCGAAGCCTGTCTCGATGTAGCAGTTCGAATGCCCGTCGAACTGATGCGTCATCGGACGACCTTCGAGGTGTGCGAGGAAGTTGGGGATGAAGGTCTCCATGGCGAAGTGGGCGACTGAGCCCGCTTTCGACGTCGGGAGCGCTGCCGCATCGCCGATCGCAAACACGTTCGGAAAATCGGGGCTCTGGAAGTTTCCATGGTCGACCTTCACATGGTTGAGCTCATCACCGATGCCGGCTTCACCGACGAACGATGCACCCATGTTGACCGGGATCGTGACGAGTAGGTCGTAGCCGACCTCCCGCTCGTCGAACGAGATCAGCTTGCGCTCCTCTTGGTCCACCCGCTCCAGGTAGAAGTCGGGCTCGATTTCGATGCCCCGCTCCTCGAACATCCCGCCAAGACGCTTCGATGCGACGGGTTTCGTGAAGGCTCCGCTCATCGGTGTCACGTACACGAGCTCGACGTCGTCGCGGATTCCTCGACCCGTGAAGAACGCATCCGCGAGGAAGGCGAACTCCAGTGGTGCAACCGGGCACTTGATCGGCATCTCGATGAGGTTCAGTACGACGCGTCCGCCGTCGAAGTCGGCGAGAGCCCGGCGCAAGCCCACGGCTCCCTCGAACGTGTAGAAGTCGTGGACCGTCTTGCCGTACTCGGGCCCGGACAGACCCGGTGTCTCCCCAGGCTCCGGATGCGTTCCGGTTGC
Source organism: Acidimicrobiia bacterium (assembly GCA_030431785.1). Lineage (GTDB taxonomy): Bacteria > Actinomycetota > Acidimicrobiia > Spongiisociales > UBA5794 > UBA5794. The sequence continues at coordinate 6,375 of JAUIIM010000088.1, read as the reverse complement.
GATGATGCAGAAGTCATAGGACAGCGTGGACCCATCGGCCAGGGCCACGCTGTTGGATCCCGGGTCGAGGGAGACGATGCGCTCGCTTCGGTAGTCCACACCGGGTGGGAGGAACTCCTTGGTCGTCTTGACGACTTCCTGCGGTTCGTAGGTTCCGAACGGGATGAACAGGAATCCGGGCTGGTAGTAGTGGTTCGGATCGTCGTCGACGATCGTGATCTTGAAGGTGCTGTCGAGGCGACTGCGGAGCTTGTTGGCCGCCATGGTTCCTGCGGTTCCTGCTCCCAGGATGACGATGTGCGGCACGTTACTTCCTTCCGTGTCATCGACACGGTGCACGCGGGGTGGCCCACCGACTTGCGTACGGTACGTCATCGGCCCTAGCGCCCATGTCGTTCCTATACGGACAGGGTATACCCGACATATCCATATTGTCTAGTACGAAACTAAGGATTTAACCCATGAGCCGTCTCCCGCACGATGGCGTGAGAAGCGCCGACTACCTGCGCCTTCTCAGCGCCTCGGCGTAGAGCTCGACGGGGTGCACCACGCGAACTCCGTCATCGAGGTAGCGGCGGAGTTGCATCTCACATCCGGCGTTCGCCGATGCCACGATGGCGATTCCGGCCGCGCCGAATGCGGCGGCTTTGCGCTCGCCCAGTTCCGAGGACATCTCCGGATGCTCCAGCTGGTAGACGCCGGCCGCCCCGCAACAGAGACCGCCACGATCGATCGGGACCGGGCGGTATCCGGCGGCCGCGATCACCTTGTCGACCGCCGTGTTTGCGTGCTGCCCGTGCTCGAGATGACACGGATCCTGGATTGCAACGTCCTCGTCCCGTGGATCGAGCGTCGGGAGACGCCCGTCGCCCACCGCCTCCGCGATCACCTCGTCGATGTCGCGAACCTTGGCGGCCAGATCCGAGCCTCTTGCTCCAAGTCGTTGATAGGTCCGAAGGTGGGCCCCACAACCGGCGACGTCGGCGACGACCACATCGGCAGAAGCGAAGGCTTCGATGTTCGTCTCCGCCATCTCGTCCGCTTCGGTAGCAAACCCGCCATGGGCGGCAAGAGCGCCACAACACGTTTGGCCCGCGGGAGCCTCGACCCGATAGCCCGCCGCAACCAGGACCTCGACCGTCGCGGTATGGACCGGGGAGAACCAGACATCGGACACACATCCGGAGAGCAGCATCGCGACCGGACGTTCGTCGTCACCAGCACCCCATGACCCTCCAGCCGCAGAACGCACAGGGAGTGGCAACCTTCGCAAACCCTTTGCCTGGACGCCGAGCACAGGGAGACGTTTCAGCACGCCGATCCGCTGAAACAACGCTGCCCCGATGGTCATGAGCCGAAGCATGAACCTCGACCTGAGCACCGTCGTCAGACCGAACTTCTTGATCCTTGACCCACGCGGCGGCACCTGTGCCTGCACCTCGGCCCGTGCACCCTCCATCGCCTCCCCGAAGGGGACGAGCGACGGACATGCGGTCTCACATGCTCGACATTGGAGACACAGCGACATGACATCGCCGAACCGTTCGTCGACCTCGGCACGACCAGCATCGACGATGGTCATTGCGGCCAGACGCCCCCGGGGCGATGCTGATTCGTCGCCCGTGATGCGGAATGTCGGACACACCGGGAGGCAGAGCCCGCACGTGACGCAGGACTCGAGCGCATCGGTGCGCGGATGGTGCTCGGTCGACCACCCCATCAGATGCCTCCCGGAAGGATGCCTGGGTTGCACACGCGGTGGGGGTCGAAGAGATCCTTGAGGCGACGTTGGATCGCCATCGTCGTCGGCGGAGTGCCCCAACGGTCGAACCCGTCGAGTCTCCCGCTTGTCAGGACGACACTGCCACCGAGGGACTCGACCAACGATCGCAAACCGTCCGCCGCGTCCAGATCGAGACTGATGAACCCTGCGTCGATCACACCGACTCCGTGTTGGGCGGTGTACGACTCGGCAGTCGGGCGGAGCTCCGTGAGGACGTCGGACAGATGACGAGGGGGTACTCGGACGGAGAGGCCGAACTCTCCGGGGATCGGTTCCGGGATCTCGTCAACCGGCTCACCCCCACACAGCTGCGTCTGTACAGCGACGTCAGACACCGACCCTTCGATCATGGCGAACGAACCCCGATCGGTTTCGAGTACGGCGACCGGTCGATAGAGCTGTTCGTGGGCGGCCCGCGGGTCGTCGATCCGTACGGTTCGCTCCGCTGGAGTCTTCGGCCACAGCTTGAGGCACACCGACCCGATGAACCCGAGCGATCCGAGCGATCCCGTCGCCAACCGCGGGAGGTCGTACCCGGTGACGTTCTTGACCAGCCGACCTCCGCCACGCACGACCTTCCCGTAGCCGGTCGCGAGTGTGACCTCGAGGACGCGGTCGCGTGTCGGACCGTACTTGAGGCGCGCATATCCAGATGACCCCTCGGCCACCACTCCGCCCACGGTGCGATTGGGTTGATCGATCGGCAGCAGTGTCGTCTGCTGTTTCGTGTTGACGAGCTGCTCCAACTCTCCGACGGTGACTCCTGCTTCCACCACGACGGTGAGGTCCTCGACGAGCCAGTCCACGATCTGATCCATCGCTGCTGTGCCAATGGCGACGTCGTGGGAACGATCACGACTTCGGGAGCCACTACCCCGAAAGTCGATCGTCTGACCCTCCATCGCAGCATCGCTGATGGCATCGGCTGCCTCTTCCAGCGTTCGTGGGTTGATCTCGCTCATGTCGGGATCCGCACACCTGCGGCGTCAAAGCAGCGGGAACCGGTCGGGAGGACCTTGCCGGGGTTCATGACGCCATCTGGGTCGAACGCATCCCGGATCCGTGCCTGCGCGTCGAGATCCTCTTCAGAGAACACCAGCCCCATGAGGTCTCGTTTCTCAAGCCCGATTCCGTGCTCGCCGGAGAGCGATCCGCCTGCCTCGACCGAGACCCGGACCATCTCCTTCGCAGCGGTCATCACCGTCTCCAGCTTCCCCGATTCTTTGCTGTCGAATGCGACGAGAGGGTGGAGGTTGCCGTCCCCTGCATGGAACACGTTGAGCATGTCGAGACCGTACTCGTCGGCGATCTCGTAGATCTTCGTGAGGACACCAACCAACTCGGTACGTGGGACAACGGTGTCGTGGAGGTAGTAGTCGGGTGCCTTCTGCGCAACGGCACCGAACGCCGACTTTCGACCCCGCCAGAGCAACGCACGCTCGACGGGGTCCGTCGCAACGCGGACCGTGTTGGCATTGTTGCGGCGCGCCACCTGCTCGATCGCGTTCGTGCCGTCGAGCACGGTCTCGGGGGTCCCGGTGATCTCGGCGAGAAGTACGGCAACCGCATCGGTTGGATAGCCCGCGTGGACGAAGTTCTCCACTGCCTGCACCATCGGCTGATCCATCATCTCAAGAGCAGCAGGAATCAATCCGGATGCGATGATCTGGGAGACCGTCGTTGCGGCGTCTTCGATCGACGGGAATCCGAGGAGGAGTGTTGCGACATCAGGTGGGTTCTGCATCAAGCGGACGAGTATCTTCGTCGCGATTCCGAGTGTGCCTTCGGATCCCACCACGATGGACCGCAGGTCGAGTCCCGGGGTGTCCGGCGCTTCGCCGCCCATCATCACGATGTCCCCATCGGGCGTGACGAACTCCGCAGCGAGGATGTGCGCAACCGTGGTCCCGTCGGCGAGGCAGTGCGGCCCGCCTGCATTCGTACCGAAGTTGCCACCGATCGTCGATGCCGACTGGGACGAGGGGTCGGGTGCGAAATGGAGACCTCGCTCGATCAGCCGCTTCGACAGGTCGAGGTTGATCAGGCCGGGGCCCACCCATGCGGTACGGGCAACCTCGTCGACGTCGTGGATCTCGTTGAGCCTCGTGAGGACGACCAGCAGTCCTGGTTCGGTCGGCACGGCACCGCCGGCGAGTCCCGTCCCCGCACCACGAGGAACGATGGGCAGACCATGTTTCCGTGCGATCCGGACACATGTCGCCACCTCCTCGGTAGTCCTCGGTAGGACCGCCGCCTCTACCAGGCCAGGCGTGACCCCGGCATCCTTTGCGAACATCGCCAGATCCAACGGATGATGTCGGACAGCATCGCTACCGACCACCGAAACGAGTTCATCGACCAAGGGCATGGGCGTCAGCGTAGAAGGGTGAGGAGCCGTCCGATCGCGACCTCGGACGCGTACTGAACAACAGCCCCGTCAGCCTGTGCCCCATCCACCGCCGCCGGGCGTCAGGACAATCAGCTGATCACCCGGCTCGACATCGACGGTGCACTTGGCAGGGAGGCGACGACGTTCACCGTCCCGAGAGACGAGCCAGTCCTCACCAGATGCGCCTGGCCCACCACCGTTCAGACCCCACGGTCGGGACTCGCGGCGTTCGCCCATGAGCGAGAGTGTGGCCGGCTCGAGGAAACGGATGCCACGCTCGATCCCGTCGCCGCCGCGAAAGCGCCCAGCGCCACCACTGCTCGTCCGGAGCCGATATCTCGTGACCTCGAACGGGTAGTGCTCTACGAGTGAGGTGATCGGTGTGTTCTTCGTGTTCGTCATCCCCGTCTGGATCCCCGACTGACCGTCGCGCCCCGGTCTTGCTCCCTGTCCGCCAGCGACCGTTTCGTAGTAGGCAAACCGGTCGTTGCCGATCAGTACGTTGTTCATCGTTCCTTGACCCGCAGCGGGGACCCGGTCGGGTGCGAACTCGGCGAGTGCACCGAGCAACACGTCGGCGATGCGTTGCGATGTCTCGACGTTGCCGGCAGCGACCGCGGCCGGTGCTTGGGCGTCGACGATCGATCCTGGACGTGTGATGAGGTGGAGCGGGCGATACGCACCACCAGTCGCGGGAATCCAGGGATCCGCGGCTACCCGGACCGCATAGGCAAGACACGAGTATGTGACGGCACGGACTGCGTTGAAGTTCGCAGCAACCTGATCGTCGGTGGCTGAGAAGTCGGCGGTCAGCCGGTCTCCTTCGATACGTACGGTCGCCGTGATCGACACGAACCCGTCTCGGTGCTCCATCACGTCCGAGAAGGACGCCGCACCATCCGGGAGGGCGGATAACGCGGCGCGCATCCTGCGCTCTCCGTACTCGAGCAGTTGGTCCGAGAGCCGAGCGAATCCTGTTGCGCCATGACGTTCGACCAACGCGGCGAGCCGAAGAGCTCCAGCCTCGTTTGCACCGACCTGGGCAGCGAGGTCTCCCCTCCGCTCGGCAGGAGTGCGCGTGGCTTCGAGGAACGGATCGAGGAAGGACGGTTCCCACACACCGACCCGTGCAGCGACGGTCGGTGGGATGACGATGCCCTCCTGGTCGACGCGTGTCGCATGTGCCGGCATCGATCCCGGGGCCTCCCCTCCAACGTCTGCGTGATGGGCACGGTTCCCGACCCACGCAACCAACGCACCTCCGACGTGGACGGGCCGTACGAGCGTGAGGTCGTTCAGATGGGTTCCACCGGCAAACGGATCGTTCACGGCGTACTGAATGCCCGGTTCTGGATCCGTCCCAAACACCTCGATCACCGCCCGCACGGATGCCGGCATCGAGCCAAGATGGACCGGGATGTGCTCAGCCTGGGCGAGCATCTCTCCCGACGGGGTGAACACGGCAGCTGAACAATCGATGCGTTCCTTGATGTTCGGGGAGAACGCACCATTGCGCAGGACGATTCCCATCTCCTCTGCCACAGCCGCAAGTTCGCTCCGGACGATCTCAAGGACGATGGGATCGGTCACCATGTGATCTCCATCGCACCCGAGTCCCGCACGACGAGCCGATCCCCCGGACCGAGAACCGTGGTTGCATCCGCCTCTTCGATGATCGCAGGACCATCCAACGAGTCACCTATCGAGATCGAGTCACGTCGCACGATGTCGACCGCTGTCGACGCTCCCCCGATCACCACCTGCCGAACCCTGCCACCCGATACATCGTCTGCCGACTGTGGGAGCAAGTCCTCCATGGCGAGCGTCGACTCCCCGGCGACTCGAGTCCGGACCGTGACGACCTCGACCGGGTCGCTCTCGCGCCGGTAGCCGTTTCGTGCCTCGTGTGCCTGATGGAACCGGGCAACGATCTCGTGGGGTGCGTCGCCGGGAGTGAAGCCGACACCAATCTCGTGCGCCTGGCCGACATATCGGACATCCGCGACATGCGTCGACGTGCCAACGGTCACGCCGGCCGCCTCAAGAGCGTCGGCTGCGGTCTGACGACCCGTCTCCGCCGCTCGGATCAGCGTCGTCGCCGACAGCGCTTCTCCGAGGGTCGAGACGGCCGCATCGACCGACGGTTGCGCGAGGAGCAGACCGACGGCTGAGAACACGCCACTGTGTGGTGGGATCACCACGC
>JAUIIM010000087.1 GCA_030431785.1 Acidimicrobiia bacterium | reverse complement strand
GACTGCAATGATGTGGGGTCCCAGACCGCGGAGGCTCGGTTCCGACTCGATCGCACGGGCGGCTTCGATGATGATCTCGCGGCGTTCCGGGTCGGGCCATGACCGCTGGAGGCGCGGGATCCAGGCGGCGATCCCCTCGACCCCGAGCAGGGCGTCGACGACGAGACCGGCTTCGGCTGCTTCGGGCTCGATCTCATCCGGATGGTGAAAGTACGCGGTGGTGAAGAAATCGCGGCCTTCGGGGTTGCGGTGCTGCCCGTCGACGAGGTCCTGGATGACGACGTCGCGAAAGTGAGGGTCGAAGATGACGTCCTCGGATAGCCCGCTGAACAACGACGCAAACCGGGTGATCACTGCCGCGATGACCACGCCGTCGTCACGAACCACCCGACGGCCCTCGCGCCATGACTTGATGCGGTCACCGCGATCGGGGAGGTGATAGAGCGGCCCGAACAACAGCACGACGTCGAACTCCCCGTCGTCAAACGGCAGGTCGCGCCCATCCCCGAGGACCGCGGTGAACGAGTTGCGGTCGCCGAGGTTCCGGGTCGCCTGCTCGATGTGTCGAGGCACCGGGTCGAGCAGCACCACCTCATGACCGGCATCAAGCAGCCATTCCGAGTGGACGCCACCTCCCCCACCGACGTCGAGGACGCGAATCCGATGATCGGGCAGATACCGCTCGACGATCTCGCGCGTCCTGATGAACTCCAGCTCGTTGATCCCCGACCGGATCCGGGCGTCCTCGTCCCAATCGTCGGAGTAGTACTCGAGGATCTCCGGGTCGAGGTCAGTCACCTTGTCAGCATACGCGCAGATCCATGATCCATCGTCAATGACCAACGCGCCGCCTATGGTGCCCGGATGAAGGCGATCGTCTACGACCAATACGGGACAACCGATGTCATGCGTATGGAGGAGGTCCCGACCCCTTCGGCGGCTCCGGACGAGGTCCTGGTACGGGTCCATGCGACGACCGTCAACTCCTACGACTGGGACCTGTTGACCGCGTCGACGTGGGTGAGCCGGATCGGTGCGTGGAATGCTCCGAAGCACCGGATCCTCGGATGCGATGTGGCCGGCGTGGTCGAGGAGGTCGGCTCCGCAGTCACGACGTTCCATCCGGGTGACGAAGTGATGGGCGATCTCACGTCGTCGGGCTTCGGTGGGTTCGCACGGTACGTTGCGGTGAAGGCGAGGACCACCACGCACAAGCCTGCGGAACTCTCCTTCGAGGAGGCAGCCTGCCTCCCGCACACGGGAACCTTGGCGTTGCAGGCGCTCGCCAAAGGCAAGGTCCGCGAGGGATCACACGTCCTGATCAACGGTGGAGGGGGCGGCGCCGGAACGCTGGCGATCCAGATGGCGAAGAACGCCGGCGCCAACGTGACGGCGGTCGACAGCGCCATGAAGCTCGACCTCATGCGTGGTCTCGGCGCCGACGAGGTCTTGGACTACCGGTCATCCGACTTCACACGGTCGGGGCAGCGCTACGACCTGATCATCGACGTGATGTCGCGCCGTTTTCCCTCGGCGTATCGCCGAGTGCTGACCGATGATGGTGCCGTCGTACTCCTCGGTGGCAAGATCCGCTACCTCCTCGCAGCAGTCACGATCGGGCAGCTACGCAAAGGCGACCGACGCATGTCCGTCCTCGTCCACACGCCAACCGGCGACGACATGCGACGCCTTGCCGACCTCGCAAGCGACGGAACGATCCGCCCCGCGATCGACCGCATCGTCCCGCTCGAGGAAACACCTGACGCCCTTGCCAGCCTCGGCGCCGGCGAATCCCTAGGCAAAATCGTCATCGTCCCGTAGGGCACCCAAGAATTCTTGTGACCCGTGACCCGTTGTCTGAGATCTGAGATCTGAGATCTGAAGTCTCCGAAGCACTGCTTCGGCAAACGCGACGAAGGGGAGCCGGCCACCCGACTCCCCTTCTCTGTGTACTGAGTACTGGGTACTGAGTACTCGAAGCTCCGCTTCGGCTACTTGAGCTCGACGGTGGCGCCGGCGCCCTCCAGGGCTTCCTTTGCCTTCTCGGCCGTCTCCTTGTCCGCACCCTCGAGGATGTTGGACGGAGCGCCGTCGACGAGTTCCTTTGCTTCCTTGAGACCAAGGCTCGTGAGACCACGAACTTCCTTGATCACCTGGATCTTCTTGTCACCAGCGGAGGCGAGAACGACGTCGAACTCATCCTTCTCCTCAGCGGCACCACCAGCGGCGTCTCCACCAGCCGGAGCGGCAGCAGCGACGGCTACCGGCGCAGCAGCGGTGACCTCGAACTTGTCTTCGAATGCCTTGAGGAACTCAGAGAGCTCGAGGACAGTCATTTCCTCGAATACGCCGAGCAACTCATCAGTTGTCATCTTGGCCATGTTGGTTATTCCTCCTCAGCGTCATCGGACGCCTCGGTCTCGTCTTCGGTGTCTTCGTCGGCATCATCGGTTGATGCCTCGACGTCGGCCGAATCGTCTTCGGTCTCTTCGGTCTCTTCCGAATCAGCAGCGTCGGCGGGTTCCGTGGTCTCTTCGCCCGTCTCCTCGGCGACCTCTTCCGTGGTCTCCTCGGAGGCTTCCGGAGCCTCGTCCGTGGCTTCCGCTTCCACGGCAGGCTCTTCGGCCGGCTCGTCGGCGGAATCTTCTTCGGCAACATCCTCCGGGCCCGCAGCTTCCTTCTTCTCGAGGAGCTGCTGGAGCACGGATGCGGTGTTGCGTGGAAGTGCGGAGATGAGACCTGCCAGGTTGGACATCGGCGCCTTCATGGCACCGGCGAACTTGGCGAGGAGCACCTCGCGCGGTTCGATCTCGGCCAACTCGGAAATCGTCTCGGGGGTCAGGAACTCGTCTCCGAGCAGACCACCCTTGATCACGAAGACATCGTGATCCTTGGCGAAATCCTTCAGCGTCTTGGCAGCCGTCACCGGGTCCTCGTCGCTGAACGTCAGACCGGTCGGGCCGAGCAGGAGCTCATCGAGCGAGTCGATCTCGAGCTCCTCTGCAGCACGGCGGGCAAGCGTCATCTTCACGACCTTGAACTCTGCACCGTTCGCACGTAGCTCACGACGCAGGGCCTGCTGGTCCTTGACCGAAAGACCGGCGTACTCAGCGAGGAACACGGCACGTGCTCCTTCCATACGCTCTTTGATTTCGGCGACTGCCTGGACCTTCTCGGGTCTTGGCATGTGTCGTCCTCCTCAGTCGGACTTTCACTTCGCCTCACGGGCCCTGAAACGAAACAGAGCCCCGACGCACGACGACAGGGCTCCCAGTGGAGGTCGGCCTGCGCTGGCGTGTTGCCACTTATGCCCGGAGGCACCAACGGTCTTGGGTCGGTTATGAGGTTGCCCAGGAGTGTAGGGAGCGACGATCTGTATCGAACCCCGCAGAACGATCTCCGACATCCGATCTCCGATCTCCGATCGTTGGATTGTCAGATTCTCGGATTGTCCGATTTCGTTCGAGGTCCGTGGCGGAAGCCAGGAGCCGGGAGCCAGGAGCCAGGAGCTTCTTCCACAATTGCCCATTGACATCGTCGATCCACTCAACAACCATTGGGGCACAGACGGGGGATCGGCGGTGGAACGCGGGAACGTAACCACCACCGTTCCCATGGAGAACACTCCATCGCAGTCCACGATGACCGGCCCCTACCCCGGTCGACTCGATGAAGCGTGAAGATGGCATCCTGGCCCGCTGTCTCCACGGCTGACGTGAGCTCACGCCCCGATCCCCCGCTTGTAACTTCCCCAAAACGCAGAACGAGCGCCCATCCGGGCGCTCGTTCTCAGTTCTGGACCGATGGCCGGTGCGTCAGGACCGTTCCTTGAGGAGGTCGTTTACGGCACTCACATCAAGCTTGATCCCGGGGCCCATCGTCGAGCTGACGGTCAGTCGACGCATGAAGATGCCCTTCGACGACGCAGGACGGGACCGCTTGATCTCGTCCGCAACGGTCGCAAAGTTGTCGAGGAGCTGCTCGGCGCTGAACGACACACGACCGATCGGGATGTGCACGTTGCCGTAGCGATCGTTTCGGTATTCGACACGACCCGCCTTGAACTCACCAACCGTCTTGCCGACATCGGTCGTGACCGTGCCCGACTTCGGGTTCGGCATGAGTCCACGTGGTCCGAGTACCTGACCGAGCTTTCCGACGACCGGCATCATGTCCGGCGATGCAATCGTGATGTCCCAGTCGATCGGAACCGCACCGCTGGTGATCTGGTCGGCGAGTTCCTCACCGCCGACGAGGTCGGCACCGGCTTCTTCGGCTTCCTTCGCCTGATCGTTTGCGAACACGACGACCTTCACCGACTTTCCGGTGCCGTGTGGCAGCGAGACAGTACCGCGGACGATCTGGTCCGCCTGGCGGGGGTCGATCCCGAGCTTGAACACGATGTCGACGGACTCGTCGAACTTTGCGTACGCAAGCGTCTTGACGAGGTCAAGGGCATCGGCCGGGTTGTAGAGCGCCTCACGATCGTATCGGCGCTGGACTTCGGCAACGTTCTTCGAAACGGCCATGTTGCTTCCTTTCGTGGTCTGCGAGCTTGCGCTCTACCACTCTCTGTTGGATGTACTCGGTACTGAGTACTTCGTACTGTGTACTCGGACGCTACGCGTCGACGACGGTAAGTCCCATCGAGCGAGCGGTGCCTTCGACGATCCGCATCGCGTTGTCGATGTCATTGGCGTTCAGGTCGGGCATCTTGGTCTCGGCGATCTCACGGACCTGTGCCTTCGTGACCGACCCGACCTTCTCCTTGTGGGGAACGGACGAGCCCTTCTCGATCTTCGCTGCCTGACGCAGCAGCACAGCGGCCGGCGGCGTCTTGGTGATGAAGTCGAACGAGCGGTCCTCGTAGATCGAGATCTCGACCGGGATGATCGTCCCCGCCTGCGCCTGCGTTGCGGCGTTGTAGGCCTGGACGAAGTCCATGATGTTCACACCGTGCTGACCGAGCGCAGGACCCACCGGCGGCGCAGGGCTTGCCTGGCCAGCGGGGATCTGCAGCTTGAGCACGGTCATTAGTTTCTTGCGACCCATGAGTCAGATTCCTTGTTGTCTCAGTACTTGATGATCTGGTCGAAGTTGAGTTCGACGGGTGTCTCTCGGCCGAAGATGTCCACGAGGACGCGAACCTTCGACTGATCGACGTTGATGTCCTCGATGACACCGTTGAAGTCGGCAAACGGTCCCTCGACCACTCGCACGGTCTCCCCGACCTCCCAGGCCGGCTTGAACGTGGGCTTGGACTTCTTCGTCCCCTCTTCCTTGGCGACGCCAAGGATGTGCTCGACCTCACGACGGGAAAGCGGGCTCGGCTTGGTGCCGGAACCGACGAAACCGGTGACGTTCGGGGTGTTGCGAACGGCGTACCAGGAATCGTCGTCCATGTACATGCGGACGAGGACGTAGCCGGGGAACTTCTTGCGTTCCACGGTGACCTTCTTGCCGTTCTTGTACTCGACGACGTCTTCCATCGGGATGGTGACATCGAAGACCTTGTCCTCGAGGTGCATCGACTTGACGCGGGTCTCGAGGTTGGCCTTGACCTTCTTCTCGTAGCCCGAGTAGGAGTGCACGACGTACCAGGCGCCGGGGAGGTCGTACGGGCTGAGCGGCTTCTCTTCTTCGACGACTTCTTCTTCGACCTGGTCTTCCAGTTCGACGTCTTCGACTGCGACTTCTTCAGCCATCAGGTGATCGCCTCCAGCACGTTGATGACCCCACGGTTGAATACCCAATCGAGTCCGAAGACGATGAGCGTGAGGATGGTGGTGACCCCGAACACGACGATGCTGTAGGTCGTGAGCTCTTCCTTCGAAGGCCATGCGACCTTCTTGAGTTCCTGCTTGACCTCACGGAAGTACTTGGCGACGCGCTGGAAGAAGCTGAGGTTCTCGTCCTTCTTCTGCTTCGGGCGCGGACCGTCGGAGCGGCGCTTCTTCGCTCGCTCTTCTTCCTTCGCCTGAAGGCGTCTCATCTCACGGTTCAACTCGATACTCCTCGATGTTCCGTCGCAGGGGTGGCGGGACTCGAACCCACAACATCCGGTTTTGGAGACCGGCGCTCTGCCAATTGGAGCTACACCCCTCCGGCCTCAGTGGGCGCGGCTGGGGAGTATATGTACTGCCTTCCCGAAGTGTAAACCGTCTCCGTTCCTCCCGGCCGTGGTTTTGCTTCTTGTGGACAACCCCGGCTTGAACCCGGGGTTCCCAGTGTTCCTGAGAGCACCTGGAGCCCCGGGTTCAACCCGGGCTTGGGTCAAGGCATCACGCTGAGCGTACCGAGAGGGCTTGACGGAGGGTTGCGATGATCGACGATGGTGCGTTGGACAGCTCGCCCCAGGTGTAGCGCAGCACCCGCCATCCGTGCAGCGCTGCCTCCCGATCCCGACGTCGATCGTTCTCGAAGGCACTGCGAGACGAGTGCCACGTGTATGAGTCCAGCTCAACGGCCAATGCGTCGGCCGGAAACGCGATGTCGAACCGTTCGTCCGACGACCAAGGGATCGGGTACTCGACCTCGTACTCAACCAGGTTCGCCGAGTCCAGGAGCCTCCGGAACCTCGCCTCGAAGACCGAGGGCGGGATGTCGGCCGGCACCAACGCACCAACGATCGATCGCATGCGGACCGTCCCCCGCTTGCCTCGCCGCGCCACCTGCCGATGGACCGCAGCGAGCGAAGTCGGCGTCGTCAGCCTTGCTGCGATCGCTGCATCGACTACCCGCCGAAGCTGGGTCTCTCTGAGATCCGCTGCGAGATCGACGAGTGTCCGCTCGACGGTGGTTGTCTCAATGCCGCTCTTGATGATCAGGTGGCTGGCGACCAAGTCGTTCGTCCGAACGACACGGACACCAGGGAACACGTGAGTCGTCCTCGCCGGAACCGTGACTACTGCGGCAGACGGCACGCCTTCGATCCCGTGAAGCGCCGCCGCGCTGCCGTGCGATGCCACTGCGTCAGGAAGTGCGGCGATCGCTCCCCTCACAGAATCGATGTCGTCGCCAGCAGGCAGAAGGCGATAGGTGCCGATCGTGACCCTCTCCCACGCGCCACTGGCCAACCTGCCACGAACCTCGCCCGGGGTCATCCCCGCCTCTGCTGCCTGCCGCCTCGTCACGATCCCACCTTGCGACATGGCGAGTTCGTTCAGCTGTCGATCCGGAGTCATGCCTCCATCGTGAACGATGGCGACGGGAATCGGAAGGGGGTTGTTTTGCAACCCCGGGTTCAACTGCGGGCTGTGAGTGTTCCTGAGAGCACTGGGAACCCCGGGTTCAAGCCTGGGTTGCTGCCGAAGCCACCTAGGCGATGCGGGTGCGGCGGAGGTGGAGGAGGACGGCGGTGCCGGCGGCGGTGGCGACGGCTGCGGTGGCAACCGCGGCGGTGGCGACGGCGGCACGGTGGTTGCGGGGTTCGAGGTCCGGAACGGCGACCGGGCCGAGCGAGGACATCACGTCCGGATGCAAGTTGATCGGCGCCGCGAACTCGTCCGTCGGGAGGCCGTGAAGTGACGCGGTGATCGACCGTCGCCACTCCATCTCCGCGCTACACACCTGGCACGAGTCGATGTGGGAGGCAATCGGCCCGGCGATCGCCGACGAACCGACCGTGTCGAGCGAAAGCTTCACGGCGGTACAACGCACATCCATCATGCGTCCACCTCGCCATCCCGGAGTAGAACGAGCGACAGCTTCACGGCGACACAACGCACATCCATCATGCGTCCACCTCGCCATCCCGGAGTAGAACGAGCGACAGCTTCACAGCGGCACAACGCACATCCATCATGCGTCCACCTCGCCATCCCGGAGTAGAACGAGCGACAGCTTCGCGGCGGTGCAACGCACATCCATCATGCGATCACCTCGCCATCCCGGAGTGGAACGAGCGACAGCTTCGCGGCGGTGCAGCGCACATCGATCATGCGTCCACCTCGCCATCCCGGAACGGGGCGAGCTTCGCTCGCAGTTCCTTCCGACCGCGGTGCAGTCGGACCTTTGCGGCTGTCACGGAGATGTCGAGGTGTTCGGCGATCTCCTGATGTGACCAGTCGTACACATCCTTCATCACCACCACGGCACGCACCGACTCCGACAG
>JAUIIM010000086.1 GCA_030431785.1 Acidimicrobiia bacterium | reverse complement strand
TAGACGGCGGCGGCGATCGCCTTCCTGTTTGAGAGGGCGGCGATTGCAAAGGCGAGGGGCACGAAGGCGATCGCGTAGACCGCGATCCCCGCAAGGATGCGGGGTATGGATCCGCTTGCGTCGACGAGGCCCGATGCGAACCCATCGGGATCCGTGCCTACCTGGCCGATGAAGATGATCACCTGCGGAATAGCCAGGAACGCTGCGACGACAGCGGTGACTCCGGCGAAGCGAGCCCACACGTAGTCGTCCGAGCTCAGCGGGCGGGACGAGAGCATCGAGAGGACGCCATCTCGGCGATCCGGGACGAACAGTTCGGGGGCAGACAGTGCCGTGAACAGCATCGCGATGGTGCCGCCCCACACGAAGAACGATGCGTTCTGGTCTGCGATGGCGAACTCCGAGCCCAACTCGCTCGGGAGGAAGAAGACCAGACCGACGGCAACGATCGCAGGCAGGGTCGCAAGGACGATCAGCAGCCACGGCATGATCTTGCGTCGAGCCTTTCGACGCAAGCCGAGGACCCTGCGCACCCCGTCAGCGACGATGGTGCGGCGCGCTCCACTCCGTCCTCGACGTTCCCCCTCGTAGGGCTCATAGCCGCGGTCGTAGACAGCGCCCGTCGTGTCGGTCATACCCGATCTCCGTGGGTCAGGAAGAGCTCTTCGAGCGAATGGCTCGATCCGGTGAGGCGCCGGATCGTCGCATCGTTCGAAGCGGCGGCGTCACGGACGAGGTCGAACACATCCGCACTCTCGTGGCTGACGGTCAGGAGGTTCCCGGACTGTTCCACGTCGGCCCCTGCTGCTTGAAGCGCTGTGGCGATCGGTGTCGGATCGTCGAGGAAGTCGACACGGATCGACCCGTCGTCTGCATCTGAACCGATCGGACCGCTGTGGAGCAATGTCCCCTCGTCGAGCATCACGACGTAGTCGCACGTGCGCTCGATGTCGCCGAGTACGTGTGAGGAGACGACGACGTCGATGCCGAAGGTCCCGAGCCGTGCAATCAGTTCGAGCATTTCTTCTCGGCCCGACGGGTCGAGACCCGAAGTCGGTTCGTCCAGGAACACGAGGTCGGGGTCATGGACGATCGATTGCGCCAGCTTTGCCCGCTGCTTCATCCCGGTCGAGAAATCGCCGAGGTACCGGAATCGTTCTTCGTCGAGCCCGACGAGGGTGAGGACGTCCGAGGCGCGTTGGCGTGCTGCGTTCGGGGGTAGTCCGGCAGTGCCCGCCGCGTAGACGAGGAAGTCCGCTGCGGTCTGGTCGAGTGGGAGGCAGGATCCTTCCGGCATGTAGCCGATCAAGGAGCGAATCGCGACGACTTCGTCACTCGTGTCCATCCCGAGCACCGTGGTCGATCCAACGGTCGGTTCGAGGATCCCGAGCAGGAGCTTGATCAGCGTGGATTTTCCCGCTCCGTTTGCACCGACGAGACCCGTTCGACCCCGCGGCACCGTGATGTCCATGTCGTGGAGCGCGACGACGCGACCGTACGCATGACCGAGCCCCGAAGTCGTGAAGGCGGATTCCACCATGGGGAGGCTAGCGCCGTGGGTCCGCTCTGCAGCTCAGACCGTGGTTCCGACCGCACCGAGGTTGGCGTTGCGACGGGACCGTACCGGTCGCTCGGGAACGGCGAAGTTCGAAAGAAGGAGGTGCATACGATTCCGGATTCCGAGCAACAGCACCAAGAACGCAACGACGATCATTGCCCAACTCTCGAGCTCGGTCGAAGCGGTGATGAACCCGGAGGGTGCTCGCTCGCCGTACACCATCGTCACCTCGGCGGTCGCACCGGGCTCGAGATCGGGGACCAGCCACAGGTTCCCGGTGATCTCGCCCGGTCCGGAGAAGGACTCGACCACGCAGTCGCACGGGACGGTGTTGAGTTCGACAGCGGTCCCGACGAGGGTTTCGTCCGTGATGTTGGTGACGCTGAGTGTGCGGTTGCCACCGATGATCGTCCCGTCTTCCACGGTCGACTCCCACGATGACAACGCTGCGGTCGGGGGTGCCGCCGCAGCGGCACCCACGTTCGCAACCAACAGCGCTGCGACGGCAGCGCATACCAACAGGCTCTTCCTAACCATGGGCGCACCGTACGACATAGCCGAGGATTCGGCGAGACACATATGTCGCTCGACCTACGGACTAGTCACTGACCTCCGCTGATATCAGAGTCACTACCGCCCGCACGGGCCGGCAATCAGCCGTCGAGATCTGTTCAGCGGGCTCGACGTTGGCGGTTCCGCCAACCGGAGGTCAGGTAGCGCCAATACGTCGTGGTATCGACCGGGTTCGGTGCGGTATCCGGTCCCGATTCGGGCTCATCTCGAGAGGTTGCCGTTTCGTCGGCGATGGGGGTGGGCTCCGCATGGTCTGTTGGTCGGGAGTCACGGATTTCGCGGAGTCGTTCGCGGAGGAACGCTGCCTCGGTCTCTGCCTTGGCAGCACGTTCACGGGCGTCGGCGAGCTGTTGACCTGCTTCGTGGAGGTTCCCGAGCTGGGCGAGCATCTTGTTCCAAGCGTCGATCGGGACGAGCATCGTGTCCTCGGGGATGGCACGGTTTTCCCGGCCCACGCCATCCGTGTCCTGAGGTGACCCTTGGTCGCCCACCTTGGCGGCGCCCACCTTCGACGCCGTCTCGGGTTCGACCGGGCGCCGGTCCTCGTTCGTCGGTCGTTCGTCGACCTGGAGATCGCGCCCGAGCTCGTGCGCCCGCTTCTTGATGTCCTCCAGATCGACCATCCGCAGTGTCAACTCACCGTCGGATTCGAGGTAGGAGGCGATCGCATCCTTCCTGACCCATTTGCGGAGCGTGTTGAGTGGGATCCCCGTCGCGGATTCCGCCTCTCGGAGCGTGACCCAATCGGCCGCGCGACGTCGGGTCGACGGTGCTCGCTTCCCCGTGGGTTGCGGCGGAGAGGTGCGCCCGCGGCCCGATGCACGTATCGCTTCTGTTTCCCAACGCCTCGAACGGTCCATGGCCGCATGGTACGACGCAGGTCCCCGCTGCGCGCCCGCACGTCTGCGCGCCCTCCTCTACCATGGCCAACGAAGGAGCCCGAGTGACCGCACGAGATCCCAACATCGAAACCGATGTCCGCGCCATCGTGCGCCGGATCGTCGATGGTCTCATCGAGGAAGAGCCCGCTGAACCCGTGTCATCGGCCCCGCCGACGCAGTCGTCCCAACCTCATCCGGACGTCGCCTCGGTCGCGATCGGTGGTGATCATGGCGGGTACCAGATGAAGGAGAAACTTGCGTTCCGTCTGAAGGAGAACGGCTACCGCGTGGTCGACTGTGGAACGGATTCGACCGATGCGGTGGACTACCCGGACATCGCGGCAGCGGTGGCACGCAAGGTGGCGGACGGATCGGTGGATGCCGGCATCGTGGTCGACGGGGCCGGGATCGGGTCGGCGATGGCCGCCAACAAGATCCCGGGCGTCCGCGCTGCACTCTGCTACGACCTGTCGACTGCGCGAAACGCACGCGAGCACAACCATGCGAACGTATTGACACTCGGTGCAGGTCTGACCGGCGACGCCCTCGCGTGGCAAGTGGTGGAGGAGTTCCTCGGGACGCCCTACGGTGAAGGCAGACATGCACGACGTGTGGCCAAGATCGACGACCTCGAGAGGAGCGGCTGACGGATGGCTGACGTGACCCGCGAGGAACTCGTCGAGATCGTGACCCGAGAGGTGCTGTCCGCGCTTGCCGAACGCTCCGACATCTGTGCGAACCCGGAGAAGCTCCGACAAGTCGTCGCCAACGGTGCCGATCGTGTCTCGTTCCATGGCGATGCCGAGGACGTGCCGCTCGACCTGGCGCGCTACATCGATCACACGCTGCTCAAACCAGACGCAACGGCGGGCGAGATCGACCGCATGTGCGACGAAGCGATGGAGTACGGATTCGCATCAGTGTGCATCAACCCGACATGGGTGAAGCGGGCATCCGAACGCCTTCGAGGATCAGACGTGAAGGTCTGCACCGTGATCGGGTTCCCACTCGGTGCAACACCTCCGGAGATCAAGGCGATGGAAGCGCGTCGTGCGCTGCGGGATGGTGCTCGCGAGGTGGACATGGTCATCAACATCGGTGCCCTGAAGTCGGGGGACCACGACCTCGTCGAAACGGACATCGCCAAGGTCGTGGATGCTGCTCACGAAGGTGGGGCGATCGCAAAGGTCATCCTCGAGACTGCCCTGTTGACCGATGAAGAGAAGGTGGTCGCCTCGGCACTCGCCCGAAAGGCGCGCGCGGATTTCGTGAAGACGTCGACCGGGTTCGGTGGCGGGGGAGCGACGGTGTATGACGTCGCGCTGATGCGTGAGACCGTCGGTCCGAAGATGGGCGTCAAGGCGAGCGGTGGCGTGCGTACGCTCGAAGACGCGGAAGACATGATCGCTGCAGGAGCCACCCGCATCGGAGCATCAGCAGGAGTCCAGATAGTCGGCGGAGCCGAAGGAGATAGTGATGAACAGCGGTATTGAGCTCCGCTCCTATGCATTCCTCGACAGTTTGCAGCCGCAGTACGCGGCCTTCATGGGAACGACAGCGCAGGGTTTCCTGCCGCTGGCGGGTGAGGCGGTCCTCTTCGTCGAGGTCGCACCTGGTATCGAAATCAACCGGTTGACGGACGTTGCACTCAAGGCAACATCGGTCAAGCCCGGTATGCAGATCATCGAGCGTGTCTTCGGGCTGCTCGAAGTCCATTCGCCCGAGCAATCGGAGACGCGGGCAGCCGGTGAGGCGATCCTCGAATCGTTGGGGGCGACCGAGGCGGACCGGATCAAACCGAAGGTGCACACGTCGCAGATCATCCGCCGCATCGATGATCACCACGCACAGCTCATCAACCGCACGCGACATGGGCAGATGATCATCCCTGGGCAGACACTGTATGTGTTGGAGTGCGCACCGGCTGCGTATGCGGCCCTTGCCGCGAACGAAGCAGAGAAGGCTGCAAACATCAACGTGCTCGAGGTGCGGGCGTTCGGCGCTGTCGGACGCATCTATCTCGGCGGAGAAGAACAGGACATCGAGGTCGGATGGCAGGCGGCAGTCGCCGCGCTTGAAGGTCTCGACGGACGAGACGCGTAAGAACAACAGAATCGATCCACAGGAGGATCCATGTCAGACGCACTGGGAATGATCGAATGTCGGAGTTTCGCAGCGATGGTCGAGGCTGCCGACGCGATGGTCAAGGCAGCCAAGGTCGAGCTCGTGAGCTACGAGGAAACCGGCGGCGGCTACGTGACCGCAGTGATCCGGGGCGACGTCGCTGCAGTGAAGGCCGCAGTGGACGCTGGTGTCCGCGGTGCAGAGAAGGTCGGAGAGGTCACGGCAACCCATGTGATCGCCCGCCCGCACGTGAACATCGACCTGATCCTGCCGCTCGGCCGAACCGAGGACGCAGAAGACGCCGTCGGTTGATTGCTGAGCACGCACGCCGAAGGAGGCATGCATGAATCTCGGACGAGTGACCGGCACCCTGGTCGCGTCCCGCAAGGAGCCCCTCATGGACGGACTCCCGCTCCTCGTCGTGCGCCAATTGGACGAGCACGGCGAACCCAAGGGTGGCTACGTCGTCGCTGTGGACAGCGTCGGGGCAGGTGTCGGAGAAGTCGTGTTGTATGCGAGCGGCAGCTCCGCCCGCCAGACAGCAGCGACCAAGGACAAACCATGCGATGCGGTGATCATGGCGATCGTGGATCAATGGGATGTCGACGGGGAAACGGTGTACGTGAAGTGACATGCCGAACCTGAGCGACGCAGACATCCAAGCCATCATCTCCCGTGTCAAGGAGCGGGTGGCGCACGGAGACATCGATGGGAAGGTCTCCGCAGCGTTGGGTGCGGCCTCAGCCGTCGAGGGCGATGATGTTGAGCTCGGGGACGGCGTCTACGCCACCGTCGACGAGGCTGTCACGGCAGCCAGACGTGCATTCGAGCGCTATCGGTCATCCGGTCTCGACAGTCGCAAAGGGATTGTCGAGGCGATCCGGTCTTCGATGCGCGAGAACAACGAACGATTGGCGTACATGGCACGCCAGGAGACCGGGCTCGGTCGCGCCGACGACAAAGTGCTCAAGAACCAACTGGTGATCGAGCGGACCCCCGGACCCGAGGACCTCGAGCCGAGAGTCGTGACGGGCGACCGTGGGATGACCGTCACCGAGTATGCGCCGTACGGTGTGATCGGTGCGATCACACCGACCACCAATCCGACATCGACGATCATCAACAATTCGATCGCGATCTTGTCCGCTGGGAATGCGGTCACCTTCAACGTCCACCCGAGTGCCCGGAAGGTGTCGACCGAGAACGTGCAGCTGATCAATCAGGCAATCGTCGGTGCCGGAGGTCCTCCTGATCTCGTGACGTCGGTTGCTGTTCCGACCCTCGAATCGGCTCAGGCGTTGATGCAACACCCTGATGTTCGGGTTCTCCTCGTGACCGGGGGTCCCGGTGTCGTGAAGGAAGCGCTCAGGACACCCAAGAAGGCGATCACGGCGGGTCCGGGGAATCCGCCAGCTGTCGTCGATCAGACAGCCGATATCGCAAAGGCTGCGAAAGACATCGTCTACGGGGCTTCGTTCGACAACAACGTGATCTGTGTGGACGAGAAGACCACGATCGTCGTCGATTCGGTCGCCGATCGGCTGGTGCAGCACATGTCTGCCGTCGGTGCGTATCGGCTCAAGGAGCATGAACTCAAACGCCTCGAGCGTGTGATCTTCAAGGAGCTCGGCCCGCCGAACAAGCCGGGCGTGATCAACGGCCAGTTCGTCGGGAAGGATGCATCGGTCATCCTCAACGAGATCGGTGTCACCGTGGGTCCCGAGATCCGGCTCGTCGTCGCTGAGGTCCCGGTTGAGCACAACCTGGTGTGGACGGAGCAGATGATGCCGGTCATGCCCGTCACGCGTGTCAAGGATGTCGATACGGCGATCGACCTTGCCGTGCGGTCGGAGCACGGATTTCGCCACACCGCATCGATCCACTCGACGAACGTCGATGCGATCACGCGGATGGCGCGGGCGATGAACTGCTCGATCTTCGTCGCAAACGGATCGAATGTGGCCGGTTTGGGAGCCGATGGCGAGGGCTACACGAGCTTTTCGATCGCCAGCCCGACCGGGGAGGGATTGACCCGCCCACGGACCTTCTCCCGGGAACGCCGTGTCTCCGTGGTGGGAGCGCTGCGCATTGTCTGACACCGATCGGTCGGATCTTTCTTCCGCACGCCCCGCGATCGGATTTTGGGAACTGGAGTCCATCGCCGAGGGCATTTGGCTTGCCGATCAGATCATCAAGAACGCACCGGTCCCGATAATCGCAACAGGAACAGTCCACCCCGGTCGGTATGTCATCGCGGTGACCGGTGACGCAGCGTCCGTGGAGGTCGCCCGTGAGGTCGTGGAAGGCTGCGAGATCCAATCGATGGTCGACACCCTGTATCTCGCCGATGTCTCCGAGGAGGTCTTGCGTGCCGTCGTGGCGGGGACCGAACTTCCTGCTTCCGACGCTGCCGGTGTCGTTGAGACCAGGACACTCGCTGCATCGATCGTGGCAGCCGATGCGGCGGTGAAGGACAGCGACGTCGGTATCGGTACGCTGGCGCTCGGTGATGGTCTCGGGGGCAAGGCCTACTTCGTGGTCGGCGGAACCGTCTCGGAGGTCGCATCGGCGGTTGCTGCGGCGGACGCTGCTGCCGGCGACGGGCTCGTCCGCTCGGTGGTGATCCCGCAGTTGACCGATGAGATGCGCACCGACCTGCGCATCCAACCGACGTTCCACGGGACCCTGCGGGGCGCTACGTGAGGAGCGAACGATGAAGCTCGGTGTCGTGCGCGGTTCGGTCGTTGCGACGGTCAAGGATCCGGGGATGGAGGGGATGAAGCTCCTGATCGTCCAGCCCGTCGACGAAACCCGCGCTCCTGTCGGGTCCGCCGTCGTCGCCGCCGATGCGGTCCACCAGGCAGGGGAGGGGGATGTCGTGTACTTCGTTGCATCGCGGGAGGCCGCCGAAGCCATGAAGCCTCGATTCGTCCCGGTCGATCACGCAATCGTCGGGATCGTCGATGCGGTCGAGGTCGAACGATGAAGGTCGGCTTGGTGATGGGGACGGTGACGTCGACGATCAACCA
>JAUIIM010000173.1 GCA_030431785.1 Acidimicrobiia bacterium | reverse complement strand
AGCCTGGACCGTGGGACCTCCGGCGTGGCTGATCGCCTGAGCAACCCCTCCGCCGTGCCGAAGATGGACGTTTGCGGCGTTCACGATCGCATCGACCGGCATCGACGTGATATCGCCTTCGACGGCGACGAGCGTGGAATCGGCAACGCGTACCGCCGCCAAGGTCTCGGCGGGTACGTCGGCCACCTGCCAATCCCAAGCGTCGGACCGGTCCTCAGCGAGACCTGTCGTCCAAAGCTCGACCATGCCCGATCCCTTGAGGTCGATGTCGTTCTCTGCCGCCACTTCGAGTACCCGACTCGCCACCGCAGGAGCGGGATCGATCAGTTTCACTCCCGGCAGCCTCGCGTGGATCTCGTCTTCGATCATCGGGTAGTGCGTGCAGCCGAGGACGACGACATCGGCGTCCGACTCGCGTACGGGCGCGAGATACCTGTCGAGGAGGTCGTCGACCGGGAGACCGTTCTCGACCGCAGCCGCCAGACCCGGGCACGCCTGTTCGATGATTGTCACATCGCCAGCGAATCGGCCCGACAGGTCTGCGAAGAGATCGCCCTGGAACGTGGCGGCCGTTGCGAGGACTGCGATCGTCCCCGTCTCCGTCTGCTCTGCCGCCGGTTTCACAGCGGGCTCCATGCCGACGAAATGCGTACCAGGGAACACCTCACGCAAGTGATGGAGTGCGGCCGCCGAAGCCGAGTTGCACGCAATGACCACGATCTCGACCCCTGTCGACGTGACGAACTCCGTGATCAGGGACGTGCGATCACGCACCTCGACCAGTGACCGTTCACCGAACGGCCCATATGCATGGTCCCCCACGTAGACGATGTCCGCCCAGGGTGCGCGGGCGCGAATCTGACCGAGGACACCGAGTCCCCCGATACCCGAGTCGAACACCGCAATCGTGGGGCTCATGGAACCAATCCCGTTCTGCATGTGACCATGGACCGAATCTAGCTCTCGAAACGGGTCCCGTACGTGTTGCGATGCACCAGCTCATCGATGGGTTTCCGGCCACCCATCTTCGCCGGGCCCGATGTCGGTGCCGGGTACCCGACCGCCACGGCATACCGGCAACGAGCGCCATCCGGGAGCCGTAACACCTCTGCGGCGACGTCTTCTCGGTGCAACGTGACCGGACACGTCGCCATGCCGAGACTGTCGGCAGCGAGCATGATGTTCTGGGCAAGACGACCGGTGTCGAACTCGTAGCCCTCAGGCTCCTGGACGAGACAGATCGCCATCGGCGCGTTCCGGACCGGCGTCATGAAGTCACCAGCAGCGCACAACGCTTCCTTCTGATTCGGGTCGTCGACGACGATGAACGACCAGTTCTGCCGGTTCTTCGAGGACCCGGTCGAACGGGCCGCCTCCAGCAGTGCTGTCAGGTCGTCGTCCGTGAGTGATCGGTCCTCAAACTGTCGAATTGCCTTGAGGGATGTGAGCGCGTCGTAGAAGGGATTCATGGGAGGAAGATTAGGACGGACCGCCGGACGCCGTGGCGTCGTTTGCGCCATTCTCGGGCGGCGGATGCGT
>JAUIIM010000085.1 GCA_030431785.1 Acidimicrobiia bacterium | reverse complement strand
TGTCGCATGTCTGGACACGATCTAAGATCGAAGACGCAAGGCGGATACCCAATGGCTCGCCTTCCTCCTTCGGAACGGTGAGCGTGAAGGAAGCCGGACCTCGTCGGAGTTCGAACGCCGGGTCGACGTCGTCCACGAGTTGCTGGTACTCGATGACGTCGTTCGGAACGATCCCATTGATCGCGACAAGCTCATCCCCGGCAGCGATGCCGGCGATGGCCGCGGGAGAACCCGGGAGGACGTCAAGAACAGTCGGGAGGGACATGGAGTGGGAATGGTACAGGGTCAGCCGTCATCAGTCTGCAGTACTGAGTATTGAGTGCCGAGTACTCGGTACTCTGACGGTCATGGTTGACAAGGTCCTGCTCGCCGAACCACGAGGGTTCTGTGCGGGTGTAGAGATGGCGATCAAGGCACTGACCTGGATGGTGCAGGTCTTCGAACCGCCGGTGTACTGCTACCACGAGATCGTCCACAACGCGGCCGTCGTGGCAGCCTTCGAGCGTGCCGGAGTCATCTTCGTCGACGACATCGACGACGTACCGGTCGGACGACCGATCATGTTGTCGGCGCATGGCTCGGCGCCCGAAGTCGTCACGGCCGCACAGGATCGAGCCGCTGTCATGGTGGATGCGGTGTGCCCTCTCGTGACCAAGGTTCACCATGAGGTCAAACGGATGGCAGGCAAGGGCTACGACATCATCTACGTCGGACATGACGGGCACGACGAAGCGGTGGGGGCCATTGCCGAAGCACCCGAAGCCGCACAGCTGGTGGATCCACGCATCGGCCTCGATACGTTCACGGGAGGCGAGGACGGTAGGGTCGCGCTTCTCGCCCAGACCACCCTCGGGCTCTACGAGTGGGAAGACGTTCTCTCGTCCGCCCAATCGCAGTTCCCGGAGCTTTGGACGGCCAGGAAGTCGGACCTCTGCTATGCGACCACGAATCGCCAACAGGCGATCCAACGTCTTGCGGAACGAGCAGACCTCCTGCTCGTCGTCGGTTCGGAGAACTCCTCCAACACCCAGGCGTTGGTGCGGGTCGGCTCGAACGCCGGCGTTCCCGCCTACCGGATCGACGGGCCGGAAGGCATCGATCAGGAGTGGCTCGACAACGCACGGGTCGTCGGTGTCACCGCCGGAGCTTCAGCGCCCGACCAACGGGTGCAAAAGGTGATCGAACGGGTGAACCCCCACGACGGCGTCGAGCTCGTGCGCGTCACCGAGGAAGACGAGTATTTTCCCCTACCTCCCCAGCTTCGACGGTTCATGCAAACCCTCCAGGCGTTGGTCGAAGGGGGTTTCGCATGCCGCACTCCGGGTCAGGAAGGACCGGTCGAGCTCGATCGGCACACGTCGGCGACCGAAGCGCTCAGCATCCTCGGCGTCTGAGCTTCTATTCGGGTCCGCGATTGGTATCGAGACGGAACACGTCGGTTCGTGCGTAGTGGCCCGTCGGATCGAAGTCCATCTTCGCTGCGGTGATGTTGCGGAGATCGAGCGTCGCCACGACGATGCCTTCCTCACCGTAAAGGGGCCCGGCCACCACATTCCCGAGCGGGTCGATGATGCACGACCCACCGCGCGTCGTGAACACCTCGGGACCGTCCTCGCGTGCCGGATAGTCGGTCGGGAAGTCGTCCTCGGTCGTGAACTGGTTGCAGGACACGACGAAACAGCGACCTTCGAGAGCGATGTGCGTCATCGACGCGATCCAGTTGTCCCTGCTGTCCGCGGTCGGTGCGACGTAGATCTCGACCCCCTGTTCATACAGCCACGTGCGGTACAGGGGCATGTACGACTCCCAGCAAATCGCCGTACCGACGCGACCCACCGGCGTTTCGATGACCTCCATCGTCGAGCCGTCGCCCTGACCCCACACGACGCGTTCCGATGCCGTCGGCATCAACTTGCGATGCTTCGTCACGAACCCGTATCCCGGATCGACCGTCACCGACGTGCAGTAGAGCGTTCCCCCGTCCCGTTCGATGACGCCGACCGCCATGGTCACGTCGAACTCGGCGGCGACGGCTGCGAGCTCGTCGGTGACGGGTCCGGGTAGGTCGACCGAGCTCTCCCAGTACCGTGCGAACCATTCGCGGCCCTCATCGGTCCGTGAACCGACCACCGCTCCGAAACTCATCCCTCGTGGATACGCGGAAAGGAAGGCCTCGGGGAAGACGACGAGGTCTGCGCCCAAGTCCGCTGCCTCCTTGGTCCGTTCACGGAGACGGGCCATGCTCGCATCGAGGTCGAACGCTACGGACGCTGTCTGTACGGCCGCCACCGTCACCTGGCGTCCCTCTTTTAGAGCGGTAGAGATCGGGATGTTGGACTCCTCACGCGTCGAGGGGAATGCGGACGAGGATACCGCTCGCCCTCGGCCGTCCGATCAGCCGGTCGTTGCGGCGTAGGAGACGATCATCTCGACGACCTCGTCGATCGTCAGGTCGCCGGTGTCGATGATCTTGGCGTCCGATGCGGGACGTAGCGGGGACGCTGTTCGGGTCGAATCGGCGTGATCTCTCGCCTCGAGCTTCCGTGCGACCGATTCGACATCTTCACCTTGTGCTTCCGAGTCACCCGCACGGCGTAGCGCGCGGACCATCGGTGATGCCGTCAGATAGATCTTCACCGGGGTGTGGGGGAAGACCACCGTGCCGATGTCCCGCCCTTCGACGACCGCATCCCCGTCGTGGGCTGCAACCCAACGGCGCTGGATCTCGACGATCTCGGCCCGTACCCGAGGATGCGCGGATACGGTGCTCACCGCACGAGTCACGGCGTCGGATCGGACATCGAAAGCAACAGACTCGCCACCGAGCAAAACCCCGCGCTCGTCATAATCGATCGAGGTATCTGCGAGAAGGTCCAGGATCGCCTCTTCGTCCGTCGTAGCGACGCCACGTCGGAGCACAGCAAGCGTCGCAGCTCGATACGTCGAGCCCGTGTCGAGATAGGCCAGGGACATACGTTCGGCAACGAGACGTGACACGGTGCTCTTGCCCACGCCGGACGGGCCGTCGATCGCTATGACCACAGTGCCCCCAGGGTCTCGTAGAAGTCTGGCCAGGAGACGGCGGCGATGTTCGAGTCGACGATCTCAACGGTTCCTGACGAACGCGTCGCGGCGATCGCAGCAGCCATCGCGATGCGATGATCGTGATGGGTCTCCACGATCCCGCCGTTGAGGAAGCCGGTGCCGATGACATCGAAACCGTCTTCGAACGTCTGGATCCCGCCGTCGAGTTCCACCAGCATCTGTTCCACGGATGCGATGCGATCTGATTCCTTGACGCGCAACTCCGCAGCATCGCGCACGCGGGTGATCCCCTCCGCGTATGCCGCTACCACAGCGACAAGTGGGAGCTCATCGAGCGCGGCTGCTACGAGCTCCCCGTCGACGTCGATACCTGTGAGGTCCTGTCCGGTCACGGTCACCGTGCCGACGGGGTCACCTCCTACTGAGTCGGTGACCGTCGCCTCGATCTTGGCACCCATGGCGTCGAGTACCTGGAGAAAGCCGATCCGCCCGGGATTGAGACTGACCTCGGGGGTCGTGACCGACGAGCCACGCGAGATCGCTGCCGCCGCCCAGAGGAATGCAGCGGAGGACGGGTCACCGGGCACGTCGTACCGTGCCGGAGGCAAGGGCCCGGGGTCGACGCGGAACCGAGTTTCGGATTCGAAGGAACCCCTCGATGTCGCCGTCAGCCAGCGTTCGGTGTGATCGCGGAAGCCGGGTGGACTGTCGATCGTCGACGGCCGGTCTGCTGCGAGAGCAGCGAGTTCGAAAGCAGTACGGACCTGCGCCGACGCCGTCGGTATCACGACATCGGCACCGGTGACCCGTGTCGCCCCTCCCACCGTCAACGGTGCCGTCCCGTCCGAAGTGTCGATCCGGCCACCGAGACTACGCAGCGGTTCCACGAGGCGGTTCATGTCTCGACGGCTGAGCGATGCATCGCCGATGAGCCGGGCGGAGACGTGCGACGTAGCGAGCACTCCAGCCAGCAAGCGCATCGTGGTACCGGAGTTGCCACAGTTGATGGGTCCCGTCGGGTCGTGCCAGCCACGGATCCCCGGTGACCGTACGCGGCCATGGTCGATGGTGACGCCGAGTCCCCGCAACGACATCGCGGTCGCTGCCACGTCGAGACCGAACCCGAGCCCAGTGACGAGACTGTCACCTTCGGCCATTCCCGCGAACAAGAGCGCCCGATGGGACAGCGACTTGTCCCCGGGGACACGGACCGTCGCCGTGAACTGCTCGGTCGTCCCGGTGATGGAGCGGTTGATCATTCAGATTCTGCCTTCGCATAGATGGAACGCACCTCGTCGAGCGTGAGGGCCCGATAGGAACCCGGGGCGAGGGTGCGATCCGAGATTCCGGCGATGGATACCCTGACCAATCGCTCCACCGCCAAACCGACCGCATCCAGCATCCGTCGCACCTCTCGTTTGCGCCCCTCACCCATCACGAGTTCGACGATCGCCCGATCCTCGTGTGAGGACACGACGGTGACCGCATGCGGCGTAGCAGGACCATCGTCCAGCTCGACACCATGGCGGAGTTCGTTCAGTGTCGACGCCGACGGTGGCGGTGAGACGAGCGCCTGATACACCTTCTCGATACCGAAACGGGGATGGGTGACCCGGAGTGCGAGATCTCCGTCGTTCGTCATGAGCAGGAGACCTTCGGAGTGGAGGTCGAGCCTTCCGACCGGTTTCGTCACGGGATCCGGCGGGACGAGATCCGCGATCTTGGGACGACCCTGTGGATCGTCCATCGTGCAGACCACCCCCACCGGTTTGTACACCAACCAGGTCACCAGTTCCGGGTTCAGCGGCACGCGCACCCCATCGAGTTCGACCACGGAGGTGGACGGGTCGATCCGTTGACCGACGACAGCCCGTTCGCCGTCGACGGTGATCCTGCCCGCGCTGATGAGTACATCAGCGTGACGTCGCGAGGCCACGCCGGTACGTGCGATCAGTTTGTTGAGTCGCTCGATGGTGACTCCGGACGCATCGGCATTTCGAGGGTCTCGACGATGGGGGCAGGCGGAACGTGGTCGGCAAGGGGTGGAAGATCGGCGATCGATGCGATTCCCATCTTCTCGAGAAAGAGTGGGGTCGTGCCGTACAGGATGGCTTGTCCGGGTCCGGGGGCAACACCGACTTCGTCGATCAGCCCGCGACGTTGGAGGTTGCGCAGGGCGTGGTCGGAATCGACACCACGAATCTCACCGACCTGACCGCGCGAGACCGGTTGCTTGTAGGCCACCACCGCCAGGGTCTCGAGTGATGCGTTGGACAGTTTGCGTGCCCGGTCCGTCGTCGCCCATCGTTCCAGAAACGGGTGGGCTTCCGGCGCCGTGTACATTCGCCATCCGCCAGCCACGTTCCGGATGACCACCCCTCGCCCCTCGTAGCGGTCGACCAACTCGTCGAGGGCCGCCTCTACGTCCTTGGTGGGACGTTCGACGACCTGGGCGATGTCGGCCACGCCGATCGGTTCTTCGGCGACGAACAGGATGGCCTCGACGGTCGAGGTCAGGTCGCTCATGATGCTCCTTGCTCCCCCAGCATCGCGCGGAATCGGAGTTCCGCAGCATCTGGGTCGTAGCGGACGTCGATCGAAGGGGCGCCCTCGGCTTGGGACACCCGCAGGATTCCCCACCGAGCCAGTTCCAGGAGGGCGAGGAAGTAGGCGATGACCTCTCCGTTGGAATCGCAATGTGTCACGAGTTCATCGAATTCGGCGGTCGCGACCGATGCCATCCGACCCTGGAGGTCGACGATCGCATCGTGGACGGAGGGCAAGTCCAGGTCGAGGTGATCGACGTCCGGATCGAGTTCGGGCGTCGTGAAGACTCGCTCTGCGATCGCCGCAAACTCGTCGACGTCGACCGGGACCACAACATCCGGCGGGCGATCCACGTCGATCCCTTCCACACCAACAGTCCTGCCGATGTACGACGCCGAAGCATCCATGCGGTGCCGAAGGACTGCCGCCACGTCCTTGAACGTCAGACAGGCAAGCAATCGGGCAAGCAGCCGATCTCGTTCCTCGGCAAGCGCGAGCTCTTCGTCGAGGTCTACCGGTTCGTCGTCTGGGAGGAGGTGTCGCGCCTTGAGTTGGATCAACGTCGATGCGATCAAGAGAAACTCGCTGGCGACATCCATGTCCATCTCTCGCATCTCGTCCAGGAACGTCAGATACTCGCCGACGATGTCGACGAGTGAGAGTTCTGTGATCACCAGTTGATGCGAGGTGATCAGTTGGAGGAGCAGATCGAGGGGACCCTCAAACACGCGTG
Organism: Acidimicrobiia bacterium; assembly: GCA_030431785.1. GTDB lineage: Bacteria > Actinomycetota > Acidimicrobiia > Spongiisociales > UBA5794 > UBA5794. Next base: position 1,901 of record JAUIIM010000085.1, on the reverse strand, counting down.
TCTTCACTTCGAACGTCATCGCAGCGATGGTAGACCGGTCAGGTCGAGCACCGATGCTTTCGAACTCGTGGAACCGTGCGGGTCCGAACAGTCATCAGACCTGATCGGCGGTGGCGAGACGCTGCCAAACGGCGGGGTCGATGTCGTCGGGAGCTTCCCCGGGATGGTGCTCTGCAAAAGCCACGGCGAGGCGGCCCGCTCCCGCGTTCCTCAGCATCTCCGCACCGATGGCACCGTGGTCGCGATAGTCGCGCCATCGGCCGGAGAGCCGCAGTCCTATCCCATCGGCGATCGTGGCCAACGACCGCGAGATGGGTCCTAGCTGGCTTGCGGTCTTGCCGACATCGTGGAGAAGTGCTGCCTCGGCGAGTGCCGGTTCGGCTCCCGCCGTCACGAACACGGTAAGGGAATGTCGCTGGTCGGCGCGGGACATCGCAAAGAACAGCTCAGCGAGGTCTGCGGAGAGCAAGCTCTGGACTAGCGAGGACTCTGCCCCGGTGAGCGGGCGTGCGAAGAGCGATCCAAAGAACCGCTTGATCAGGTGGAGCATCGCGCTCAGTTCGCGGTCGCCTTGCAGGACACGCACCGAACCGACGTCGGACGGAACTCGAGACGCTCCGGCGGTATCGCCTCACCACACACGATGCAGGTGCCATAGGTGCCGTCGGCAATCCGTGTAAGTGCAAGGTCGACATCCTTGACGTTTGCCGCGAGGTTCTCGATCAGTCCGAGGGTGCGTGTCCGTGCAGCCGTTGCAGCCCCGGCGTCGGCAAACGCATCCCCGAAGTCCACCGCTCCGGTCAGATTCCCCGTCTCGTCCGCCCCGAGTTCTTCGAGTTGATGGAGCAGCCGCTCGCGTTCCTCGAGCAGCGCATTTCGGTTGGCATCGTACGTGGGGGGCGTCATGGTTCGGCGCTCCAATTCCGGGTCTGGGATGTCCTCATGCTACTGATCCGGATCGGGAAGATCCCGGTATTCAGCGCGCCGTCGACCGAGGATGGCTGGTCAGGACGACCTCGTAGAGGTGCTCAGGCGACACCTTCGTATACACCTGAGTCGTACTCAGACTGGCATGGCCGAGCATTTCCTGGACCGTCCGGAGATCTGCGCCACCTTCGACCATGTGGGTCGCCGCCGAATGCCTGAACACGTGCGGCGACAGCCGTTCACGGTCGATCCCAGCTTCGGCTCCGTACTGCTTGACGATACGCCAGATCGATTGACGCGACAGGCGGTTCCCGCGCATGGTGAGGAACAACGCGCCGCTGTCAGCACCGTCTCTACGTACCTGAGTCCGCAGGGGCAGCCATCGCCCGATCGCATCGATGGCGAATGAGCCGAGCGGTACGAGTCTCTGCTTCGAGCCCTTCCCGGTGACGACCACGCTACGCGTCACCAGATCGAGGTCATGGAGGTCTGTGTCCACGAGCTCCGTGACGCGACAACCAGTCGCATACAGGAACTCGAGCATCGCCCGGTCCCGTACTCCCTTGGTGGAGTCGTCCGGTTGCTCGATGATCTGTTCGACGTCGTTGACAGTGAGGGCCTTCGGGAGTCCGGTCGGGCGGCTCGGAGGATCGATCCCAGCGGTCGGGTCGTCGTCGGTGAGGCCTTCGAGGACGAGAAAGCGGTGGTATGAGCGGATGGTCGCAAACGACCTCGCCACCGTCGTCGGTGCGAGCCCGAGTTCTCGCAGTTCCGCCAAGTGGTTGCGGACCCCCTCCTCCCCCTCCGTTCCGGAGGCCTCAAGGGTGTGCTGATAGGCGATCAGGTCGCGCCGGTACGCCTCAGCGGTGTTCTTGGCCAGTCCGCGTTCTGCGCGTATCGAACCGAGGAAATCGATAGCGAACGGTGGGAGGTCATCCATGAGGCCTAGATCATACGGGCGGCCATGAGGAGGC
>JAUIIM010000084.1 GCA_030431785.1 Acidimicrobiia bacterium | reverse complement strand
GTCGGACCTTTGCGGCCGTCACGGAGATGTCGAGGTGTTCGGCGATCTCCTGATGTGACCAGTCGTACACATCCTTCATCACCACCACAGCACGCACCGACTCCGACAGATCACGCAACGCACGCGAGATCGTCGGTGCGGCATCGACCGACTCACCGGCGCGCTCTGGCGACAACGAACCGGACTCGGGTTCGACATGGAGATCGTCGAGCGGATCGAGACGGACACGGTTCCGCTTCGACCGATGCGTCCAGGCCGTGTTGACGGTGATCCGGTGCATCCACGTCGAGAACTTCGCATCCCCACGGAACTTCGGCATGGCCCGCCATGCGCGCACGAAGGCATCCTGTGCGACATCCGATGCGAGATCGGGATCACGTACGAGTCGGACTGCCAACGTGTACACCTCGTTCTGGTGGATCCGCACGAGCTCCCCGAATGCGTCGCGATCTCCGTCACGAGCACGATCGACGAGTTCATGTGGCTGTGGTGTTTCGACTGTTTCGCGGTGCATCCGGTTACTCCCGTGACCCGACGGTAGCCAAACCGGTGACCAGTGGCGTGTCATCCCGGGACAGAACGACCTTGACCTCGGTTCCGTCCTGCTCGGCGGCAAGTACAGCCTGTTCCCCCGGATGGAGCGCCGACCGGAACCGCACCTTCATCTCGACGATCGGTTCCCCGGCGCACGCCTCGACCGCCTGCGCCATCCACGCATACATCAACAGCCCGTGGACGACGGTCCCCGGCAGACCCGCGGCGACAGCTACTTCGTGGTCCCAATGCAACGGGTTGAAGTCACGCGTCGCCGCCGCGTATCGAACGAGGTCGTGGCGGCTCGCCGATCGGTGCGAGTCGTCGTTGGCACCGCGCTCGCGTGCCGACGGCTCGGGACGCTGCACCTCCGACGGCGGACTCGACTGATCCGAGAGCACGAACGTCGAGACCGAGGTGAGGACGACATCGGACCCATCCGACGCAGACGATTCGAACGTGACGAAGTACGAGCCACGCCGTTCCCGAACCTTCGTGATCGTGCCCGCAACGGTCAGATCGACACCGTTGCGCATCGCCCCCAAGTACGAGAACGACTGGTCAAGATGGAGCAGCGTCGCCGTGAACGGGACGACCTTCGGGTGATAGAGGAAGAGGTCGGCGACGGCGAAGAGCAGCACGGAACCGAACCCCGGGGGTGCCTCCGTCTGCCATCGATCGAGGTCGTCCCCGGTGGTGTCCGCGTAGAACGCCACCCGATCGGCGGTCACCGGAACCGTCACCGGTCCGAGGTCGCGACCCTCCAGATCGAGGGGTGTCGTCAGATCATCGAGCATTGCGGGCACACTAGCCCACTCACCGTCACCGACGATCGTGGAGAGAACCCGCGATCAGGGCGCCGTCGAGTACGTCGTCAACATCTTCATGTAGTTGGTCCGCACGAAGGCGCCGGGATTCGGCGATGAACCGATACTCATCGACCCCTTCATCTGCTCGATCGATTCGTAGTCGTTCTCGTCGAGCCAGGCTTGCATCTCACCCAGCATCTCAGCCACGTGGCCCGGACCGTTTCGCAGCAGCGCCGACGCCATCATCACCGCATCCGCACCGACCAGCAGTGCCTTGAGCGCATCGGATGCGTCGTGGACTCCCGATGTGATCGCAAAGTCGAGCGGGACCGTGCCGCGGAGGATGCCGATCCACCGCATCGGCAGCAGTAGCGCCGTCGGCGGAGACAACCGCACCCGCGGCACGACCTCGAGCGTCTCAAGATCGATGTCCGGTTGGAAGAACCGGTTGAACATCACGAGTGCATCTGCACCGGCTTCCTGGAGCTGGCGTGCCATGTTCGGCAGGGACGAGAAGTACGGACCGATCTTGACCGCAAGCGGGATCGAGACCTCCTTGCGGACCGCTTCGACGAGGTCGAGATAGCGCTGCTCCACATCCGCTCCCGTGGCATACGGGTCCGTCGGAATGAGGTACACGTTCAACTCCAAAGCATCTGCCCCGGCAGCTTCGAGACGCTTGGCGTAGTGCACCCACCCACCCCGGGTGGTCCCGTTCAAGGATGCGATCACAGGGATCGACAACTCCTCCTTAGCCTCGACGAGATGCTCCAGGTAGGCCTCGGTGCGGGTCCCGTAGTCGTCGTACTCGGGCAGGAACCCCGACAGCGACTCGGCGAACTGGTCCGTAGACAGCGAGTAGATCCTCTGGAACTCCATCGCCTCGTGCTCGATCTGCTCCTCCCACAATGACGGGAGGACGACTGCGCCGACCCCCGCTTCCTCGAGGGCGAGGAGCGATTCGATCGTCTCGGTCATCGGCGAAGCCGAGGCCATCAGCGGATTCGAGAGTTCGAGCCCGCAGTAGGTGGTGGTGATGTCAGCGGTCATTCGCCTTCCTCCTGCGTCGCCTGCACTCTGTCGAGATCCTTGAAGTCCTCGTAGAGCGACCAGCGATCGTCGATGTCCTTCTGCGCCGCGTCCATCAACGCGTCGTGCCCGTCCGGATTGACCTTCGAGAGCACGGCGTACCGCGCCTCCTGCATCGCGACCTCACGGAACGGTTTCGTCGGTGCGCGACTGTCCAGCCGGAACGGGTGCTTGCCCACGTCAGCCTCCCTCGGGTCATACCGATAGAGCGGCCAGTAGCCAGAGTCGACGAGATCCTTCTGATGACTCATCGAAGAACCCATGTCGATGCCGTGGGCGATGCAGGTCGAGTAGGCGATGATGATCGACGGACCCTCATACGACTCCGCTTCCGCAAACGCCTTCACCGCCTGAGTGTTGTTCGCTCCCATCGCCACCTGGGCGACGTACACGTTCCCGTAGGACATCGCGATCTGACCGAGGTCCTTCTTCCCGGTCGGTTTGCCACCGGCGGCGAACTTTGCCACCGCACCGCGAGGTGTCGCCTTCGACGCCTGGCCACCGGTGTTCGAATAGACCTCGGTGTCCATCACGAGGATGTTCACGTCGAGCCCGGATGCGAGGGCGTGGTCGAGACCACCGAACCCGATGTCGTAGGCCCACCCGTCCCCGCCCATGATCCAGACGCTCTTGCGCACCAAAGCACCCGTGACCGCCTTCAGACGTCTGGCTGGCTCAGTGTCGAGTTCCTCGAGCACGTCGTCGAGGAGTGCCACTCGTCGTCGCTGGTCGGCGATTCCCTGTTCGTCTGACTGGTCTGCCGTCAGCAACGCCTTGGCAAGTTCGGCCCCGACGTCGGAGGAGAGTTCCATCAGCAGTCGATGCGCCTCTTCCTTCTCGGAGTCGAGCGCCAACCGCATGCCGAGACCGAACTCGGCGTTGTCCTCGAACAACGAGTTCGCCCATGCGGGACCGCGCCCGTTCGCATCTGTCTTCCACGGTGTCGTCGGCAGGTTGCCGCCGTAGATCGACGAGCAGCCGGTTGCGTTCGCCACCATCATCCGGTCACCGACGAGCTGGCTCGCGAGTTTCACATACGGTGTCTCGCCGCAGCCGGAGCACGCCCCGGAGAACTCGAACAACGGCTCGAGCATCTGGATGCCCTTGACCGTGTTCGTCCGTGCGACGGTGCGATCGAATTCGGGGATCGACGTGAAGAAGTCCCAGTTGTCGCGCTCGGCTTCGAGATGGTCCGCTTTCGGTTCCATGTTGATGGCCTTGTGCTTCACCTCGGTCTTCGACTTCGCCGGGCACACATCGACGCACACCGTGCACCCGGTGCAGTCGTCGGGGGCAACCTGGATGGTCATGAGCGCATCGTCCATGTCACGGCTGCGGAACTGACGCCACCGGAACGTGTCGGGAGCACCGTCGAGCGCTGCCTTGTCGAACACCTTGAGACGGATCGCTGCGTGCGGGCATACGAGTGCGCACTTGGCGCACTCGATGCAGACCTCGGGATCGAAGATCGGGATGTCCACCGCGATGGACCGCTTCTCGACCTGTGTCGTACCGGTCGGGAACGTCCCGTCGACGGGAAGCGCCGACACCGGCAGCAGGTCACCGCGATCCTCCAGCATCATCGCGGTGACCCGCTTGACGAAGTCGGGTGCGTCTGCTGGGACGGTCTGCCTCATGGTGAACGAGGAGTCCGCCGTCGACGGGACGGTCACGGTAGAGAGGCCAGCGAGTGCCCCGTCGACGGCAGAGTTGTTGCGTTCGACGACGACGTCACCGAACTTCGAGTAGGACTTTGCGATTGCTCCCTTGATGGCGGCCACGGCCTCATCGAGCGGCATCAGGTCGGCCAGTGCGAAGAAGCAGGTCTGGAGCACGGTGTTGATCCGCTGTCCCAAACCCGCCTCACGCGCCACGGATGTCGCATCGACGACGTGGAACGACAGACCCTTGTCGATGATCTGCTGTTGCACTTCACGCGGCAGTCGACCCCAGACGTCATCCGGTCCGTACGGTGAGTTCAACAGGAAGGTGGCGCCGTCGGCGGCACGCGACAGCACATCCACCTTGGAGAGGAACTCGAATTGATGGCACGCGACGAAGGTCGCGTCGTCGATCAGATAGGTTGCCTCGATCGGGTCGGGATCGAAGCGGAGATGGGACGTCGTCATCGAACCCGACTTGCGGGAGTCGTAGACGAAGTAGCCCTGTGCAAAGAGGTCTGTATCGGACCCGATGATCTTCACCGTGTTCTTGTTGGCCCCAACCGTGCCATCAGCGCCGAGACCGTAGAACACGGCACGCACCTGGGCCTTGCCGTCGACCTCGAACGTCGGGTCGTAGTCGATCGAGAGCCCGGTCACATCGTCGACGATCCCGACCGTGAAGCGACGCTTCGCATCGTCCTTCGCCGCTTCGTCGAAGACACCGGCGGCCATCGCCGGTGTGAACTCCTTCGAGGAGAGGCCGAAGCGCCCGCCGATCACTCGTGGCGTTTCCGTCCAGGACGTGTTGCCCGTCTGGGTCTCCTCCACGAGCGCAACCATCACGTCTTGCAGGAGGGGCTCACCGACGGCACCCGGCTCCTTCGTCCGATCGAGCACTGTGACGGTCTGCACGGTCGAGGGGAGAGCTGCGACCAGCGCCTCGGGCGAGAAGGGACGGAACAGGCGCACCTTGACGAGCCCGACCTTGCGGCCCCGCGCAACCAGTTGATCGACAGCTGCTTCGGCAGCAGCGGCACCCGACCCCATCATCACGATCACCTCGGTGGCGTCCGGCGCACCGACGTAGTCGAACAGGTGATACCGGCGACCGACGACCTCTGCGAAGCGATCCATCGTCGCCTGGACGATGTCGGGCACGGCTTCGTAGAACGGGTTGCAGGCTTCACGAGCCTGAAAGAAGACATCCGGGTTCTGTGCGGTTCCTCGCAGCACTGGTCGATCAGGGTCGAGGCGGCGGTTGCGGTGGGCAAGGACGGCGTCCATCGAGATCATCGACCGGATCTCGTCGTCGGAGATCTCCTCGATCATGTTCACTTCGTGCGAGGTACGGAATCCATCGAAGAAGTGCACGAACGGAACGCGGGATTCGAGGGTTGCGGCCTGTGCGATCAGCGCGAGATCGTGTGCTTCCTGGACCGAGTTCGATGCGAGCATTCCCCAACCGGTCGCACGCGTCGCCATCACGTCACTGTGATCACCGAAGATCGACAGGGCGTGGGTCGCAACCGATCGGGCGGCGACGTGGAAGACCGCCGGCGTCAGTTCGCCGGCGATCTTGTACATGTTCGGGATCATCAACAAGAGGCCTTGGGATGCCGTGAAGGTGGCCGTCAGCGCTCCCCCTTGGAGAGCGCCGTGGACGGCGCCTGCAGCACCCGCTTCGGATTGCATCTCGATGACGCGCGGGATGTTGCCCCACACGTTTTCCCGACCTCGGTTCGACCAAGCATCGGACAGCTCTCCCATCGGCGACGATGGGGTGATCGGATAGATCGCCAGCACCTCGTTCGTGCGGTAGGCGATCGACGCTGCCGCTTCATTGCCATCAACCGTGACCTGCAAACGTGCAGGCGCCTTCGTCATGGTCATCGACGTACCTCTCTACGTGACCTAGATGCTTATATCGTAACTCAGGAACTATTGATTTACTAGACCTCTTTTGGAAGTCCATGGGGATTTCTGAGCCGTTCGTCGCTTGCTCGGCGGGGTGTCTCGACGTAGGGTTGGATCGACTGTCGGAGGCTCGACGTCGGAGGAGATCGTGAACCGATCGTTGTTCGCCGCGACACTCGTGTGCCTTCTCGTCGCGGCCTGTACCTCGGCGTCGACCGAGGGAACGACGACTCTCCCCGGCTCTCCCTCGACGACCTCGACCGCACCGCCGACCACGACCACTCGTCCCGTCGATGTGGGATCCCTGTTCGGGCTCGGCGCACCCGACATCGCATCGATCGAGGCAGCCGCGGCGCAGATCGACGACCCGCTACCGGAGGCCCTGCGCGCTGCCTACGGCTACGAGGAGATTCCTGCGGGGAGATCGGGGGCGGCGGCACCGATCGGCTTCGGGATGACCCGCCAGATGGTCGTCCGGACGCCGGCGGGCTACATGCCTGACGAGTCGTGGCCGCTGATCGTGGCCTATCACGGATGGGGTGGGGAGGCCGATGTGATCCTCGATCGTATGGAGAAGATCCTCGGTGATTCGATCGAGCAGTTCGTCGTCGCTGCACCGGATGACTTTCGCCAGACCGTGATCGACGCTCCCCCACCGGTGACTTCCGAACACCTCAGCCTGTGGCGAGGGGTCCGGTCCGAGTGGAACATCGACAGCGACCGTGTGTACCTGGCTGGCTACTCACTCGGTGGCGACACCGTCATCACCCTCGCCTCGATGCATCCCGGCCACATCGCCGGGGGGTTGTCGATGGCTGCCGGTGCTGCATATCCGACCGACGTCGACGGGCTTGCCGAACTGTTCTGGTCCCAGTTGCGCCCGATTCCGATCGTCCAGGTCGTCGGTGGGGACGACGACTTGAACATCGTCGGACTCAACGGGCGACCCCAGGACATCACGAACGTGGGTCAGGCTGAGCTGATCGCACAATGGGCGACCGACCTCGGCCTACACCGCTACACACAGCGCATCCTCGAAGGTGTCGGGCACTCGGGAGCCCACCCGGACGTCGCTCTGGCGCTCGCCGCCTTGTCCTCAGAACGGCCCGAACCACCGACCTCGTTCACCCATCATTTTCGATACATCCACCAAGCCGATGTCTGGTGGGTCGAGGGTCACGAATGGACGGGCGACGCCTGGCTCACCGCATGGCCGGAGGTCGCTCCGCACGCCGATGAAGATGACGAGGCTGCGCTTGCTCGCACGATCGACTCCCTGCTCGGCTCGATCGACGCGCACATCGAGGGACAGACCGTCTCCGTCGACACGAGCCATCTCGGCGACTACACGGTCTGGTTCCACGACGGGATGATCGACTGGTCGAGCCCGATCACCCTCGTCGCCAACGGATCCGTCGTGTACGAGGGGGTCGTCGAGCGATCGAAGGCGATTGCGATCTCGCAGGCGGTGCGAACACTGGACTTCGACCGTCTGCGGTACGCCGGGATACGAGTCGATCCGCAATCGGGAACGGCAACCCTCGTCACCCCGGGCGACGACTTCCCCCCAACCGTCCGCGGCATCACGTTCTGATCCAGAACGTAGAAGAGGGACCCGATCGTCGGGCCCCTCTTCATCAGATCTCGGCAGTTTGTGACTACCGCGTCTCTTTGTGTGCGGTTGTTTCCCGGCACCACTTGCAGAACTTCTTCAACTCGAGACGGTCCCTCGTGTTGGTCTTGTTCTTGGTGGTGACGTAGTTGCGCCGTTTGCACTCCTCGCATGCGAGGTTGATCGGCGGTCGCTTGTCACTTGCCATGTCTATTTACTCACTTTGTATCGAGCCGTGAGCCCTGGGCCGTGAGCCGTGAGCCAGCAAGGCTCAAGGCGCAAGGCGCAAGGCTCAAGGCTTACTAATTCAGGATCTTGGTGACACGGCCAGCACCCACCGTGCGGCCACCCTCACGGATTGCAAACCGGAGCCCCTCATCCATAGCAATCGGCTTCCCAAGAGTCACGGTCATCTCCGTGTTATCACCAGGCATCACCATCTCCGTCCCATCCGGGAGCTTCACAGCACCCGTCACATCCGTCGTACGGAAATAGAACTGCGGGCGATACCCATCAAAGAACGGGTTATGACGCCCACCCTCATCCTTGGTCAACACATACACATTCGCTTCGAACTCGGTATGAGGCGTGATCGAACCTGGAGCTGCG
>JAUIIM010000006.1 GCA_030431785.1 Acidimicrobiia bacterium | reverse complement strand
TCTGCGTGAACCCGGGCAGGAATGGAAAGAGGACATTGCTTCCGGTTCCCGCGCCGCAGCCGCGGGGGGCTTCGGTGCGATCGTCGCGATGCCCAACACGACCCCACCGATCGATGCGGCTCACGTCGCCAGATTCGTGTCGGATCGTGGTGCCGAAGTGGGGCTTGTCGATGTGATCCCATCCGGATGTATCACCCTCGGACGCGAAGGACGCACGATGGCCCACATCGACGATCTCTGGGCCGCTGGTGTCCGAATCTTCACGGACGACGGCGACTTCGTGGCCGACACGGCAGTACTCCGCACCGCGATGGAGTACATTGCTGCGCTCGGTGGCGTCATCTCCCAGCATGCCATCGACCCGTACCTGTCGGGAGCCGGCCACATGCACGAGGGTTCGGTCTCGTCGCGGCTCGGTATGTACGGGATCCCTCGCCAAGCAGACGACGTCGCCATCGGCCGTGACCTCGCACTCGTCGAGCTGACCGGGGTGCGATATCACATCCAACACATCTCGACGTCCGGAGCGATCCGGATGGTGCGTGACGCAAAGGACCGGGGTCTCGCCGTCACGGCGGAGGTGACGCCGCACCATCTGATGTTCGACCACCACGACGTCGCCAGCACGGACCCCGACTACAAGATGATGCCGCCACTACGCGAGCACGACGACCGTGAGGCGTTGGTCGCCGGACTGGTCGACGGAACCATCGACATCGTCGCGACCGACCACGCACCGCATGCGGCGCTCGAGAAGGAGGTTCCGTTCGAACAGGCACCGAACGGTGTGATCGGGCTGGAATGGGCCGCTGCGGTGGTCAATGAGACTGCCGGTCTGGAGGCGATCGACTTCTTCCACCGCATGTCCGTGGCGCCCGCAGCGATCGCAGGTCGATCGGATCACGGACAGCCCGTCGCCCCAGGCAATCCTGCCAACCTCGTGGTGTTCGACCCGACGGTCACGTGGGTGGCCGAGTCATCGGTGAGTCGCAGTCGGAACGCTCCCTACATCGGTCGCGAGTTGAAGGGTCAGGTACGGGCCACCATCCGCCACGGCGTCCCCGTCTTCGCCGTCGAGGGGGACGAATGAGGCCAGCACTGCTAGCGACCGCCGACGGGAAACTGTACCGAGGGACGGCCGCCGGGGCATCGGGCATCGCGGTCGGCGAGATCGTGTTCAACACGGCGATGACTGGCTACCAGGAGATCGTCACCGACCCGTCATACTCGGGACAGGTCGTCGTCCTCACGGCTCCCCACATCGGCAACTACGGCGCCGCTCCCTTCGACGATCAATCCGACCGCATCCACGCCAGGGCGTTGGTCACTCGTTCGATGTCGCGTATCGCCTCGAACTGGCGTTCCGAGCTGCCGTTCGACGTCTATCTCGACGAGCGTGGACTCGTCGCGATCACGGACGTCGACACAAGACGCCTGACACGCCACATCGCGAGTGCTGGGGCGATGCCCGTCGCGGTCGGTATCGACATCGACGAGGCCGACCTCATCGCAGCTGCAGCGGCAGCCCCCTCGATGGCTGGCCAGGCCCTGGTCCCCGACGTCTCCACCACGGAGTCGTACCTCGTCGAGGCGACCACGGACAAGATCGGCTCGGTGGTCGCGTACGATTTCGGGATCAAGCGCGACATCGCCCGACAGCTGGCCGCGCGGGGCTACGACGTGACGGTCGTACCTTGGGATACTCCGGCGGACGCCACGCTCGCCCATGATCCCGACGGGGTGTTTCTCTCGAACGGTCCCGGTGACCCCGAACCGCTCGACGCCGCAGTGGCCGCAGTTCGGGGCCTCGTGGGCAAAGCGCCGCTCTTCGGCATCTGTCTCGGTCACCAGATCCTCGGACAGGCGTTGGGCGCAACGACGTACAAGCTCCCATTCGGACATCATGCGGGGAACCATCCGGTTCGTGACCTCCACGACGGAACCGTCGCAGTCACGTCCCAGAACCACGGTTTCGCCGTCGACCTGTTCTCGCTTGCCAACCGTGAACGTCCCCCCACCACAGGGATGCCGACGCCGGACATGGTCCCGCCGCCGGTGGAGACCGACTTCGGGACGGTCGTCGCAACACATCAGAACCTGAACGACGGGACCAACGAAGGGATGGAGTGCCCCGACGCAAACGCCTTCTCGGTGCAGTATCACCCGGAGGCGGCACCGGGCCCGAACGATGCGCAAGATCTCTTCGACCGCTTCGTCGCCAAGATGGGGGGTTCCGATGCCACGACGTGACGACCTCGAATCGATCCTCGTGATCGGGTCCGGCCCGATCATCATCGGGCAGGCGTGCGAGTTCGACTACTCCGGAACCCAGGCCGTGAAAGCGCTGAGGGCGCATGGCTATCGCGTCGTCCTGGTGAACTCGAATCCGGCGACGATCATGACGGATCCCGAGTTCGCCGATGCCACCTATGTCGAACCCATCACCGCGGACACCGTTGAGGCGATCCTGCGAAAGGAGCAGCCCGACGCCGTTCTCCCGACGCTCGGTGGCCAAACGGCACTGAACGTGACCATGGAACTGGCCGAGCGCGGTGTCTTCGAGACGCTCGACATCGAGCTGATCGGTGCGTCGCTGGAGGCGATCGGTACCGCCGAGGACCGTGGCCGATTCAAGAAGGCGATGGATGATGCCGGAATCGCGACGGCACGTGCGTTGTACGTCGAGTCTGTCGACGACGCGGTGGCCGCAGCAAACGAACTCGGATACCCGGTCATGGTGCGTCCCAGCTACATCCTCGGTGGTGGTGGGACAGGTCTTGCTGCCGACGAAGAAGAGCTCATTGCAACGGTCGAGAACGGCATCGCCACCAGTCCCATCGGCGAAGTGCTGATCGAGGAGTCTGTGGCGGGATGGAAGGAATATGAGCTCGAGGTGATGCGTGACGGTTCGGACAACGCCGTGATCGTGTGTTCCATCGAGAACATCGACCCGATGGGTGTTCACACCGGCGATTCCATCACGGTCGCCCCTGCGATGACCCTGTCGGATCGTGAATACCAGGAGATGCGGGACGAGGCGATCACCTGTCTGCGCATCATCGGTGTCGAGACCGGCGGTTCGAATGTTCAGTTCGCTGTCGACCCAGCGTCGGGTCGGCGCATCATCATCGAGATGAACCCTCGCGTGTCACGCTCGTCGGCGCTTGCATCGAAGGCGACCGGGTTCCCGATCGCAAAGATCGCAGCCCTCCTCGCGGTCGGGTTCACGCTGGACGAGATCGTCAATGACATCACCGGGGCCACACCTGCATCGTTCGAGCCGGCTCTTGACTACATCGTCGTCAAAGCGCCGAGGTTCGACTTCTCGAAGTTCCCTTCGGTGGAGCCGGTGCTTGGCACCTCGATGCAGTCGGTGGGTGAGGCGATGGCGATCGGCAGGACGTTCCCGGAGGCCCTCCAAAAGGTCATGCGGAGCCTCGAGACCGGGCGATCAGGCTTCAACGCTGATTCGGCGGAAACGTCGTACGACGCCGTCGACGACGGTTCCCTCCGTGAACGGTGTGCCACACCCAGCCCGACACGGCTCCTGGATGTCGGTGAGGCGCTGCGTCGTGGTTGGTCCGTGACGGACCTCGCAGCACTGACGGCGATCGACCCTTGGTTCCTGGATCAGATGCTCGAGCTCGTCGAGATCCGGTCTGCGCTGGTCACGAGTGGACCGACCCCTGAGACGCTGCGCACGGCCAAGCGGTTCGGGTTCTCGGACAAACAGCTTGCCTACCTGTGGGACACCGAAGCGGATGCGGTGCGTGCCTTGCGGGACGACGCCGGGGTAGCGGTCACATACAAGACCGTCGACACGTGTGCCGCAGAGTTCGAGGCGACGACGCCCTACTTCTACTCGACCTACGAGGATGAGTCCGAGGTTCCGGAATCCGACCGCCCCACGGTTGTCGTGCTGGGATCCGGACCGAACAGGATCGGGCAGGGCATCGAATTCGACTACTGCTGTGTGCATGCTGCGTTCGCATTGGAGGAAGCGGGATACGACACCGTCATGGTCAACTGCAACCCGGAGACGGTCTCGACCGACTACGACATCTCCTCTCGCCTCTATTTCGAACCGCTGACCGCTGAGGACGTACTCGCCATCGTCGAGGTCGAGAAGCCGGAAGCGGTAATCGTGCAGCTCGGTGGACAGACACCGCTGGGACTCGCCGACGAACTCGCCTCCGCTGGCGTCCCGATCGCCGGGACCCAACCATCGGCGATCGACCGGGCCGAGGACCGGGAACAGTTCTCGGCGCTGTGCAAGGAGATCGGCGTCATGCAACCGCCGCACGGTACGGCAACCTCGGTGTCCGAGGCGCAGCAGGTGGTCGACTCGATCGGTCTACCAGCGCTCGTGCGTCCCTCGTACGTCCTGGGTGGGCGTGCCATGCGGATCATCTACTCGGTGGAGGAGTTGTCCGCCTACCTGGCTGACCTGTATGGGGCGGTGCCGGGTGGGGAGGTCGATCTCAGTGAAGCCCCGCTCCTCATCGATCGCTTCCTTGAATCCGCGATCGAGGTGGATGTCGATGCGGTGTATGACGGTACCGACCTGTACATCGGCGGGATCATGGAGCACGTCGAAGAAGCGGGTGTCCACTCCGGCGACTCTGCTTGTGTCGTCCCGCCACCAACGCTCGGTGTGGAGGTCATCCGGCAGGTCGAGACCGACACCTTGAAACTCGCCGAAGCGCTCGGTGTGCGCGGTCTGCTCAACATACAGTTCGCCATCCGTGGCGATGACGTGTTCGTCCTCGAAGCAAATCCCCGAGGGTCCCGCACGATCCCGTTCATCTCGAAGGCCACCGGGGTCCCACTGGCAAAGGTGGCGACCCGGGTGATGATGGGGGAGTCGCTCGCCAGCCTCCAGGAGATCGGCCTGTTGCCGCGTCGTCGGCCCGAGCTGCCCTACACGGCGGTCAAGGAAGCAGTGTTGCCGTGGAATCGGTTCCCCGGGGAGGACACGCTCCTCGGTCCTGAGATGCGTGCCACGGGCGAAGTCATGGGTGTGGGCCCGACGCCGGGGGTGGCCTATGCCAAGGCGCTGCGCGGAGCAGGGCACCGTGTTCCTGAATCCGGCGCCGTCTTCATCTCGCTTGCCGACCGGGACAAGGCCGTCGGTGTGGAGATCGCCGAAACGCTGGTGGAGTGCGGATTCAAACTCTTCGCTACGCACGGAACGGCAGGGCACCTTGCCCGGAATGGGATACCGACGACCCACGTCGACAAACTCGGGGAAGGGACCTACGACCCGGTCCGGCTGCTGTCGGACGGTCGCGTGGGTCTCGTTGTCAACACACCTGCGGGCGGCAAGGCCAGGGGCGACGGGGCGTACATCCGAAGGGCAGCGCAGCGACAGGGTGTGCCATGTGTCACCACGGCGGAGGGTGGGCTCGCCGTTGCTCGCTCCATCCAGGCGAGACGGTCCGCGGAACTGACCGTGGCAAGCCTGCAGGACCATCACGCGTCCGCTGGGATCACATGACCGACACGAAGGTCTCGCTCGGTCCGGTCACCCTCGCGACTCCGCTGGTGGCAGCATCGGGCACCGTCGGCTCGGTCGTCGAATTCACATCGACGACCGACTTCTCCAAGTACGGGGCTGCGGTCGTCAAGTCGGTCGCGCCGGAACCGTGGGAAGGCCGACCGGCTCCTCGCATCGCTCCGGTCGTCAACGGCATGCTGAACGGCATCGGCATCCAGAACCCGGGAATCGACGAGTGGATCGTCTCCTACGGCGACCAGGTCGCGGACATCGAAACGGACGTATGGGGGAGCGTCGTCGCCCACGACGTCGACGGATTCGGGCGGGTTGCAGCCGCGATGGAGTCCGTCCCGTTCGCCGCGATCGAGGTCAACCTCAGTTGCCCGAACCTCGACGGGCTGCCGTTTGCACTGGACGCTTCCTCGACCGCCGAAGTCATCGCCTCGGTCCGTGCAGCAACGGAACGCCCGATCGGGGCCAAATTGACGTCGGATGCCTACAACATCGGCGAGATCGCATCAGCAGCGGTCGACGCGGGTGCGGACTGGCTCGTCGTCGCAAACACGGTGCGTGGTGCGTCCATCGACGTCGCCACCCGCCGTCCTCTGTTGTCCGGGCTCATCGGAGGCTATTCCGGGGAGCCGATCCGACCGATCGCCGTGCGTGCGATTCTCGACGTGCGGGCGGCATTGCCCGACGTCCCGATCGTGGGTTGCGGTGGTGTGAGCCACGCCGACCACGCCGTAGAGCTGATGCTGGCCGGAGCCGACGCCATCGGGATCGGATCCGCACACTTCGCCGATCCTCGCATCGCCACAAAGATCATGCGTGGGCTCGAGCGATACGCACGGCGGAACGGCATCGACAGGCTTGCTGAATTGAAGGGAGCATACGAACCATGGTGAATCGACCGAATCCGATCATCGTCGGACTCGATACCACGACTGCGGAAGAAGCGGTCGAGATCGCCCAGGCGGTCGCCCCGTACGTTGGTGCGTTCAAGGTCGGGCTCGGCCTTCTGCACGGTCCGGGTCCGGGCGTCATCAGTACTTTGGCCAGACTCGACCGCCCAGTGTTCGCCGATGCGAAGCTCCACGACATCCCGACCCAAGTGGAACGAGCGGCGCGACGACTCGCTGACCACGGCGCACGATGGGTCACCGCACATGCATCCGGTGGTCCGGCCATGCTCGAGTCTGCGGTGCGAGGCCTCGAGGACGGGGCCGGGATGGCCGAGGCAGGCATCCTCGCGGTGTCGGTGCTCACGTCTCTCGATGAGTCTGATCTCGAGCGTCTCGGAATTCCACGTACACCCGGGCAGCTTGTCGGCAAGATGGCGAAGGTGGCCGAAGCCGCAGGGTGCGAGGGCATGGTGTGTTCGCCTCGCGAGATCAACGTCGTTCGACAGGCGGCTCCCGGGCTCAAGCGGGTCACGCCGGGTATCCGCCCGACGCCAGCCGATGACGACCAAGCGCGTGTCGCCACGCCGCAAGAGGCGATCGCCGACGGTGCGGACCTGCTCGTGATCGCACGTCCGATCATCGCCGCGGAGGATCCGGCCGCTGCCGCCGAGGCCATCGCTCGCTCCATAGGTGCTCTGGGATGACAGTCCTTGATACGATGCCCGTGGAGAGAGGAGAGCTGTGCTACCGGAGATGAGTGACGAGGACCGCGCCGCCGCATTGGAACGCGCTGCCCTTGCGCGACGCACGAGGGCGGAGATCAAGGCGCTGCTGAAGAGCGGGAGCCTGAGCTTCCAAGACGTACTAGACCGTGCCGACGACGACGACCTCGTGGCGGGTACGAAAGTCAAGGCCATCATCGGGTCGATGCCTC
Organism: Acidimicrobiia bacterium; assembly: GCA_030431785.1. Classification (GTDB taxonomy): domain Bacteria; phylum Actinomycetota; class Acidimicrobiia; order Spongiisociales; family UBA5794; genus UBA5794. Next base: position 42,941 of record JAUIIM010000006.1, on the reverse strand, counting down.
ACATGGGCAAGATCACGACGATTCGTCTCATGGAAGAGATCGGGATCCACGAGAACCGCACCCTTCGTGGTTTGACCGACCGCCAGACCGAGGACCTCCTTGCCCACTTCTCCTGACGGCCGGCTCATCGTCATCTCAGGTCCGTCGGGAGTCGGCAAGTCGAGCATCGTCGAGGCCGTGATGTCGCGTGCATCCGCACGGTTCTCGGTGTCGGCGACAACGCGACGCCCGCGTCCCGGTGAGGTCGACGGTCGCGACTATCACTTCATGACACGAGACGCCTTCGAACGTCTCCGCGACGAAGGCGCGATCCTCGAATGGGCGGAGTACGGGGGCCAGCTGTACGGCACTCCCCGGGCCAGCGTCCTCCCGTTGCTCGCCGAAGGTGTCGACGTGATCCTCGACATCGAGAACGAGGGAGCCAAGCAGATCAGGGCATCCCATCCTGGTGCGATCCTCATCTTCATCTCGCCCCCGAGCCTCGAAGAGCTCGCTGACCGTCTGTTCGGACGGGGGGACACGTCTCCCGAAGACGCCGAGCGACGCCTCGGTGTGGCAGCAGCTCAGGTCGCCGAGGCCGCCCAGGTCTACGACCACATCGTCGTCAATGACAGATTGAGCGACGCCATTGAGGCAGTGGCCGGTATACTCGGCTACTCCGCAAGTCCGACATCTGTCGATGCGCGGTCAATCAACGACGCAGGGAGTCCCTGAACCATGATGCTTGAACCTCCAATCGGCAAGGTTGTCGAGAAGGCCGACAACTCGCGATTCGGGCTTGTCATCCTCTCGGCCCGGCGTGCACGTCAGATCAACTCCTACTTCCACGAGCTCGGCGCCGGGGTCGGCGGCTATGTACCGCCACAGGTACATTCACTGTCCCGCAAGCCACTTTCGATCGCTCTTGAGGAAATCGCCGAAGACAAGGTCGTCGTCGCTCCCACCGAGGAGTAGGACATGCTCGCCGGGCGACGAATCGTCCTCGGCGTGACCGGGGGAGTCGCCGCCTACAAGGCTGCCTATCTGGCTCGGCGTCTCATCGAACGTGGTGCCGATGTCCGCGCCGTGATGACGCCGACCGCGACCGAATTCCTCGGACCAGCCACACTTGCTGCGATCACCGGGCAGCAACCGCTGTTGGCGCTGTTTGGCAACGACGAAGTATCACCACACACCGACCTCGCTCGCTGGTGCGACCTCGTCGTCGTGGCCCCGACCACGGCAGCCTCGCTCGCCCGGTATGCGACGGGCGAATCATCGGACGCCGTCGGAGCGACGATCCTCGCCACGACGAAACCGGTACTCCTCGCACCCGCGATGCACACCGAGATGTGGGAGAACGCTGCGACGCAAGCCAATCTCACGGCGTTGAAGGAGCGTGGCTATGTCATCCTGGAACCGGAGGCAGGTGCGTTGGCCGGTGGCGATGAAGGTATCGGTCGATTGCGTGATCCGGACTCGATCGTCGATGCTGTCGAATCGGAGCTGGCGAAAGGTCCCATGGGTGGCCAACGGGTGATCATCACCTCCGGCGGAACACGTGAACCGATCGACCCTGTTCGATACATCGGTAACCGGTCATCCGGCAAGATGGGCAACGCTCTCGCACGGGCAGCTGCCGCACGCGGCGCCTCAGTAGTCCTCGTCACGGCGGCCCCCGCCCCCGACATCGGCGGCGTAGAAGTTGTCGGCGTCGAGACGGCAGAAGAGATGGCGCAAGCGGTGTGGGAGCGTGCCGCAGGCATGGATGTAGCCGTCATGGCGGCTGCGGTCGCAGACTTCGCTCCCGCCTCGTCAGCGGAGACGAAGATCAAGCGGAAGACGGGTGTTCCTGAGATCCGGCTCGTTCCGACCCCGGATGTGCTCGGGGGAGTGGCTGCCATGCCCGATCGTCCCTTCCTCGTCGGATTCGCTGCGGAGACTGGTTCACTCGAAGACGCTGTCGACAAGGCTCGACGCAAGAACGTAGACCTCCTCGTCGCAAACGACGTTCTCGCCGATGGCTCCGGATTTGGGTCGGACTCCAACCAGGTATCCATCATCGCACCGGACGGCTCGACGGACCTGTTGCCCTTGATGTCGAAGGACGCAGTGGCTGAGGCAATCTGGGATCGTGTCGCTGCATTGAGGAATGGCCGAACGACGTGAGCCAGGCATGCCAGGTCGTGCCGGACATCCCAGTCTTCGGTGTCGACGACGGGTTCACCTACACGATCCCCGAAGAACTCGAGTCCAAGGTCCACCTGGGGTCGCTCGTGAGGATCAGGATGTCCGGACGCAGGACCAAAGGCTTCGTCACGTCCGTGTTCCCGACACCTGAGGGCCGAAAGCTCAAACCCATCGACGGTGTCTCCGGTTCCGCCCCACTCTTCGATGCGGACCTTCTGACCGCGGCGAGGAACCTCGCCACCCACTACATAACCCCGATGTCGACCGTCCTCGCACGGACAGCACCTCCCAACGTGCCAAAACACGAGCGACCGACCGGTGACGGACGAGATCAGCAGGAACGCCGTACGGGCACGATCCGTGTCCTTGCGTCCGTTGCACCGCACCATCGAACGGTGATCGGCGAGATCCAGCGCACCGGACCGAGACCTGTGATCGTTCCGACCGTCGTGGAAGCCGAGGCGCTCGCAGCGGCGATCGCTGCCGAGCTTCCGGACGTCCGGGTCGTGACCGCAGCGTCCTCGATGTCGGGTGCCCATGTCACTGCAGCCTGGCGAGCCGTGGCCCACGACGACAACACGGTGCTCGTGGGGACCCGTGAGACCGCGATGTGGCGCGCAAAGGGTGATCCGGCGTGGATCGTGGTCGAGGATTCACGGCGTGTCATGAAGTCGCCTTCCACGCCGACCATGCATGTTCGCGACGTCCTACTGGAACGCCAACGGCACACGGGAGCGGGACTCACGATCATCAGCCCGGTCCCATCTCTCGAGTCGATCCAGGTAGCTGATGAAGTGGCCTACCCGACGGGGCGCCTCTGGGCCGGGATGGACATCGCCGATCGAACGGACGAACCGCCGGGCAGCTCCCTGCTGCTCCCTCGCGTGCAACACGCCATTCGCACCGGTGCAGAGCGTGGGCAGCGGGTGTTCGTACTCGTCACCAGCCGGGGCTATGCGCCAGCGTTTCGTTGTCGGGGGTGCTCCGCCCTGCGCAGATGTGGAGAGTGCGGTGCAGCACTGACAGAAGCCCCCACCTGTCGTCGATGCGGGACCGAGCGGGGGCCGTGTCCGGACTGTGGTGCGGTCGCAGTGATACCGCTGGGGGCCGGCATCGGGCGGATTCGTGAGGACATCGCCCGATTCGTCGCCCCGGACAAGATCGGTCTCGCTGAGGACGATCGGCCCGTCAGCGTCGGGTCGGAGCGTGATCTGGTCGGACTCGGAGCCATCGACCTCGGTGTCGTGGTGGACATCGACGGCATGCTTGGTGCACCGCACTACCGGGCGGCTGAAGACACGTTGCGCCTGGTCGGACGGCTTGGGCAAGCGGCAATGCACGGTGGTGGCGGTCGTGTTGCCATCCAGACTTCCGACAAGGACCACCCCGTGCTCCATGTGCTCGCCTCAGGGCACCCGCAACGTTTCCTCGCATCCGAACTGGAGGTACGTGGTCGCTCGGGATTCCCGCCGATCGGCGAGCTGATCGCCTTCGAGACCAACGCCGGTCCGTCCGCCGACGCAAAGATCCGAGCTGCCTGTGATGCGAGCGCAAACGTGCTGGGTCCGGCGCCGATGTCGGATCGAACTCGGTGGTTGATTTCGGGAACCGACCTGTCGGGGACCCGCGTCGCCCTCAGGCGCGTCGTGGACGAGCTTCGCCAGGGTGGTGCGACAGTCCGAGTCGACGCGGACCCCATCGATCTGTGAGGTCGCCAAAGCAGAAGGCGTCTCATTACTCTTGCGGCCATGGCGATCTACCCGATCCGAGTCTTTCCCGATCCCGTCCTGACCATGCCCGCGGCAGACGTGATGGAGTTCGACGCGGCCCTGGCAAAACTCGTGGATGACATGATCGAGACGATGTACGACGCACCGGGCGTCGGTCTCGCTGCTCCCCAGATCGGGATTTCGAAGCGTGTGTTCGTCGCCGATGCAGGAGACGGCCCCTTTGCGATGGTGAATCCGACCGTCGTGGAGACGTCGGGAAAGGACAAATCCGATGAGGGATGTCTCTCGATCCCCGGTGAGTACTGGGTCATCAAGCGACCGGACTACGCAAGGGCAGAGGGATTTGACATCGAGGGCAACCCCGTCACCTACGAAGGGGTCGATCTCATGGGGCGTGTCCTCCAACACGAGATCGACCACCTCAACGGACGACTCCTGCTTTCCCGCCTGTCGAGCAGGGTGCGCAACCAAGCGTTGAAGGAGCTACGCGGCGAGCCGGCATCCCGCATGAACGGACGCCGGTAGATGGCTGCCGTCTTCCTCGGAACGCCCACAGCGGCGATCCCCAGTCTCACTGCACTCGCGCAGGTTGCCGAGGTCTCGTTGGTCGTCACCCAACCCGATCGAGGCGCAGGGCGTGGACGAAAGCTCCGACCGTCGCCGGTGAAGGTGGCTGCCCAGGAGTTCGGGTTCCCGGTGGCCCAACCGGAATCACACGAGGAGCTCCTCTCGGTGTTGGACGAATCGGCTCCGACGGTGGGCTTGGTCGTGGCGTATGGTCGGCTACTTCGCCCCGAAGTCCTCGCCGTTGCCCCGCACGGGTTCCTGAACGTGCACTTCTCCCTGCTTCCACGTTGGCGTGGTGCCGCTCCCGTAGAGCGGGCGATCGCCGCCGGGGACGAGCGCACCGGAGTGACCCTGATGAAGATCGATGAAGGGCTTGACACTGGCCCGGTGCTTGCCGAGCGTGCCACGTTGATCGCTCCCGACGACACCGGAGGGATCCTCACGGCGCGACTCGCCCATCTCGGCGCCCGCTTGGTCGACGATGCCGTCCCCCAATACCTCAACGGTCGTCGTGTTCCTGTTCCACAGATCGCTGCCTACTCGTCACACGCAAAACGCCTCACGCGGGACGAGGCCCGTGTATCCCCGACGATGACTGCCGATGAGGCGATCCTCGCCGCCCGTGCGTTCACCCCGAGACCTGGTCCTTGGTGCGCCACCGACGACGGCCCCCTGAAGATCACCGGCTTCGACCTGACACGGAAAGCACCGGCACCGGCCGGATTCGTCTCCCTCGTCGGAGAAGACGTCGTTCTCGGTTGCGTGGACGGCGGGATGGTGCTGACGCATGTGCAACCCCAGGGGAAGGGTTCCATGCGCGCCACGGACTGGATGAATGGGCGCAGGGGCGACCCACTTCCCGTCGCACCGTGAATGCTGCGTCGGTAGCGAGTCCACGAGCTGTTGCGGCCCATACGGTCGACCGCATTCTCCGAGCTGGTGCGTTCAGCAATGTGATCGTCCACGAGACGGCTCTCGACGGGCGTGACCGGGCGCTGCACCACCATCTTGTCTACCAGACGTTGCGTTGGTTGCGACCCGCCGATGGTGTCATCGGTGAGCACGTCGATCGCCCCATCGATCGGGTCGATCCGATGGTCCGGTCGGTACTACGGACTGCGACGGTGGACCACCACGTGCTGGGCACTGAAGCGTATGCGGCTGTCGATCAGGCGGTCGGGGCTGTCAAACAGGTCGGGCGGGGGAGGGCGAGTGGTTTCGTGAATGCCGTCATGCGTCGCATCACCCACGCGTCATGGGAAGACGACGCTGTTGCGGCGTTCGAACCGTGGATCGTCGATCGGGTGCCCCGGTACGGTGCCACTGATCAAGATCTCTTCGACGGCTTGAACGAACCTGCTCCGGTAGGCGTACGAATCCGTGGTGAAGAGGTCCCCGCCGGATTCATTCCGGTCGATGGCATACCGAAATCGGGGTATCTCGGGAAGGAGCATGCCGCGATCCCCGACGGAGTCGTCGACTACGTCGATCCGGCGACGACCGCGGTCGTGCGGGCGATGGCATTGGAACCCGGGATGCGTGTGTTGGACATTGCCGCGGCTCCAGGTGGCAAAACCCGTGCGATCGCCGACGCTGTCGGTCCGGGTGGTGTGGTCATCGCGGCGGACATCCACCGGCGGCGGCTCGAGGATGCTCGTCGCCGAACACCACCTCCGGACGTCCCAGCTCCCATCTCATGGCTCAGGATGGATGGTCGCGCGCCGGCTCTCAAGCCCGGCCAGTTCGATGTCGTGTTGCTCGACGCACCATGTTCGGGTCTGGGAACCGTCCGGAGACGCCCCGAGATCCGGCATCGCCTCCGTCCCGACACTCCGGTGCAATATGGCCGGCTCCAACACGATCTGGTCCGAGCGGCGCTTCCCCTGGTCGCCCCGAAGGGTCGTCTGGTCTACTCGGTGTGCACCCTCTTCGAGGAGGAGACCGTGCAGGTATCGGAATCGTTCGGTGGGCGCACCCCGGCAGGCATTCCCGGTCACGACACCGAGTTCGGTGTCCAGCTTCGACCCGACCTGACCGGGACCGACGGGATGTTCATCGCGACGATCGATTGAGTCAGTCGGGGATCGCGAAGTCTGTGACGTCGAACTCTGCCTCGGGATAGGAGAGATCCATCGCCTTCAAAGTGTCGATCAGGATGTCGGCCACCACGAGGTTCCGATGCCACTTCCGGTCGGCAGGGACGACGAACCACGGAGCGGCGTCTGTCGTCGTCCGCTCGATGGCCTCTTCATATGCCGCCATGTACTCAGCCCAGGCAGCGCGCGACTTGAGGTCACCCGGGTTGAACTTGTAGGACTTGGATGGGTCCTCGAGCCTGGCTTCGAGACGTTCCTTCTGTTCGTCCTTCGAGATGTGGAGCATGATCTTGACGACCGCCGTGCCTTCGTCGGCGAGCATCTGCTCGAACGCAACGATGTGGTCGTAGCGGCGACGCCACACCGGTTCCGGGGCGATCTCGGCAACGCGTACGACGAGGACGTCTTCGTAGTGGCTGCGGTTGAACACGCCGATTCGCCCCTTCGCAGGCGTATGGCGGTGCACGCGCCACAGATAGTCATGAGCCAGTTCCTCCTCGGTGGGGACCCCGAACCCGGTGACATCCACTCCTTGGGGGTTCACGCCGGAGAAGACCTTGCGGATCGTCCCGTCCTTGCCGCCGGTGTCCATCGCCTGTAGGACGACGAGAAGCGAACGAGAGCCGTCAGCCCACAGGAGTCGTTGGAGGGCGGCGAGTTCCTTCTGCTTCTGGGCGAGCGTGGGACCGGAGGTGGCCTTCTTCAGGTCCTTGTATGCGGTCTTGTCCCGTGGGTTGCGGTCGACGAGTGCGGGCGCAGTTCCCGGTGCGATCCGATAGAGATCCATGTCTGTTGTCCTTCATCCGTATCGGGGGAGTGTCCCACGATGCTGGCACAAACCGGTGCGCTCAGTCGGTTCCGTCCCTCTGGGGGCGTACAATCCTGCGGATGAATCGTTCCATCCGTATCGCCCCGTCGATCCTGGCCGCCGACTTCGCACGGCTGAAGGATTCGATCGACGCACTCGACGGCGAGGTCGACATGCTGCACGTGGACGTGATGGACGGACATTTCGTCCCGAACATCAGCCTCGGTCCACCGGTGATCAGCTCCTTGCGACAGGTGACCGACGCCTATCTCGACGCCCATTTGATGATCACCGACCCGTTGACCTACCTCGCACCGATCGTCGAGTCGGGTGCCGACGGCGTCACGGTGCACATCGAAGCCGTGCCGGACCCTGCACCGGTCATCGCCGAGGCCGCCCGTCTCGGCACCGATTTCGGTCTCGTCATCAACCCTCCGACCCCCGTCGAATCGGTTCTTCCGTTCCTCGATGTCTGTTCGATGGTGGTCGTCATGTCCGTACATCCAGGATTCGGGGGCCAGTCGTTCATCGCGGACGTGCTTCCGAAAGTCCAGATTCTGCGAGAAACCATTGACTCTCGCGGATTGTCGACCGATATACAGGTCGACGGCGGTATCGATCCGGAAACCGCCGTGCCTACTGCACGGGCGGGCGCTTCGGTGCTCGTGGCCGGGACCAGCGTGTTCCGCGCCGATGACCCGGCGGAGGCAGTTCGGACGATCCGAGCAAACGCGATGAATGAGGTGGCATGAGCGATCGGATTCTGGTCGTCGACGACGACCCGGACATCCTTCAGTTCGTCCAGATGAACCTTGAGCTCGACGGTTTCCTCGTCGAGACGGTGCAGAGTGGGCGGGAAGCGATCGAGCGCGCCAATGAGAACCCGCCTGATCTGATGCTGCTCGACATCATGATGCCGGAGACCGACGGTTTGACCGTTCTGCGTCGCCTGCGCAGCGACCCGCCGACGGCGAGTATCCCGGTCATCATGTTGACGGCTCGATCGCTTGCGGAGGACCGCGTCAAGGGTCTCGACCTCGGTGCTGACGACTACATCACCAAGCCATTCGATCTCGATGAGTTGGTCGCCCGTGTCCGCACCGTCATGCGTCGCTCACAACAAATGCGGGATCTCTCTCCGTTGACGGGACTTCCCGGCAACTTCAGGATCTCAGATGCACTGGAGTCCAGGCTCGCTGCCGGACGTGAGATCGCCGTCGTGCATGCGGATCTGGACAACTTCAAGGCCTTCAATGATCACTACGGCTTCCTCCGTGGAGACACGGTGATCAAGTTCACGGCCCGCATCCTGACCAATGCGGCAAAGGTGACCGAGGACGGCGATGTATTCGTCGGACATGTCGGTGGGGACGACTTCGTCGCCATCGTTCCAGCCGAGGACCTGAAGGTGTACTGCGATACGGTGGTGACCACCTTCGACGACGGCATCCTCGACTTCTACGACACGGCGGAAGCCCTCCAGGGCTACATCGAGGTGACCGACCGCCGTGGGGAACGTCATGCGTACCCGATCTGCTCGCTCTCGATGGGTGTGGCGACGAACGAAAACCGCGAGATCGCATCGGAGTGGGAAGCCTCGTCGATCGCTTCGGAGATGAAGGAAGTGGCGAAATCCGTCCCCGGTACGAACTACCAGGTCGACCGCCGAACCTAGTTCTTCGAACAGATCATCCGACCGGTTCGCTCCGCTCCCTTCCCGACATCCGATTCTCAGCACGTGAGATCTCCACGGAACTCGTCGGACAGTCGGGTGTCGGACTGTCGTACCCGCACATGGGTCGGTCGATGTCTCGGCTCGATACAATGTGCGGGTACATACCTCTTTCAGGGCAGGGTGCAAATCCCGACCGGCGGTGATAGTCCGCGAACCCCATTTGGGGCCGATCCGGTGGAATTCCGGGGCCGACGGTGACAGTCCGGATGGAAGAAAGGGGACGCTTTGGTGCGTCACGAAACCGACATTCAGTTCGGGTCGGACGTGGATGAGGCCATGCGGTATGCGATCGCGCTCATGCGTGACAGCTATCCGCACCCGAATCCGCGTGTCGGCGCTCTCGTCGTATCCCCCGAGGGTGAACTCCTCGCATCCGGCGTTTGTGAGGCGGACGGCGCCGCCCACGCAGAAGTCAACGCTCTCGCCGACCTCCCGGCCGACCTGACGACCGGTGCCACTGCTGTGGTCACCCTTGAACCATGCAACCATCACGGACGAACACCGCCGTGTACGCAAGCCTTGATCGATGCGGGCATCGCCAGGGTCGTCGTCGGTGTCGAAGATCCCGATCCCCGTGTGCGTGGTGCCGGGATCGCACGGCTGAAGTCGGCTGGTATCGACGTCGAGGTGAGCAGCCTCGGCCCCGAGATCGAAGCCGCGGACCCCCACTACTACCACCACCGTCGGACCGGACGGCCGTTCGTCACATTGAAGCTGGCGTCCACGCTGGACGGACAGGTCGCCGCCGCAGACGGAACGTCGCAATGGATCACCAGCCCTGAAGCGCGCAGCGATGCCCATCGACTTCGGGCGTCGCACGATGCGGTGCTCGTCGGTGCAGGGACGGCACGCATCGACGATCCGTTGCTCAACGTCAGATACGACGGCTACGAGGGCCCGCAGCCACGGCCTGTCGTCCTCGTGGGGGACGAGCCGCTCCCGGCCGACCTTGCGTTGCGAGATCGCGACCCTTTTCTGGTCGGCGACGGCGAGCCTGGACATCCCGAGATCGATGACGTACTCAAGCGTTTGAGCGCCGAGGGTGTGCTCGGCGTACTGGTGGAAGGTGGGCCGACGATCGCCGGTGCGTTCATCAAGGCTGGTGCCGTCGATCGGCTCGTCTGGTACCTCGGTGCCCACCTCGCGGGAGGGTCAGGAACCGGGGCGATCGCAGGAACGTGGGAAACGATCACGGACATGCACGATCTCAGCCTCCATACGGTCACCCGGATCGGCGGAGACGTGCGGATCGATGCCGACATCAAGGTTGGTGCGTGATGTTCACCGGGATCATCTCAGAACTCGGCCATGTGGGGTCGATCGATGAGGTCGACGGTGGGGCGATGCTTTCGATCGATGCGCCGGACACGACGGACGCCCTCGCCGTCGGCGATTCCGTCGCCGTCAACGGCGTCTGTCTCACGGCGACGACCGTCGCGGGGAACCGCTTCACCGCCACCGCAGTCGGTGAGACCCTTCGGCGCACCGCCTTGGGTGATCTCGTCCGGGGGTCGGTGGTGAACCTGGAACGACCGATGTCTGCTGCCGGTCGATTCGACGGGCACATCGTGCAGGGACATGTCGACGGCGTGGGGCGCGTGTCGACCATGCAGCCCGAGGGCGATTCAACACGCATCCGCATCTCTTTCCCTGCCGCACTCGCCCCCTACGTCGTGGAGAAGGGCTCGATCTGTGTGGATGGGACGAGTCTCACGGTGACCGACGTATCGCCCCCCGAAGCAGACGCTCCGCACCTGGAGTTCGTGGCGATCCCGCACACGTTGGAGGTCACCACGCTCGGGACACGCAAGGTTGGGGACCGGGTGAACCTTGAGGTCGATGTGATTGCGAAGTACGTACAACGAATGATGGAGACACGCCGATGAGGCTGGGCAATGTGGAAGATGCGATCAAGGCGATCGAGCGCGGCGAGTTCGTGCTCGTCGTCGACAACGAGGATCGCGAGAACGAAGGCGATCTGATCATCGCCGCCGAGAAGGTGACACCCGAGAAGATCGCCTTCATGGTCAGATACACCTCTGGATTGATCTGCCTGCCGACGACCGGAGAAGTCCTCGATCGTCTCGAGCTACCGCTGATGGTGATGGAGAACACGGACTCCCATCACACGGCGTTCACCGTGTCGATCGACTACGCACGTGATACGACGACCGGCATCTCTGCAGCGGATCGTGCGCGGACGATCCAGGCCGTGGTCGCACCCGATGCGCGGGCCTCGGACTTCTCTCGACCCGGACACATCTTCCCGTTGCGATACCAAGAGGGCGGGGTCCTGGTACGCCCGGGCCACACCGAAGCTGCCGTCGACCTCGCACGATTGGCCGGGCTCCAGCCGGCCGGGGCCCTCTGCGAGATCGTGAACGACGATGGAACGATGACCCGCGGCGACGACCTCGAAGCGTTCGCAGAGAAGCACGGCATCGTGTTGATCTCGATCGACGACCTGGTTGCCTATCGGTGGCGCACGGAGAACCTCTTGAGGCGAGGGCCGTCAGCGACCCTGCCCACGCGCCATGGTGCGTTCACGATCACGGGGTACGAATCCGCCATCGGTGACACCAAACACGTCGCGTTGGCGATGGGGGGGATCGATGGCGCGACGGACGTCCTCACCAGGGTGCACTCCGTCTGTCTCACCGGTGACGCATTCGGCTCCTTGCGTTGCGACTGCGGTGCACAACTCGACGAGGCAATGCGCAGGATCTCCGAGGTCGGTAGGGGAGTCGTGGTCTACAACACGTCACATGAGGGGCGAGGTATCGGGATCATCCACAAGATCGCTGCCTACCACCTCCAGGACGAGGGTCTCGACACGGTCGATGCCAACCGGGGGCTCGGACACGCCGACGACGAGCGGCACTACGGAGTCGACGCCCAGATCATCTCGGATCTCGGCGTCGTGAGCGCACGTTTGCTCACGAACAACCCGGACAAGGTCGACCAGCTCGAGCGCTACGGGGTCCAGATCAGTGGTCGAGAACCCCTCTGGGTCGGACAGACGGTCGAGAACCGTGAGTATCTGGAGACGAAGACCACGCGACTTGGCCACATCCCGGAGCAGGACGCATGAAGACGGATGACACATCACGTTCGACACCGGACGCATCACATCTATCGATCGCTGTCGTCACCGCTCGGTTCAACGAGAAGATCACCGAGGGTCTCCGAGTCGGGGCGCTCGGGTACCTCGCCGAGGCCAAGGTGTCGAAACTCGGAGATTTTCATGCCCCAGGGGCCTTCGAGCTGCCGCTCTATGCGCAGCAGCTTGCGACGGCTGGGTTCGATGCGATCGTGTGCCTGGGTGCCGTGATCGAGGGCGACACCGACCACTACGAACATGTTGCATCGCGTGCCTCCGAGGGTTTGATGCGTGTCCAGCTCGACACAGGTGTACCTGTCGCTTTCGGGATCCTGACCGTTCGTGAGCTCGAACACGCTCACGTGCGCGCTCAGCCCGGACCGGACAACAAGGGCCGCGAGGCCGCTGCAGCAGCGGTGGAAGCGGCGCTTGATCTTGAGTCCCTCCCTCCGGCTGCGCCCTAGCAAATCGACACGTCAAGACCGAGCGGTCGCTATCCTCACAAGCAATAGAAAGCAAGAGGAGGCGCCTGCTTCCCACCCGTCCGCCGTTCTGAGGCAGGCCGGGTATGAACTCCTGGCACCGCGACCGCGGTGCTGTCGTTCCGTAGGCGTCACTTCGCAACGGCAGTAACCAGGAGGTACTCCCATCGCAGAACCACGCGTCAACGAACGCATCAGGGTCAAGCGCGTGCGCCTGATCGCCCCAGACGGCGGTCAGATCGGTGAGAAAGACATCGATGAAGCACGTTGGCTCGCCAAGCAGCTCGGACTCGATCTCGTCGAGGTCGCTCCGGACGCTCGCCCACCTGTCGTCCGCCTCATGGACTACGGGAAGTTCAAGTACGACCAGTCGGTGAAAGCGCGTGAGGCGCGCAAGAACCAGACCCGGACCGTGATCAAAGAGGTCCAGTTCCGCCCCAAGATCGGGACGAGTGACTTCGAGGTCAAGCGGAAGCGGGTCGTCAAATTCCTCCGGCAGGGCGACAAGGTGAAATGCACGATGCGATTCCGCGGACGCGAGATGGCACACCCGGAGCTCGGGCGTGACATCCTGCAACGCCTCTACGAAGAGGTGGAGCCGTACGCCGAGATCGAGGCGATGCCAAAGCTCGATGGGCGGAACATGACGATGGTGCTCGTGCCCTCTGACACGATGCCGGACGACGAAGTGGAATCCGAAGCAACCGACGACGACCGTTCCGAAGAGGAATAGACGTCGAAGTAGCACAGGAGCAACTATGCCGAAGATGAAGACCCATAAGGGTGCTGCGAAGCGGTTCAAACGAACCGGCAGCGGAAAGATCAGGTATCGCAAGGCCTGGCGCGGTCACAACCGCTACAAGAAGAACTCTCGCCGGTGGCGTCGTGTGGACGGCAATGGCATTCTCAGCGGTGGCGACGAAAAGCGCATCGACCGCATGCTGCACAACTAGGAGGCCCCGATGGCACGAGTGAAACGTTCCGTCAACGCACGGAAGAAGCGCAAGAAGGTCATGGACCGGGCTTCGGGGTATACCGGAGCCAGGAGTCGTCGCTACCGGACTGCACGCGAACAGGTCATGAACGCGATGCAGGATTCGTACGACCACCGTCGTGCACGCAAGGGTCAGTTCCGACGCTTGTGGATCCAGCGGATCAATGCAGCGGCCCGGCAGAACGGGTCGACCTACTCCCGGATGATGGCCGGCCTCAAGGCCGCCGACGTCGAGGTCGATCGCAAGATGTTGGCCGACATGGCGGTCAACGATCCAGCAGCGTTCAGTGCTCTGGTCGAGGTCGCCCAGGCCCACCAGTCGTAGGTCCAGGATGTCCGTAGAGAGGTCGGGTGCAGCGACGCATCCGGCCTCTTTGCATTCCGTCCTCACTCTCGGCCCGTTGCTGCTGGGCCCTGAAGGCGCATGATCACTTCGGTACAGAACCAGCACGTGAAGGCTGCGGTGCGGTTGCATCGCTCCAGGAATCGCCGGGCGACCGGGCAGATGCTCATAGAAGGTCCCAAGGTGCTCGAAGCAGCCATCGCCACTGGGGTTCGCCCGGAGGTCGTCTTCCGGACCGACGCCGAGGACGCTGCGCTGTATAGGGACTCGGCTGTGCCGGTGTACGACGTCAGCGATCACGTGCTGAAGGCGATCGGGGACACCTCCACGCCCCAGTCGCCGATCGCTGTCGTCGATATCCCGACGACCGGGGCACAGCCACCGGATTCGGACATCGTCGTCCTCGTCGGATTGGCTGATCCCGGCAACGTCGGAACCATCATCCGCTCGGCCGCAGCGATGGGATGGGCAGTCGGGACGATGGGCCACTGTGCCGATGTGTGGAGTCCGAAGGTCCTGAGAGCCGGCGCTGGAGCGCACTTCACGACGTGGGTCGGACCGGTCGACCTGGATGACCTGTCGGAGACGCATCACATCATCGCGACGACGGTGACCGGTGGAGCACCGACGGTGGAGAGGGAGGGTCCGTTCGCTCTGCTGATCGGCAACGAGGCACAAGGGCTCCCCGGTGAAATGGTCGACAAGGCGCATGCGTCGCTGACGATCCCCATGAAGGACACGACTGAGAGTCTCAACGCTGCTGTCGCGGCAGCACTCGGTATGTGGATCGTCCATGGACCGACGTAGCGGCGATAGATGGCCCGTCGAGGACGCGTGGTATGCTCGCCGCATGAAGCATCGACGATTTACGGACGAGTTTGCTCTGGGTGTCCACACCCGGGTCCGCTGAACTCGTCGTCAACGTCGTCATCAGAGCCCGGGTAGGTCGCCCGGGCTTTCCTCATGGAGCACTCCCGGAAGACCCACCAGCACGAACACCAAGGACCGAACGTCATGTCAGAGCAACCACCCCCCGACCTCGAAGAGCTACGACAGCTCGCCGCCGGCGCACCGGAGAGGATTGCCGCGACGTCGTCGACTGATGAGTTGAGTGACCTTGAAACCCAGCTGGTCGGCCGTGCCTCGCTCGTCGCCGCGGCTCGTCGGTCGCTTGGTTCGATCGAGGACCCGAAAGAGCGGGGTGCAACGGGGAAGGCGATCAACGATGTGGCAGTCTCGATCCAGGCGGCGCTTGACGAACGGAAGTCGGCCCTGGCGTCGGCGGAACGCGACGCCGCATTGGCGAACGATGCGGTCGACGTCACGCTGCCGGGCAAGGCACCCTTGCGCGGGACACACCATGTGATCCAGTCCACGATGGACGAGATCGTGGACATCTTCGTCGCACTCGGATACGACGTGGCATCGGGACCGGAGGCAGAGACTGCCTTCTACAACTTCGATGCGCTGAACATCCCGGAGACGCATCCATCCCGCCTCGAGAGTGACACGCTGTACCTCGACTACGGGGACGAAGCCGAAGAAGTCTTGTTGAGGACCCATACGTCCCCGATGCAGGCGCGGTACATGGAAGAACACCAACCGCCTGCGTATGTGGTCGTCCCCGGACGGGTGTTCCGAGCTGATGCTGTCGATGCCACGCATGCCCCCGTCTTCCACCAGATCGAAGGATTGGCCGTCGACGACGGGATCACCCTTGGTGACCTGAAGGGAACGCTTGCGCATTTCGCCAAAGAGTTCTTCGGCCCCGGTACCGAGGTCAAGTTCATCCCGCACTACTTCCCGTTCACCGAACCGTCCGCCGAGATGCACGCCTACACCAACGGTCGCTGGATCGAACTACTCGGCTGCGGGATGGTGAACCCGGCGGTCTTCGAGCATGTCGGATACGACCCGGACGCGGTCACCGGCTTTGCGTTCGGGATGGGCGTGGAACGGATGGCGATGGTGCGGCACGGGATCACCGATCTGCGGACATTGCTGGATTCCGATCGTCGAGTGTTGGAGCAGTACAAATGAAGCTGACACGCAGCTGGCTTGACGAGTTCGTCGATATCCCGACCGAGGACCCTGCTGAGTTGGTCCGCGACTTCGAGAGTCTCGGGCACGAGATCGAGACCTGGCACCTCATCGAGCCCGAGTTCCGCGGTGTCGTCGTCGGGCGCCTTCTTGAGGTGACACCACACCCCAACGCCGACAAGGTGCGTCTCACCAAGGTCGACGTCGGGGATGAGACGCTGGAGATCATCTGTGGGGCGTGGAACTTCGAGGCCGGCGCGGTTGTGCCTGTCGCGGTACCCGGCGCCGTGTTGGGGGAGGGTTTTGAGATCACGCGCCGCGAAATCCGCGGGGTCACGTCCAACGGCATGATCTGCTCGGAGATCGAGCTCGGTCTCGGTGACGAAGCGGACGGGATCATGGTGCTCAACGACGACTATCCGGAAGCCGCCGAACGCCTCGGTGCGGACTTCGCTGAGATCGTCGGATTGCCGGATGTCTTCTATGAGGTCAATGTGACGCCGAACCGACCGGATTGTCTTTCGGTCTACGGACTCGCTCGCGATCTGGCAGCGCTCTATCAGACCGACCTTCGGGAACCGGACTTCTCGTTGGAAACCGGCGGGGAGGACAACCCGGTGACCGTCTCTATCGAGGCACCGGATCTGTGTGGGCGGTTCAGCGGTCGCATGGTGCGGGGTGTCACCGTCGGATCCTCCCCACATCAGATCCGATGGCGGCTCACGCAGGCCGGCGTCCGACCCATCTCGAACGTCGTCGATGCGTCCAATTACGCCATGATGGAGTACGGGTATCCCACCCACGCATTCGATGTGGAGAAGCTGGGCGACACGATCTCCGTGCGCCTTGCAGACGACGGTGAGGAGATCATCACCCTCGATGACGTCCAACGAGCCCTCCGTTCGACCGACCTGGTCGTGACGGACGGCTCCGATGCCGTTGCAATCGGCGGAGTCATGGGTGGAGCGTCCACCGAGGTGTCGGAATCGACCACGGAAGTGTTCATCGAAGCGGCATATTGGGATCCTCCGACGATCCTTGCGACCTCCAAACGTCTCGGGCTGCGGAGTGAGGCGTCTGCTCGATTCGAGCGCGGTGCAGACCCGTCGTTCTGTCCGAGTGCTGCTGATCGGGTCGCACAGTTGCTGGTCGCACATGCCGGAGGCGTCGCGGCACCAAATCCCGTCGACGTCAATCCTGCAGACACACAGCCATGGGAAGTGACGTATCCGTTGTCCGCAACCGCTCGGACACTCGGCGTCGACCTCGACGGCGACACCACAGCTGACTTCCTGGAACGGATGGGCTTCGGCGTGTCGGGTTCGGATCCTCTGACGGTGACCGTTCCCACGCGACGCCCTGACGTCCAGCGGCCCATCGATATCGTCGAAGAGATCGCCCGTCTCCACGGGTTCGACGACATCCCCGATTCGGTGCCACAGGGCGTCGGGGTGGGTCTACCCATGCAGGAACGCCGCATGCGGCTCCTCCGGGAAGTGCTCGTCGGGGCTGGGCTCTATCAGACGATGACCTTCTCGTTCATCGGCGAATCCGACATCGAACGCCTCGGTGTCGCGGAAGGGCACCCGGTGACGTCTGCGATTGCGGTGACGAATCCGCTCAACGACACGGAAGGTGTCATGCGGACGACGTTGCTCCCTGGCCTGCTCAAGGCAGCGGAGTCAGCCCTCGGTCGCCGCAACACCGATGCGCGCCTCTTCGAGATCGGACGGGTCTTCCTGCCGGGAGAAGGGAAACTCCCGCATCAACCGGAACGCCTCGGGTTCCTTCTCGCTGGGACCCATGAGGGTGGTGAGTACGACATCTTCGACGGCACCGGGATCTGGCAGACGGTCGCCGATGCGCTCGCCCTCCGGGACGTCGCCGTCCAACAGACGACCGAACCCATGTTCCACCCGGGACGATGCGCCGACGTGATGGTCGCCGGCACCGCGATCGGTGTCGTCGGAGAGATCCACCCCAGGGTGACCGAGACGTTCGGCCTGACGGGGCGTGTCGTGGCTGCCGAGATCGACCTCGGACTCCTCACGATGCCGCGCGATCCTTGGACCTATCGCACGCCCAGTCCATTCCCGCCGGTGATCTTCGACATGGCGTTCACGGTCGATGCATCGGTACCCGCTGCCGAGGTGCTTGCCTCTGCGACGCAGGGTGGCGGAGAGTTCGTCGAGTCTGTCGATGTGTTCGACGTCTTCAGCGGGGCATCCGTGGGAGAAGGCAAGAAGTCGATCGCACTGCGGTTTGCATTGCGTGCACCCGATCGAACGCTCACCGACGAAGAGGCCGGAGAGGTGCGACGCTCGATCGCAGCGGCGGTGTCGTCTGACGTCGCAGGAGAACTCCGCGGGGAGCTCTAGGGACACTCTCCCTACGGGCGTTCACCGGGTGTCGTGGCATCACGGGCGGACGCGGCAGCCGCTTCGAGGTTCTCGCGGATGAAGTCGATGTCCAGGGGCAGCGGTTCGAGGGTCTTCTTGTCCCACATCGTCCGGGGTGTCGTGAAGAACTCTCCGCCGTAGACGTGGAGTGCTGCCGTCCACTGTCTCGTGGGATTCCGGACCGAATGGACGACGCTGCCTCCGAGCGAGACCACGTCGTTTGCGAGGAGGGACTTGCCGGTATGCGGTGCGATGTTGCCGTCGGGCAGGCGTTGGTAGAACTGGTTGTCTTCTTGCCCACCGTAGATCCCGATGACGGCCCACATGTTGTGATCATGGGCGAAGAGATCCACTTCCGGTGGCCAGACGATGTGAAGGGCGGTCAACTCCTCTGAGCGGTGCCAGATCGTCATCATCGGACTCTCGGTATGCGGTCGAACCTCAGACTCGATGCCCCTCGGATCAGCGACAGCCCGTGACACGATCTCCTTGACTTCTCTTTGCCCATCGCCGGTGCGCACGGCGGTCAGACAATCGGCGATGAACGCGTCCTTGTCGAATGTCTGCACGATGAACTCCTCCGACGGCGCAGCACGGCGTACCGGTAGTAGAGCAGACCGACCGTGGGTGTGCAATGGGTGCACCCGGCGAACAGGTCGGGGTGCCTCATTGCCTGACCGATAACCGTATGGTGTCGATCCTCGGGCTGATCGGTCTTGACGCCCCTGACGAAAGGGTGCGTGCATGGGTTCAGCGGAGGTCCAGGGGGAGCTGTGGGGTCGCGCTGCGGAGGATTGGGCCCATGTGCAGGAAGCCCAACACGCTCCGTTCTTCGAGGCACTGCTGACCGCGGTACGGGTAGCCGAGGGCGTCCGGTTCTTCGACGCTGGATGTGGGGGCGGATTCGCCAGCCTTCTCGCTGAGCGCCAAGGGGCGGTAGTCAGCGGTCTGGATGCGTCAGGTCCACTGATCGACATCGCCCAAGAGGGTGCCTGACGGTGACTTCCGTGTTGGCGACCTCCAAGAGCTCCCGTTCGCCGACGGATCGTTCGATGCGGTCGTTGCTGCGAACTCGATCCAGTACGCGGAGGATCGGATTGCGGCATTGAAGGAGCTCAAGCGGGTGTCCGCACCGGGAGCCCGCATTGCCGTGGGCTTGTTCGGCGCCGCGGAGCGAGTCGACTTCCGAGTGGTGTTCGACGCGTTCCGGGACTCATTGCCCGTGCCTCCGTCGGGCGACGGGCCGTTCGGCCTGTCCGGTGAAGGGGTGCTCGAGGGGCTGGTGGAACAAGCAGGTCTGCGCGTCGTGGATCGCGGTGAAGTCGATGTGCCCTTCGTGTATGACGACATCGAGACGTTCTGGCGAGGGGTGGTCTCCGGTGGTCCACCGCAGGCCGCCAAGGAGCTCGTCGGTGAAGAAGCACTCAAGAGGGCGGTATTGGCAGCGGTCTCGGACTTCACGACTGACTTGGGTGGCGTCCGCTTGGAACACAACGCCTTCCAGTACGTCGTCGCGACCCCCGGGGTCTGACTTACCGTCGAGATCAGACGTACCTACGACGCTGGTGGCATCCTTGGCCGATGAACGCCACTAGTCGCAAGCTACTGACCCGTCCCGCTCTGGAAGTCGCCCCTCGGCTGCTCGGAGCACGCTTCACTACGACGATTGGCGGCGAGACCACGACGGTTCGCCTCACGGAGGTCGAGGCGTACATGGGAGCGGACGATCCGGCCTCCCATGCGTATCGGGGGATGACGGAACGGACGCGACCGATGTTCGAGTCCGCGGGTGTCATTTATGTGTACCTGTCCTACGGCGTCCACTTCTGCGTGAACATCGTCACCGGACCGCCAGGGGAGGCGCAGGCCGTGTTGCTGCGCGGAGGTATTCCGGTTGAAGGTGCCGACGTCATGGAGCGCCGGCGGGGGAGAGCGAACAACCTCACAGACGGACCCGGGAAGCTCGGGCAAGCGCTGGGACTCACGACAGCCCATTCCGGGCATCCCATCGATGGCGACCTAATCGGGCTTGAGTCAGGCAAAGGTCCCGCATCGATCCTTGCGACCCCACGCATCGGGATCTCGAAAGCCGTCGACCGTCCGTGGCGATTCGTCGCCGGCTCGTAGCACCACGGAGATCGGATCTCGGGGATCGGATGTCGTCCGAATCTGTCGTACCCGGCTGATACGTTGTCGCAATGAACGGGTCAACTGCACTGAGACATATCGATGAGATCGAATCTCGCTTGATTCGGATCGAGCGGAAGATCGGCGAGCTGCGAGCATGGCAGGCCGTGCTCGTGAATGAACTGGACAAGATGCACGCCCATCGCTCAGACGCATCCCGCACGATGACCGAGTGGCTTCAGTCCCATCTTGATGTCTCCCGGGACACGGCCAGAGCACTGTCGGTTGCCGGACGCAAGTGCACCGGCGAGGGAGCAGCTATCCAGGCAGACCTCGCCGATCGGGACACCTTTGACCGCGCGGTGGCGACGCACCGCTTGATGGATACTGGATTGGATGCCGATCGTGCCCGCGGGACCCGACACATGAACCTCGAGGATGTGCGAAAGATGACCGGGAAGCGTCGGAGGACCGGTCCAGTCGACGAGCAGCGAGCGTTCGAGGAGCGGTATTTGAAGCTTCAACCGACGCTCGACGAATCGGCGTGGACAGTGTCGGGTCGTCTGTCTGGAGCGATGGGGGCGATCGTTGACAAGGCCTTGAGCAGCAGTGCGGATGCGCTACGGAGGCTCCCGTCAGGCGAGACGGCGAGCAGGGCACAGCGTCAAGCAGATGCACTGGTGATGGCCTTGCAGGAATCCCCGATCGGCAAAGCAGAACACGAAGGATCGCATGCGTCCGCCGAGGCAGCCACACACGCCACCGTCTTCGTAGATGCCCGCACCACCGACAGCGATTCACACACAGCCACGATTCCCTTTGGACCGACGATCGGTCCCAACGTGCTGGAGGGGATCTTGTGCAACGGCACAGTGCGGGTCGTCGGCATGGACGCCGACCGACCGGTCGCTGCTACGTCGGCGACGCGAGCCATCCCACCGGCGATCCGAGATTCGATACTCCTCCGGGATGACGGGTGCACCGTCGACGGATGCTCGAGTCGCTACCGCCTCGAACCGCACCACGTCCAGCGATGGAGCGAAGGAGGGACGCACGATCCCGACAACCTGACCACACTCTGCTGGTACCACCACCACGTTGCAATCCATGGCCGAGGCTTCCGGATCGATCCCGAATCGCCTGCCAACCGGCGCAGACTCCTGCCACCCGGTCGACACCGGCGGCCACCAACCGCCCGAGAGGCGTCGCAGGATGATGCACGCCCGGCTCAGGCCCCCGCCCTCGCAACCGTCCCCTGATACCTCTTCCGGACTCGGCAGCGCCTACGCTCTGCCCCATGCCAAGTGCGCAAGAACAGTTCGAGTATCTGACGCAGACGATCGATGTTGCGCTGCCCGAAGGTCGTCTTCTTGAGCAGCTCGAATCGTCGGTTGAAACCGGTACACCGCTTCGGGTGAAGCTCGGGGTGGACCCCACGGCTCCTGATGTCACACTCGGGTGGGCGGTCGTCTTCGACCTGCTCCGCCGATTCCAGGAGATGGGGCACATTGCCGTGCTGATCATCGGTGATTTCACCGCACAGGTAGGCGATCCGAGCGGCAAGTCGGCAACCCGCAGGCGCCTGTCGGATGATGAAGTCAACGGCCACATCGAATCGACACTCTCGACCATCAAGACACTCCTCCTCGAAGAGAACTTGGAGATCCGACGCAACTCCGAGTGGCTCGGTGCGATGGACATGGCGGACATCCTCGAGATGACGGCGGGAGTGACCCTGTCGCGTCTGATGGATCGGGATGATTTCTCCAAGCGGTGGGAAGCGAACGAACCGATCTCCATGATCGAATTGATGTACCCGCTTCTCCAGGGAACTGATTCGGTCGCCGTCCGTGCAGACATCGAGCTCGGGGGAAACGATCAGCTCTTGAACCTGCTGATGGGGCGAGACCTTCAGGAACGCGCGGAGCAAGGTCCCCAGTCGGTCGCCACGGTTCCACTGCTGGTCGGCACCGACGGCGTGAAGAAGATGTCGCAGTCGCTGGGCAACTACATCTCGGTGAAGGACACCCCAGACGAGATGTTCGGGAAGACGATGTCGATACCGGACGAACTGATGCCGCAATGGTTCCGGTTGGCTGCCGGGAGCACCCGAGACGAAAGCGAAGCGATCGAGGCCGCGCTCGCTGATGGAACCCGCCATCCGGGGGAGACCAAGCGCGAGCTGGCCCGATCGATCGTCGAGAAGTATCACGGTGCAGGGTCCGGCCAGGAGGCAGAGGCCGCGTTCGACCAGGTGTTCCGTGACAAGGCTGCTCCCGACGAGGTTCCGACGGCGCCTCTCCCTGACGGAGATCCCGTATGGGTGCCCGGGGCGTTGGCCGAAGCCGGACTCGTCGCAAGCAACGGGGAGGGCCGCCGCATGATCAAACAAGGCGCCGTGAAGATCGACGGTCACCGGATCGACGAAGAGAACGTGGATCGTGTCTCGATTGCGGACCGCACGGTACAGGTCGGAAAGCGCCGTTTCGTGAGGTTCACGGAACCGTCGTAAACGCCGAAGCAGTCGACCGCGACGTCGTGGTCAGCCCTGGACTTCGATCGTGCCTTCCATCGCAGGATGGATCTGGCAGAAGTACGTGAACGAACCAGCGGTCTCGAACGTGTGGGAGAACGTTCCCCCTGTCGATAACGAACCCGAGTTCCATTCACCCCCGTCGGCTGTGGTCGTATGACCGACACCCTGGACGTTCTCCCACGTGACGGTGTCGCCGACGGACACGGTGAACGTCGAAGGGTCGAAGGTGAAACCGTCGATGATGATGTCGGCCCGCGAGGCAGCCTCGGTCGTGGAGGTAGCAGTGGCCTCGGTCGACGTGGTGGTCGACGACTCGGAACTTGAAGAACATGCCGTCGCTGCGATGAGTACGAGCCCGATGAGTAGCGACCGTCTGTCGATGCGCATCCTTGTTTCCCTCCGGCTGTTTGAGCGAACGATACACGTGTGGGCAGGCCCCGAAGGACCTGCCCACACGTGGTGTCGATATCGGACCGGGGCTAGAACCCGTTGTCTGCCAACCAGTCTGCGGCGATTTCGTCCGCATCCTCGTTGTCGATGTCGAATCGCTTGTTCATCGCCGTCAGATCAGCGGTGGTCAGCTTTGCGCTGACGTCGTTGAGCACATCGGTGATGGTGCTGCCATATGCCTCTTCGAGCTCAGCGGTGAGCACAGGAAGCACGTTGTCGGCGGCGAGCATGTTCTGATCGTCCTCGAGCAGCACGAAGCCGCGGTCAGCGATGACGCCGCTCGTCGAGAAGAGGATGGCGATGTCGATCGACCCCGCTTCAAGAGCCTGCACCGTGATCTGTCCGGCGTCGAGCGGTTGGAACGTCGCGGAGAAGTCCACGCCGTACACATCCACGAGGCCGGGCATGCAGAACGGATTCGTTTCGCAGTCCGGGGGACCACCGAGTGTCAGGTCTGCGCCCTTGGCGGCCAGATCGCTGAGCGTCTCGATACCAAGGCTCGATGCCGTGTCGCTCGTGATCACGAACGCATTCGTGTCGATCGCATCCGACGGATCGAGTGCGACAAGACCGATCTCTGCCAATTGTTCGTTGAGTAGATCGGTGGTTGCCTGGGCATCGCCCGAGGCTTCGCCCGCCTGTCCATTCAAGAACTCGAGCATCGACGCTGCGTACTCCGGAGCCAGATTGATGTCCCCTGAATCGAACGCACCGAGCTCCAGATCACGGAATCCTCCGACGCTCTGGACACTTGCGTTGAAGCCGTTGGCTTCGAGGGCGCCCTTGTAGATCTCAGCAAGGATCGAGCTCTCACCGAAATCCTGCGCACCGATCACGACGTCCGGCCCGTCTCCGGCGTCTGCGCCATCACCCGACCCGCACGCCGTTGCCAACAGGGCCAACGCGAGCACGGCCGCCCCAATGGCGCCTTTGCGGTTCATCCGCATGGGTTTCTCCTTCCAATTGTGAAATGGTTGGCAACAAGACCAACCATTGGTGACAACGCTAACGGACGAAATGTGGTGCTTTGACGAAAGTCACGCAGGGCGACTTGTGGCGAGATCCGGGAGGTCGATCATGGGATCATCACCAGCGTCGTCCGACGTCCGCACCGGCGTCGTCCGCCGTTCGAGCCTGCCGAAGCCAAGCTCGGCGAAGATCGCCATGAGCGCGACGAGCAACGATCCGACGTAGATGAGCACGTCGTTGCCCTGGGCGAACCCGTCGACGATGTAGCGACCGAGTCCGCCGAAACCGACGACGGCACCAAGGGTTGCGGTCGCGATCACTGCCACGACCGCGGTTCGGAGTCCCGCCATGATGAGGGGGAGAGCGAGGGGCACCTCGAGCCTGGTGAGTACCTGTCGTTCGGTCATCCCCATCCCGCGTGCGGACTCCACCAAGGCTGTGTCGACTTCTCGGATGCCGACGTACGCGTTGACGAAAATCGGTGGCATGGCAAGGAGAACGAGGGCGATCAACGTCGCCCAGAACCCGAGGGGCGACGCAAGAACGGCGATGGAAATGGTGATCGGGAACATGACACCCACCACGCCAAAGGAAGGCACAGCTCTACCGATGTTGACGACGGAGACTGCGAGGAACCCGCCCTTGCGCCGATGTCCGAGGAACAACGCAGGTGGCAGGGCCAGGACGGATGCCACGATCATCCCGATCGTCGAAATCGAGACATGTTGCCAAAGCCGGTTCAACAGGCCGCGGGGCCCGAGCCAGTTGTCCGCCTGGAGGAAGTAGTCGAAGACCTGACCGATCGTCTCGATCATGGCGCCACCTTTCGACGCGTCCACGGGGTCGCCCACCGTTCGACACCCAGAAGAGCAGCATCGAGCACGATCGCAAGCAGCACCGACAACAGCGTCCCCACAAGCGCCTCGGTCAGGAACTGCCTGCGGATTCCACGCAGGATGAACACGCCGTACCCGCCTCGACCGATGAGGGCGGTGACCGTCACCAGGCCAACGGTCGTGACCGTGGCGATCCGGATCCCGGCGAAGATGGCGGGAAGTGCCAAGGGGATTCGAACAGACGTCATCGCCTGGCGCGGCGTCATCCCCATCCCCACCGACGCCTCGATGACCTGTTCCGAAACGCTGTCGACGCCCGACACCATGTTCCTGATCAGGATCAACAACGTGTACGAAACGAGTGCGATCTCGGCGGTCAGGATGCTGAGGCCGAACAGTGGCACGAGGGAAACGAACAAGGCGAGCGAGGGGATCGTGTACAGGATCCCCGTGACCCACGTGATCGTCGGATACGTCCCCCGCCACCGCAGGGCGACGAGGGATAGGCCTGTCGAAAGGATCACACCGACGATCACGGCGATCACCGTCAACAACGTGTGTTCGATCGTCGCCTGCCACATGTCGTCGCCGTGGGTCCAGATCCAGTCCCAGTCGATGATGGGCTGGGAAGACTGGGCGATGGCGGGGATCATTGGACGATCTCGCGACTGATTTGGTCCATGGTGAGCATGCCGACGTAGCGGTCGTCGTCCAGCACGATCGCCACCGACGTGTGTGATGAGACGACAGTGTCGAGGGCTTCCCGTAGATTGTCGTCGATCGACAGGGTCGAAAGAAACGGCGCGACGTCGAGAGACGCCAGAGAGTCAGCGGCTTTGACGGCGTCGAGCCAAGCCCAACCACGCACCTTCCCATCCCGCAGCACGCCCACCCAATCCGAGTCGAGTCTGCTCGCAAGTTCGATAGCTTCGGACGTCGACCTCGCCTCATCGATCATTGCCCCGTCGATGAGGCCTACCGAGGAGATCGGGATCAGCGACAGCCGCTTGATCCCACGATCGGTCCCGAGGAAGTCCGCGACGAACGCATTCGCAGGGTCGCGGAGGATCTCCCCCGGAGGTGCGTACTGCTCGAGATACCCGCCCACGTTGAGGATCGCCACCCGGTCTCCCAGGGCGATCGCTTCGTCGATGTCGTGGGTCACGAGAACGATCGTCTTGCGGAGCCGTTCCTGGAGGCTCAGCAGCTCTTGCTGCAGACGCGCCCGGACAATCGGATCGACGGCGCCGAACGGTTCGTCCATCAGAAGGACCGGCGGATCGGCAGCGAGCGCCCGTGCCACACCGATTCGCTGACGCTGACCACCGCTCAGCTCGGCCGGATAGCGCGAGAGCATGTCGCGGTCGATGTCGACGAGGTCGGCGAGCTCGTCGACTCGTTCGTCGATGCTCGCCTTGTTCCATCCCAACAGCCTCGGCACGGTTGCGATGTTCTCCCGAATGGTGCGGTGGGGGAACAGCCCGATCTGTTGGATGACGTAGCCGATACGTCGGCGAAGTTCATGGGCAGGGAGATCGAGGATGGCATCGCCATCGACGATGATCGAGCCCGATGTTGGTTCGACGAGTCGGTTGATCATCTTCAGGGTGGTGGTCTTCCCACAGCCCGATGGGCCGACGAGGACGACGATCTCCCCTTCGGCGATATGCAATGTGAGGCCGTCGACGGCTGCCGAAGCAGTTCCGGGAAACAGCTTCGTGACATCATCGAGGCGGATCATCGGGGAGGTGTCGAGGCTGGTCACACGTGCCACCATACGGCATCGCCGGTGTCGACCTTACGCCAGAGGGAGCCGGCTCTCGTCTATCGTCTGTGCCATGCAAGGCGACGACAACCAGGAATCGGGAACTATCAGTGAACAGGTCCTCCCGGACTGGCTCAATCCGCTCACGACCCGGGGTCTGATCTTCGCCCTGACGGGTCTTGTCCTGCTCCTGATCCCCGAGTATTCGGGTCGCCTCCTGGTGATCGTCGCTGGGACCGCACTCGCCCTGACCGGGGCGGCGATCCTGTGGGCGGCGATACGGCGACGCCCACGCAGGATCGTGGACATCGTGGTTGGAATCGCAGGAATGATCGGCGGCGTCGCCCTGCTCGTGCTACCGGAGGCATCGCTGCGGGTCGCGGGAGCGATCACGGCGTTCTATCTTGCCGCCACCGGCGTGTCGATCCTGGTCCGCTCTTGGCGGAGACGCAGGGACGGGGATCTGGTCACGTTCCACCTCGTCCGAGGTGCGCTCTACATTGCCGGTGCGGTCATCGTCGCTGCTCTGGCCCATACCGTCGTCACCGGTGTCATCTTCATGATCGCCTTCGGTGCCTTCTCCCTCGGCGTGTTCATGATGGCGGTCGGGATCTCCGACGAAGAGGCCGCAGATCTCGGATCCGGCGAACTCGGTGAGTTTGCGATCGACTGGCTCAAGGAACGGGATCTCGGGGACTCGATGCGCGACTCCGTGGTCGATTCGCTGTACTTCGAGGATCCCGACAGTGTGCAGAAGCAGGTCGGATTCTGGGTACTCCTGATCCTCTCGACCACCATCGCGACCCTCGGTGTGATGGCGGACTCCACGGCGGTCGTCATCGGTGCCATGTTGGTCGCGCCGTTGATGACCCCGATCATGGGAGTCAGCGCCGGTGTGGTGAACGGCTGGCTCGGGCGCGTCTCGACGTCGTTTGCGACTGTTGCTGGGGGAGTGGCGGTTTCCATCGGAACCGCAGTGATCGTGGCTGCATGGACACCTCAGCTGATTCCGCTCGCAAGCAACAGCCAGGTGTTGTCGCGCGTTTCCCCGACACTCATCGACATGCTGATCGCGATCGCTGCCGGTGCTGCCGGCGCCTACGCAACGATCGACAAACGTGTCTCCTCGTCCATCACCGGTGTGGCGATCGCCGTTGCACTCGTCCCTCCGCTCGCCGTCGTCGGGATCACGCTCGAGAGCGGCGCCTTCGACGATGCCATCGGTGCGTTCCTGCTCTTCGCCACGAACCTCGTCTCGATCATCCTTGTCGCATCGATCGTGTTCGTCGTCGGTGGGCTCGCACCGCTCGACCAGATGCAACGGAACGCCAAGAAGACGAGAACGGTCGTCGGCACCGTCGTACTCGGGGCCATGGTCATCATCATTCCTCTTGCATTCACCTCCGAAGGAATCATCAATTCGGCGTCACGACAGGCAACGGCGAGCAAGGTCGTCGAGGAGTGGCTCGGAGAAGACTCGACGATCCGCGTCAATCGCGTCGAGGTCGCTTCCGACGAGGTGTCGGCCACCTTGTCGGGCGAAGGCGACATTCCCCCGATCGACGACTTGGACGATGCGATGGAAGATGCGTTCGGCGCCGATGTCACGGTGACCGTCGACTACTTCCCTTCGGTTCGCCTGGAGTCGGACTGAACGACGACATCACCCGTATCCTCGGATCATGATCCCGACCCCGAACGCCGCTGACGTGCACATCACCCTGTCCGGCGACATCTACCTCAAGTCACGCCGCACGCAGAAGGGCCTTATTCGTCGCGCCCGCGCCAACCTCGATCGGGCGCTCGCCTCCGTCGGATACGCCGGATCGGTCGATCGACTCGGGAACCATCGCTACACCGTCCATCCGGACGACGAGCTCCGTCCCGCCGTCATCGATGTCGCATCGCAGGTGTTCGGTGTTGGAGCGGTCGACACCGTGGTCCCGGTTCCCTTCGAGTCCTTCGACGGACTCGTGGAAGCGGCTTCCGCGCTGACGGAATCCCGCGTGGTAGGCAAGACATTCGCCGTGCGGGTGAAGAGGCGAGGGGCGCATGACTGGAAGTCCCCTGTGCTTGCGTCGGCAGTCGGTACCCGTCTCGTCGAAGCCGGTGGCACCGTGGATCTCAGCGATCCGCAGGAGACCGTGAACATCTCGGTGTTGGATCAGAGAGCATTCGTCGTCATCGACCACGCTTCCGCACCGGGTGGCTTGCCGCTCGGCACCCAGGAGAAGGTCTTGTGTCTGATCTCTGGTGGCTTCGACTCCGTGGTTGCCGCCTGGATGATGATGTCACGCGGCTGCCCGGTCGACTACGTGCACTTCACGCTGAACTGCGCCCAGTCGGACCATGCCCTGGCGGTGGCCAGGGAGATGTGGTCGATGTGGGGATTCGGCACGCAACCCACGGTGCATCTCGTCGAGTTCCAGCCCGTCAAGGACGCCTTGTTCGATCACGTCGAACCAAGGATGCGACAGATCGCGCTGAAGGTGATGATGGCGAAGGCGGCCTCGACGATCGCCGAAGCACAGGGAATCGAGGCCCTCGTCACCGGGGATGCCCTCGGCCAGGTCTCGTCCCAGACGCTCCCTCACTTGGTCGGCGTCTCCCGCGAAGCGTCCACACCGATCCTCCGACCGCTCCTCGGACTCCCGAAGCAACAGATCATCGACCTGGCACGAGTCGTCGGGACGGCGGAACTGTCGGCCCGTGCACAGGAGGTGTGTGACCTCTCCGAAGGACGACGTGTCGCCACCGCCGCACGACAGGTGGACATCGGTGCCACGGTCGAGTCGATTCCCGAGGACCTGATGCGAGATGCCGTGACGACCAAGAAGAGTTTCCAGCTGTCCGACTGGACACCGGGCCAGTTCTGACGCATACACTCTGACGATGATCCCTCCCTTCTTCGCACAGGCAGCTGATTCCTCCGGTGATGCCCAGGACGCCCCCTGGTGGGTCCTCATCCTGGTGGTCATCGCTTTGGTCCTCGTCATCGTGTCGTTGGTCCTCCGAGCATCGGCACGTCGAAAGGGAGCGCCCCAGGAGCCGTCGTGGAAGGACGAAGCACGCGACGGCTATCAGGATGCCCGCTGGCTCACCGAGAACCTCACGGACGAGTTCGCTGCCTGGATGGGGGACCAGAAGGGTTCGGGCGCAGAGGGTTCACCGTCGTCGAGGAATGACGAGATCGCCGCGGCGCTGCAGGAACGCACCACTGCAGCCCATGACCATCTCTTCGCGCTCGCAGCGAAGGCTCCGGATCGCCGTGCGAAAGAACTGGCCGACGAGGCCGCTACGCAACTCTCGGCGTTGCGTCGTGCGGTCGAGGAGCGATCGGATGCACGTGGTGCGTACAGCGCCACGGATAACGCCGATACGAAGGCGCTGTCCGATGCCCGTGCGAGAGAGGTACGAGCGACCGCATCCCTGTATCGGGTGAGAGAGGCAGCGCAGGCTGCCGTTGAGGGCCTCCACGGACTCACGCGGTAGCGGTCAAGAGATCCAGTCGCAGGTTGCCGCCCGAGATGATGGCGCCGATCCGCTGGCCGTCGAATCGGTCTCGATACCTCAGGAGTGCAGCGAGGACGGTGGCTCCGGAAGGCTCCACGATGATCTTCATCCGCTCTGCGTGCAATCGCACCGCGTCGAGGATCTCGGCTTCGGAAACGGTGAGGATCTCGACGGCTGCACCATGGAGTACACGGAACGCGATCTCGCCGATCCCGGTCAGCAAGCCGTCCCCCACGCTGATCTCGCCAGTTGCAGGATGACGGACACCGTCGCGCATGGAGCGAAATGCATCGTCGACGATCTCTGGTTCCGCACCCACCGTGCGGACCCCCATTCGGTCACCGACCAGTGTTGCGCCCGACAAGAGGCCTCCACCCCCGATCGGAGCGATGACCATATCGAGATCCGGGACTTCGTCGACCAACTCCAAAGTTGCCGTTCCTTGACCAGCGATCACCATCGGGTCGTCGAAGGGATGCACGAGCGTGTAGCCCCGCTCCGTGATCAGCTCTGCGACCGCTGCTTCTCGTTCGGGCTGGGGGACGAACACGACTGAGGCACCGTAGCCACGAACGGCATCGATCTTCACGTCGGGTGCGTGATCCGGCATGACGATGGTTGCTGGCACGCCGCGTATGGCGGCGGCGTATGCGACCGCTTGACCGTGGTTGCCCGAGGAATGGGTGACGATGCCCGCATCAGCGCGTTCATCGGTGAGGGCGAGAACCGCGTTCGTCGCTCCGCGGGCCTTGAACGCACCGACCTTCTGGAAGTTCTCCGCCTTGAAGAAGACCTCTGCGCCGACCTCCTCGTCGACGTACTGGGAGGTGAGCACCGGGGTGCGGTGCACATGGGGAGCGATTCGTTGCGCTGCCTCCACAACGTCGCTGAAGGAAGGGTTCATGCCGGGGCCCCTTTCGTCTGCGGCCAATCGCGGACTTGCGTTGTTGCTACGACGAAGAACCCGAGGCCAGTAGCGGACAAGATGTGCCATAGGGCATGAGCCTGGAAGAGGCTTGCGGGGCTGCACCAGATCCCATCAGTGCGTCCGGCAAGGAATGCTCCGATTGCGAGGACGAGGACAATCCCGCTCGCAATCAGCAGTGATCGATCGTAGGTCCCGTTCCGCAACGCCAGACCCGCACCGAGGAGCACAACGCCCACCAGGAGAACCATGATCGTGTTGGTCGAGGCAGGCGTGATCGCGAGGAGCAGGGTGATCGCTACGACGCCCGTCAGGGACAGACCGGCGACCATGCGAGCAGACCGCTTCGCAACCAGGTTGGCGACACCGATGACGAGAAGCGTCGCGAGAAACGTTGCGTCGTGGGAGAACTGCGTCCAGGCACCATCGGCACCATGGAAGGCAAAACTCCCGAGACCGGTCAAGACGAGTAGGGACCCGACGGCGATCCGGAACCAACGTTCGGGTCCGCGGACACGGCGCGACATCATGACCAGGGCGATGCCCACTACCGAGAACGCCAGGCTCGACCACGCGTTGACAGGTTGCACGAGACCGCCGTCGCTGATCAGTTCACAATCCGACGACCCTGCCGCAACGATTATCGCGGAGATGATCATTCGTGGAACGCTAGCCGTCGGCGGGCAACAGAAAAGGGTCATGGCGGTACCCGAAGCCGTCGATAGCATTCACAGGAGCCTGTTGAGGATTCCCCTATGACGATGCCACGCAACAAGACACGGTCAGTGACCCCACCGGGGTTCCGACCCGACACGGACGATGGACCAGCGATGTCCAGCGGCGTCTTTGCACTCGCGTGTGCCGTGGTCGTCGTGCTCTTCGTGTTCGCGGCCGTCAACTTCGGCACCTCGTCGATCGAGTCGGACATCGAGACCCGTGCGAACGGCCTCCTTGCCGCCAACGACCTGGACACGGTGACCGCACAAGCGTCCGGTACCGACGTCCTCCTCACGGGGACGGTTGCTGAAGGGACCAATCAAGAAGCCATCTTTGCCGCGGTCGACGGACTCACCGGTGTGACCTCCGTCGAGGGGACCCTCTGGGAGATCGCCACAGAATCCGGTGAGGAGATCGTCGTCACAGGCGATTCGATCGAGATCGCATGGCAACGAAACGTCGTCACGGTGACCGGGGACGTCTCGACCGAGGAACGAAGCGCAACCCTCGACTCCACGCTGGCCGAAGCATTCGGCATCCTGCGGACCGACGGGGTCAATGTGGTCGAAGGACTCCAGGACGAAAGCGAATGGTTCGGACCGGTGCTCGGGTTCGTCCGCACGATCCACGAACAGCTGGACGAAGGTCTTCTGATCGTCGTGCCGTCCCAAGAGCTCGTGATCCTCTCTGGCGAGGTACCCGAGAAGTCAGAACGCGACGATCTCAACGAGCAGTTGACCCAGCTCGCAGCCGACATCGGATTCGACGCCAATCCAGCCGTCCGGTCACCGGACAACACGCCGACCGCTGAGGAAGTGGAAGCACTCCAGGTCGATCTCGATGCCCTGCTCGAGGGCAAGGTCGTGGAGTTCCGGGTGAACTCGGACGAGATCACAGAAGCGGGGGAGGAGCTACTCGACGAGATCCTCGAGACGATCGCCCTCGAGCCTGCCATCCGGATCGAGATCGCCGGTCATGCCGATTCCCAAGGTTCACCGGATGCAAACATGGAATTGTCGATGGCGCGGGCGCAGGCGGTGCTTGCCTATCTCGTTGCGCACGGCGAAGATGCCGAGCGGTTCGATGTGCTCGCATTCGGCGAGACCCAACCCATCGCCGACAACACCACGGAAGAGGGGCGTGCGAAGAACCGTCGCATCGAATTCCGTGCACTTCTCGTGGAAGAGGACGACGAATGACCTATGTCGCAGCCCAAATCATCCTCTGGATCCTTGCGGCCCTCGTGCTCGGTTTCGCTCTTGGATGGATCACCAACTCACGCCGTGGCGTCCGCAAGAAGCGGTCACGTCGACGGTTCTGAGCTCAGAGCGGATCCCTCGCCATCACTCGATCGGTCACGAGCGCAGTCTTGGTCAAGAGCAGCGCAATGATGATGACCGCTGACGATCCGACGATGTAGACCGGCACGACCCCGAACATCCCGGCCAGGATCCCCCCGAGCGCTGCGCCGAGAGGAAGACCCGCCCAGGCGAACGTGCGCGACGCGGAGATGACCCGACCCATGTGCTGTGGCGGAGCGAGCTTCTGACGCAAGGTCATCAGGGCGACGTTGACCCACGTCACCCCGGTGATCGCCAATCCCGCCGGGATCACCGCAAACCAGGATTCGAGGATCGACACGGCGAGGAAGCCGCCACCGAGGAGTCCGAGACCGATCACGTACATCCAGCCGAGTGAGATCGTCCTTGACACGCGACCAGCGAATGCGACGCCGATCGAGCCAATGGCTGCCTGCGCGGCGATGAAGAGCCCAACAGCCGCACCCTCCCGTGAAGCTGCACCCGTGATGTCTTCGATACCGAGGACTTCCTGTGCGACGAACAACACGAGGAGTGCCTCCAGGGGCTGGAACACGAAGTTCGTGAGCGTTCCACCGAGGGTCCCCCAACGCAGGCGCTTGTCGTTGAACAGGATCCGCACACCGGAGCTCAGGGCCGTGCGGAACCGCTCTTGGGTGAGCACGGAGATCCGCTTGATCGGTTCGACCCATCGCATCAGGATCGCTGAGACGACGAACGTCACAGCGTTCAACGAGAACGCGAGAAGGAACCCACCGGACAGGGTGACGATCAACCCACCGGCCAGAGGTCCGACCGAAAGCGCGATCGTTCGTGCGAGCCCGAGACGGGCATTCGCACGAATGAGGTCGTTCTCGTGGAGCGACCGGGTCATGAAGCTTTGGAGTCCCGAATCGAACAGCACCGACATCGACCCCACGATGAACGCAACGGCGAGGACGACGCTGGATGCAAATCGGACCTCCATGGAGGGTCCTGCGGGTGACGACACCCACGCCAGAGCAGCGAACGCAGCAGCCCGGACGAGATCGGCGAGGATCAGAGTCCGGCGAAGTCGATGAAGCCTGTCCAGCAGGACACCGGCAGCGAGTCCGAAGAGCAACATCGGCAGTGTCTCGGCGAATGCGGTCAGACCGAGGTCGAGCGCCTCGCCCGTGAGTGCGAGCATGTAGTACGGCAGCGTGAAGAACGCGATGTAGTCGCCGAAGAGGGAAACGCTCTGACCCGCCACCAGAGGGAACAGATTCCGCCTGGCGAGATCATCGGGCAACCGGTGTTCCCCCGTTTGTCGATGTTCTGCCACGACCACGCATCGTAGTCAGATGACTCACCGCATGGATGACCGGTCTCCCTACTACTCTTGGAATCCCGCGGAGGACCCAATGGCGCAGTTGCAGGACATCCCGACCCTGATCCGAGAGTTCATCGAACTCGCGCGCCAGTACCTGCTCCAGGAGACGGTGGAACCAGCCAAGAAACTGGGCTACTTCGCCGGCATGTCACTTGCGGCGGCATCGCTGTGGGCGTTTGGTCTGATCTTGATCTCCGTGGCCGGTCTCCGGTCCTTCATCGGTGTCATGCCCGATGGTCCCTACTGGCAGGCACTCACGTACGTGATCGTTGCCCTCCTGCTTGTCGGGTTCTGTGCCCTTGTCGTGAAGCTCGTGCCCACCCGCGGTGTGCACGACGGTCCCGATCGTCCTGAGGAGGTTGCCCCGTGACCGAAGTGAAAAAGGCGGACCTCGAAGCGAAGCTGCGAGAGATCGAAGGCGTCGTCACCGATGTCGAGGACGAAGCCAAGGCCAACATGACCAAGATCGCCATTGCTGCGGGTGTTGTGGTGGTAGCAGTCGTCGCATTCGGCGTCTGGCGATCCCGCCGTGCCAAGGTCAGGGTCGAGGTCTACCGGTCGTGAACCCGGCACGCGCTCTCAAATACAGACTGTGGCGCCGGCTCCATCCGGCACAGCGCATCGGCATCCTGGCATCCACGAGCTCGCGTTCCGGACTCCAGACGGCCGTGGGTCTTTCCCTGATCGCTCTCGGCACCTATCTCCGGCGTGAGTCGAAGCAGGCACTCCTGTACTCCACTCGTGTGGACCACGGTGAGACCGTTCGTATCCGCGTATTCCGTGGGGACTCCTTGCTCGGCGACACCACCATCGAGGGCTGACCGATGGCCGGGATGGACAAGCGATTCGTCAAGATCGTCATCTGGGCGGTCGTGATCACGATGATCCTGACCTTCGTGGCTGCACTCGCACCTGTTCTCACGTAGATGGGGATCGAGGGGATCCCGTTCGTCGACGGTGAGTCGTGTCTCCTGTTCGACCATCGAGGCAAACAACACCTCATCCGGCTGTCGCAGGGAAGTGAGTTCCACTTCGATCGTGGCGTGATCCCGCACGACTCGATCATCGGTTCACCTGAAGGTGGAACGGTCACCTCGAGTGGGGGCACCGACGTGGTCGTTCTCCGCCCGCGTCTTGCCGACTATGTGCTGAAGATGAAGCGTGGTGCCGCGGTCATGTACCCCAAGGACACGGGTGCCGTGGTGACGTGGGCCGACATTCGTCCCGGTTCGCTCGTCCTCGAGGCAGGAACCGGGTCCGGAGCGATGACCTTGGCTCTCTCGAGAGCCGTCGGGGAGCAGGGGAGAGTCGTGACGGTCGACACCCGCGAGGATCACCAGACCCACGCCAAACGACTCGTTGAACAGTTCGCAGGCACCATCCCGCCCAACATCGAGTTCCTTACGGGCGATGTGGTCGATCACGTGGCAGACGTCGGGCCGGACCGTGTCGTGCTCGACCTCCCCGAACCCTGGCACTGTGTCGAGGTGTTGCCCGGGGCCATGCGACCCGGCGGCGCACTCGCTGCCTACCTCCCGACCGTGCCGCAGGTTGAGCAGTTGCGACGAACGATGAACGACACCCATGCGTTCCTCGCAGAGGACACCTTCGAGGTCATGATGCGTTCGTGGAAGATCGCCGGACGCTCGGTGCGGCCGGATCACCGGATGGTTGGGCACACTGGGTTCATCACCGTCGCACGTCTGCGCAGTATGCCCGGTGCCGACGGCTGATCGCTACGGGTTCCCCCACACAACCGATTCGGCGACCTACAATCGCAGGACGTGGCAACCGGACCATCCAGGAGGTCGCAGGTGGCTGATCACGAACAACGGAACGATCGTCCGAACCTCGAGGACGAGAACGAAGCGCTCCGGCGCAGGCTGCAAGATGCCCCGAGACGCCTCAGACTCCTCGAGGACCGCCTAACCGATGTACGCAACCAGCTTGCGCAATCCCAGGGCCAGAACGAGCGCCTCACGGTCGCCCTGAAGGAGACCCGAGAGCAACTCGCCCTGCTGCGAGAAGAGGTCGAGAAGCTCACCGCTCCACCCAACCCGTTTGGCACGGTACTCCAGGTGAACCCCGACGGAACCGTGGACATCAACTCCTCGGGACGCAAGCTCCGCGTCGCTGTGGAGCCGACCGTAGGCGTCAAGGAACTCGAACCGGGTCAAGAGGTCGTCCTCAACGAGGCGTTCAACATCGTCGATGCCCGCGACTTCGAAGCGAACGGCGAACTGGCGACCGTCAAGGAACTGCTCGGACACGGGCGCCTCGTCGTCGTCGGACGCGGAGACGAAGAGAAGGTCGTCTCCCTCGGTGCGCCCGTGCGCGACGAAGTTCTGCGCGTAGGCAATCATGTGCGCATCGATCCGAGGACCTCCCTCGTCCTCGAACGTATCGAACGTCCCGAGGTCGAAGAGCTCGTCTTGGAAGAAGTCCCCGACATCACGTACGAGGACATCGGCGGCCTCGACGAACAGATCGACATCATCAGGGATGCGGTCGAACTGCCGTACCTCCACAAGGACCGATTCCAGGCGTACGACCTCCAACCGCCCAAAGGTGTCCTGCTGTACGGGCCCCCGGGTTGCGGAAAGACCCTGATCGCCAAGGCAGTCGCCAACTCGCTCGCCGCCGCGGTCGGTGTCAAGACCGGGGTCGAGGACCAACGGTCGTACTTCCTCAACATCAAGGGACCCGAGCTGTTGAACAAGTACGTCGGGGAGACGGAGCGTCAGATCAGGCTCATCTTCGAACGTGCGAAGGAGAAGAGCGACGAGGGCGTTCCCGTCATCGTGTTCTTCGACGAGATGGACTCGCTGTTCCGGACACGCGGTACCGGGGTGTCCTCTGACGTGGAGTCCACGATCGTCCCACAGCTCCTGTCGGAGCTCGATGGTGTCGAGGCCCTCAAGAACGTGATCGTCATCGGCGCATCAAATCGAGAGGATCTGATCGATCCTGCGATCCTTCGGCCCGGACGCCTCGATGTGAAGATCAAGATCGAACGCCCGACACGCGAGGCCGCCGAGCGGATCTTCCGCATCTACCTGTCGGACTCCCTGCCCTTCGATGAGGGAGCCATCGCCGCCGCGGGTGACCGGACGACCCTCGTCGACGAGTGGGTCACGAAGACGGTGGATGCGATGTACTCGGATTCTCCGGAGAACCGCTTCCTCGAGGTGACCTACGCCAATGGCGACAAGGAAGAGCTGTACTTCAAGGACTTTGCTTCCGGAGCGATGATCGAGAACATCGTTCGACGCGCCAAGAAGGATGCGATCAAGCGAGAGATCGACGGCGGTGCTACCGGCCTCACACTCGACGACCTCGTGGCGGCGGTCAAGCAGGAGTTCAAGGAGCAGGAAGACCTGCCCAACACGACGAACCCCGATGACTGGGCCCGGATCTCCGGGAAGAAGGGCGAGCGCATCGTCTACGTCCGCACCCTCATCGACGGGGAGGGCGACCAGCGGACCATCGAAACCGCATCGCCGGGTCAGTACCTGTAGACGTGGCCGTCGAACCCATCATCGGGACCGAAGTCGAGTACGGCATCGCCGTGCAACGGGATCCGGAGTTCAACCCGGTCACGGCCTCCGGGATCGTGGTCAACAGCTATCACGGGGGCCGGGCGCGGATCCGGTGGAGCTACGACGACGAGACACCGGGGCGCGATGCTCGCGGCTTCACGGTATCGACGTACCCGGTGGACGAGACCGATTCCGGGCTGGTCAACGCTGTGTTGACCAACGGCGCTCGGCTGTACGTCGATCACGCTCATCCGGAATACTCGACCCCGGAGTGCGTGGATCCCCTCGAAGCGACACTGCACGACAAAGCCGGGGAATGGGTGATGCGTGAAGCCGCCGAAGCATCACGTTCGATGTTCGAGGACGGCGCCGGCATCGTGCTCCACAAGAACAATTCGGACGGCAAGGGCAACTCGTACGGCGCACACGAGAACTACCTCGTCTCGCGAGGCGTGCCGTTTGGTCAGATCGTCAGCCACATGACTGCCTTCTTCGTGAGTCGTCAGATCCTTACCGGTACCGGCAAGATCGGTGCTGAGAACGGGCGCCAGGAAGCGTCGTACCAGATCACGCAACGCGCCGACTTCTTCGAAGAAGAGATCGGTCTCGAGACCACCCTCAAACGCCCGATCATCAACACCAGGGACGAGCCACACGCCGACAGCTCCCGGTATCGACGTCTCCACGTGATCAACGCAGACGCATCCCGATCCGAGGTACAGACGCTTGTGAAGCTGGGGGCCGCATCGATCCTGCTCATGGCGATCGAGGACGAGCAGGTCAACGACGCAATCCGGCTCGAAGATCCCGTGGCGGCGATGCAGCTCGTCAGCCGAGACCTCACCGGAAAGGTGGGCCTGACATGTACCGACGGGCAACGCCGTTCCGCGATCGACCTGCAGTGGCACTATTTTGCGATCGCCGAGGACTACGTCGCCGGGAACACGCTCGCACCGGCCTACAAGCGGGTGATCGCCGAGTGGCGTGATCTTCTCGAAGACTTCGAGAAGGGATGGCAGTACGTGCGCGATCGCCTCGACTGGGCGGCGAAGCTTGCGCTGATCGAGGGCTACCGCCGACGAGACGGTCTGGACTGGAGCGATGGCAAGCTCTCCGCAGTCGGACTCCAATTCCACGATGTCGACCCTGCAAAGGGCCTCTACGACCGGCTCATGGCCGCAGGTGCGATGCGCAGACTCTTCGAGCCACAGGAGATCGAACGAGCCATGCACACCCCACCGGAGGGCACGCGAGCTTGGTTCCGTGGCGAGAGCCTCCGACGCTACCCAGACGCCGTCGTGTCGGCGAACTGGGACAGCCTGGTCTTCGACACGGGGGAATCGACGTTGGTCCGGCTCCCTATGATTGAACCTCGGCGAGGATCCAGGAACCTGGTGGAGGACCTCTTCGACCAGAGTCCGGACGCCGCAACCTTGTTGGAACTGATCGGAGCATCAGATGAGTGATCGAGAGCGGAAGCAACGCAGAGACGTCGAAGAGACGACGGAAGACGTGGAAGCCCCCGCCGCGCGGGGTGAGGAGGTCGTCGAGAAGATCGATGACCTCCTTGACGAGATCGACACAGTTCTCGAAGAGAACGCCGAGGAATTCGTGAAGAACTACGTCCAGAAGGGCGGCGAGTGAGCGACACCGTCCACGGACCACTCTGGCTCGGAGAGCCGGTACCCGATGCTTCGTTCATCTCGATGCTCGAACACCGAGGTGTCGCGCCAGAGTGGGCCTTCGAGGGTGAGACGCCCACGGCGCTGACCGAGGCGACCACCATCCTCGCGATCACATTCGCCGACGGTGTCGTCATGGCGGGCGACCGTCGCGCAACGGCAGGGAACGTGATCGCACACAAGCGGGTTCGCAAGGTCTATGAGGCCGATCGCCACTCAGCCGTCGCGATCTCTGGGACCGCGGGGATGGCTGTCGAACTGATCAAGTTGTTCAGGACCGAGCTCGAGCACTACGAGAAGATCGAAGGCAACGCCCTCAGTCTCGAGGGAAAGGCGAATTATCTCGCCCGTATGGTGCGGGGCCACCTGTCCCTGGCGTTCCAGGGTCTCGTCGTCATCCCGCTGTTCTGTGGATACGACACGGCACAGGGCAAGGGACGGCTCTACTCGTATGACGTCGTCGGAGGTCGCTACGACGAATACGACTATGCGACCACTGGATCCGGCGGCACGGAAGCTCGTTCCTTCCTCAAGTCGGCGTGGAGTCCTGACCTCACCAGCGACGAAGCCGTCGCCGTGTCGGTGGAAGCGCTCGTCGCCGCCGCCGAAGAGGACGCTGCGACCGGGGGTCCGGATCTCAAGCGCGGCATCTTTCCGAACGTTCTGATCGTGTCCGCCGACGGTGTATCCGAAGTCGACGACGAGCAGCTCGCCTCCATCAGTCGGACGATCCAGGAGGGTCGCCGATGAGCATGCCGTTCTACGTACCACCGGAGCAACTGGTCAAGGACCGGGCCGAGTTCGCCAGGAAGGGGATCCGCAGGGGTCGGCCGATCGTCGTCCTGCGCATGGATGCGGGCATCCTGCTGGTCGGCGAGAACAACTCGTCGACGCTCCGCAAGATCTCCGAGGTCTACGACCGCATCGCCTTTGCGGGTGTCGGTCGCTTCAACGAGTTCGAAGCGCTCAGGGTCGCAGGCATCCGGTACGCAGATCTCAAGGGATATTCCTACTCGCGTTCCGATGTCACCGGGAAAGGTCTCGCAAACGCCTACTCCCAGACACTCGGTCAGGTCTTCTCCCACGAAGTGAAACCGTACGAGATCGAGATCGTCGTCGCAGAAGTCGGGGAGAACCCCTCAGGCGACAACATCTATCGCATCCAGTTCGACGGCACCCTCCGCGATGTCGGGTCAGCGACGGTGCTGGGTTCGCACGAAGACGAGATCCTCGCTGCGCTCGACGGGACGTGGTCCTCGGACATGGCCGTCGGCGAGGCGTTCGCCGCAGCCGCAGCCGCGGTACAGACCGGGATGGAGGAGTCGGTGGCCCTCGAGGACTGGGAAACGGGTTTCCTCGACCGATCGGCTGATCGCAGGGCGTTCCGACGTCTCGGAACCGACGAGATCCGTGAGGCACTGGGGGAGTGAACCCTCCTTTGTGAGTCCAGATGCGCCGTCGCATCCGCCGTGGTCGGGTACGCTGCGTTCGATGAACCGACGGATCTACGGGCTCGAGAACGAATACGGCGTCACCTGCGTACTTCGGGGACAGCGTCGTCTGTCGCCCGACGAAGTCGCGAGGTACCTCTTTCGGAGGGTCGTGAGTTGGGGCCGGTCGTCAAACGTCTTCCTCGAGAACGGCGCCCGTCTGTATCTCGATGTCGGCTCACATCCCGAATACGCCACACCGGAATGTGACAGTCTGTACGACCTCGTCGCCCACGATCGAGCCGGGGAGCGCATCCTCGAGGGTCTTGTCGAATCCGCCGAACGACGCCTCGCCGAGGAAGGCATCCGTGGCGACATCTATCTCTACCGGAACAACACCGATTCCGCCGGCAATTCCTACGGCTGCCACGAGAACTACTTGATCCGGCGTCATGCGGATTTTCAGCGCACCATCGATACGTTGATCCCGTTCCTCGTCAGTCGACAGATCTGGAGCGGCGCAGGGAAGCTGCTGAGCACCGCACGGGGAACGATCTATTCGCTTGCACAACGGGCCGAGCACATCTGGGAGGGATCGTCCTCTGCGACCACCCGGAGCCGGCCGATCATCAACACCCGCGACGAACCCCACGCGGATGCCGAACGGTATCGGCGTCTCCACGTGATCGCGGGCGACTCCAACATGTCCGAGTATGCGACATACGCAAAGGTCGGGACGACGGTCGCATTGCTCCAGATGCTGGAGGACGAGGTCGTATTCCGCGATCTCACACTCGAGAACCCGATCCGGGCGATCCGTGAGATCAGTCACGACATGACATGTCGCACGACCGTCCGACTCGCCAACGGACGTGAACTCAGTGCGCTCGACATGCAGTGGGAGTACCTCGAACGAGTCATGCGGTATGTCCGGACAACGGGGGTGTCGCCGGAGATCGAGCGTGCGGTCGGGATGTGGGAACACCTGTTGACCGGTCTCGAGAAGGACCCGATGACCCTGACCCGCGAGGTCGATTGGGTGGCGAAGTATCAACTCATCGACCGGTACCGCGCACGTCACCGGTTGCCCCTTTCGTCGGCCCGTCTGGCATTGATCGACCTCAACTATCACGACGTGAATCGGGACCGAGGCCTGTTCTACAAGCTCCAGGACGCAGGATTGATGGATCGCATCGTCACCGACGACGCCATCGACCTCGCGATGGTCGAGCCTCCGGCCACGACGAGGGCGAGGCTCCGGGGCGAGTTCATCCGTGCAGCGAAGCAACGCCGCCGGGACTTCACCGTCGACTGGGTGC
>JAUIIM010000083.1 GCA_030431785.1 Acidimicrobiia bacterium | reverse complement strand
TGGAGCACCTCCTCGGCGGCCGACCTTCCGAAGGCGGAATCGATCGCCCGATGGATCCAGGACGCCATGCCCTCGATCGTGAGTGGCGGATGACGGACGGGTTCGTCCGGGTCGCCGACGCTGACACCCTTGGACGCCGGATCGGCGAGCTCGCCGACGCCATCGTCGAGGACCATCCGTCCGGTGACATCGTGGTCGTCGCCGTCCTCAAGGGCTCGCTGTTCTTCGTCAAGGACCTCATGTCCCATCTGCC
Source organism: Acidimicrobiia bacterium (assembly GCA_030431785.1). Classification (GTDB taxonomy): domain Bacteria; phylum Actinomycetota; class Acidimicrobiia; order Spongiisociales; family UBA5794; genus UBA5794. The sequence continues at coordinate 8,190 of JAUIIM010000083.1, read as the reverse complement.
GCTCGACACGACGCCCGAATTCCTCGCGCTCACCCGTTTCGGAGAGCAGGGTCGCGTCTCGGTCACGCTCGACATCGGCACGTCTCTCGAAGACCGGGACGTGCTCCTCGCACTCGAAATCGTCGACACTGGGCTCACCCTGACAACGATCCTCCGCATGCTCGAAGCGAAGGGAGCGCGGTCGATCCGCACGGTGGCACTATTCGACAAGGTGCCTCGGCGTATCGTCGATGTCGACGTCGACTACCGAGGCTTCGAGGTCGGCGACGAGTACCTCCTCGGCTATGGACTCGACTGGGATGGCCTCTACCGCAACCTCCCCGATGTCTGGGCGGTGATGAACATGTCGGATCTCATCGACGAGCCGAACCGGTTCATCACGGCTGCATACGACGTGAGTGCCAACGACGCCGAGTGATAACCTCGGCGTGTGAACCAGCACGTGCCACTCGACTTCATCGGTGTTCGGATCGAGTTGCCCTCGAACACCCCGATCCTCCTGCTGCGCGAACGCGGCGGCGTCGGACGGTACCTCCCCATCTGGATCGGTTCACCAGAGGCAACCGCCATCGCTCTCGCCGAGCAGGGTGTCTCCACCGAGCGTCCACTCACACACGATCTCGCTGCTGCCCTGATCGAAGAACTGGGTGGAGAACTCACCGAGGTCGTCGTCACCGACCTCAAAGGGGGAACGTTCTTCGCTGACATGTCGATCAAGACGGGAGATGACGTCCACATCGTCTCATCACGTCCGTCCGACGCCATCGCCATCGCAATTCGTATGCAAGCGCCGCTGTTCGCCGCTCCGGATGTCCTCGTGGAGGCCGGCATCGAGATCCACGATGAAGCCGACGAGGACGAGATCGAACGCTTCCGCGAATTCCTCGACGACATCGATCCGGAGGACTTCCAGAATCCATCGGAGTCCTGAAGATGGTCCGGTTACCCCAGAACCTGACGCTTGGACTGGTTGCGCTCGGTGTGGTCATCGTCGTCGGTTCCATCGGCTTCATGCTGATCGGCGATCTTTCGTTCTCGGACGCCTGGTACTCGACGTTCATCACCATCTCGTCTCTCGGATACGCCGAGATCGGTGGACCGTACGAGGGCTTGACGCGGGTCTGGGTAGTTCTGGTGATACTCGGCGGGACGGGTGCGGCGTTGTACACAGCCACCGGCTTCGTCCGGTATGCGATCGAAGACGTGGTCGGATCGAACCATCGGAGGAAGCGACGGATGAAACGAAACATCGAACAACTCAGCGATCATGTGATCGTGTGCGGCTTCGGACGCGTGGGGCGAACCGCGTGGGAGGCGCTTGAGCGAGACAACGTTCCGTCCGTCGTGGTCGAACGTGATCCCGATGTCGCCGAACAGGCAGAGTCGGCAGGTGCGCTCGTCGTCGAGGGAAATGCGACGCGAGACGGGGTACTCGGTGCCGCTGGGGTCGAACGGGCGCGGTCTGTCGTCGCGGCGGTTGCCTCTCCGAGCGAGAACCTCGTCATCACGTTGTCGGCGCGGGACAAGAATCCGGATCTCCGGGTTGCGGCCCGCGCCATCGACCTCGAGACCGAGAGGAAGCTCTCGTTGGCCGGAGCATCTTCGGTCGTGACCCCGGAGTTGGTTGGGGGAGAGCGCATTGCAGCACTTGCCGTCGAACCGGGACTCGCCGACTTCCTCGACGCCGTCGTCCACAACACGAAGTTCGATTTCAGGATCAAACAGTTCGAGATCACGGAGACCTCGCCTTTCATCGGCCGAAGCCTGCGAGAACTCGATTTGCGCAGGGATACCGGAGCAATGGTGATCGGGGTCAGCCACCCTGATCGGGAAGTCCGGATCAACCCGGATCCGACGCAAAAGTTCCAGGTCGGCGACATCCTCATCGGGCTCGGTGCCACCCCTGATCTCGACCGGCTCGAACGGCTCGTCGCAGGGGAGTAGCCGACGCCGTGCGCAGAATCGTTGACAACGCGCGCGGGAGCGCGTAGCTTCACTCGCGAAATCCGGACGTGGAATTACGTCCTTGTGACGCGTTCGACCGGTCCGGATTACAAACGTGTAACCTTCTGGGCTAGGAGACGCAGGAACATGGAAACATCGACCAACGACACGACACTGGGCTTTCGCTCCCCGCAGGTGTGCTCGATCGTCGGCATCACGTATCGACAACTGGACTACTGGGATCGATCGGGCTTGCTCGGTCCCTCGATGCAGACGGCATCCGGCTCCGGTACGCAGCGCCTCTACAACTTCCAGGACATCGTCACGCTGCGCGTCATCAAGCGTCTGAAGGATGCTGGCACGTCGCTCCACAAGATCCGCGCCGCGTTCGCACATCTCGAAAAGGAAGTCGGCCCGGGATGGCGTGATGAGGACATCACGTTGCTCTCCGATGGGTCTTCAATCTACGCCGCCACCAGTCCAGAAGAAGTCATCGACCTCCTCAAACAGGGGCAGGGCGTGTTCGGCATCGCCGTACGTCCGGTCCACGACGAGGTGGCTGGTGAGATCCACAGGCTCTTCCCCGACCGGTCACTCGAACCGGTAGCCGACACCGATTTGGCGGAGGCGGCGGGAACCTGACGACAGACGACCTCTTCGGGCCGGCGCAAGCCGAAACGACTGCGTTCGCACACAACAGCGAACGCGAGTTTGCCCGTCTCCTCGACTTCTACGGGATCGACTGGGAATACGAACCGCGTGCGTTCGAGGTCGACTGGGACGACGACGGGAACCCGACGAAGCTCTTCCGGCCGGACTTCTATCTCCCGGGTGACGATGTCTACATCGAGATCACCACGATGAGCCAGAAACTCGTCACGAAGAAGAACAGGAAGGTCAGACGTCTCCGGGAGCTATACCCCGACGTCAAGTGCAAGGTGTTCTACCAACGGGACTATCTGCACCTTCTCGTGAAGTACGGACTCGAAGAACCGGACGCTTCCATCGAAGAACCCCTCCCGACGCGCATCCCCGGGCCACCAGAGATCGAAGACCTCGGGTTGTCCGAAACCGGTTGACGGCGCATACAGGGCGCGCCACGTTTCGACGGTAGGCTGACCTCATGCCACGATCTGCACTTCACGAACAGCACGAATCCGCCGGAGCACGCTTCACCGATTTCGGTGGCTGGACCATGCCACTGCAATACACCGGCGTCCTCGACGAACACCGATCGGTCAGGACCGCCGCCGGGGTATTCGACGTCTCGCACCTCGGTCGCTTCGAGGTCATCGGCCCGAACGCAACGAAGACGCTCCGTTCGCAGCTCTGCAACGACATCACGAAGGTCGAGCCCGGTCGAGCGCAGTACACGATGGCACTGAACGATGGCGGGGGAGTCGAAGACGACATCATCGTCTGGCGTCTTGAGGAGGATCGCTACTGGGTCATGCCGAACGGGACGAATTCTGACGACATCCTCGCACGGTTCTCCGAAGCGGCAGGTTCCGACACGGCGGTGCGAGACATCCGCAGTGAGACGACACTCTTGGCTGTTCAGGGCCCAGAAGCGCCGGACATCGTGGAACGAGTGCTCGGTGCGAAACCCGGACGGTTCCGCGTCGCCGTCAGCGAGGCATACGACACGACGATCACCGCAGCCGGTACGGGCTACACCGGCGAACGCGGTGCCGAGATCTGCATATCGAACGCCCACTCCGGCGAACTGTGGGATGCACTGCTCGAAGCCGGCGCCGACCCGTGTGGTCTCGGTGCTAGAGACACCCTGCGACTCGAAATGGGCTTCCCGCTGTGGGGACAGGACCTGTCACCCTCCATTTCACCACTCGAAGCCGGTCTGGCCTGGGTCGTCGACTGGAACCATGATTTCGTCGGAAAGGCGGCGCTCGAGGCACAACGACGCAATGTCCCTCGACGGCTTGTCGCCTTCACGACCGAGGGCCGAGCGATCCCTCGCTCCGGATACGAAGTGACCTCCGAGACCGGAAGCGGCGTGGTCACCTCCGGGAACTTCTCACCGACCCTCGAACACGGAATCGGACTCGCCCTCATCGCTCCGCCCCCGGATCCATCCGAACGACTCGACGTCACGATCCGTGGCAAGCAGGTACCCGCGGAACAAGCCGACCTCCCTTTCATCGAGAAGTGAGCAGATCCCGGACCACCTCGCGTCTTGCGGTGCCTGGGGTCGAGGACGCAGGGGAACTCGCTCCCTCGATCCCGACCGTCCGTGGACGACCGGTCGGCACACAGACCGAGTCGGTGGTGGCGTGGTGGCCCAACCTCGCCGGCATGCTCGAACCGGTTCGGCCGCAGGACACCGTCGTGTGGAATCCATCCCTCGCCCCACGACCGCCACGCGGCACGATCGTCGCCACCGGCCACGATGGCGAATCGATCGGGGTAGATGACGTAGCCGCGTTCCGGAAGGACCTCCGGCGCCTCGATCAGCTTCCGGGGGTCGCCACGGCCCTGGCCCCTGAGAGTCTCCGTGCGATCGTCCTGACTCCGGGCGACAGTGGAGAGCTCCCTCCGGGATGTACTCGCGTCCCGGCCCATCTGGCCGAGTTCCCCGGTGGAATCATCGTCGAGGGTTCCGAAGCCGTTCTTTCCCTGGAGCAGTGGCTCCTGGCGAGCCTGGACGACCAGCCATGAACGACCGGGCGTTCGGGGTGGACATCGGCGGATCCGGCGTCAAAGGGGCACCAGTCGATCTCTCCGATGGCGTGCTCCTCGCCGAGCGCATGCGCATACCCACACCGACGGACGGCGGACCCGACGAAGTGTTCGAAGCGGTGCGCGGTGTCGTCGATGCGTTCGCCTGGGACGGACCGGTGGGCGTCACCGTGCCTGGTGTCGTCAACGCAGGCATCGTGCGTTCCGCGGTGAACCTGTCGGGGGACTGGTCGTCACTCGATGCTGCCGCACGGCTCGAGGCGGTTCTGAAGGTCCGCGTCTCGGTTGTCAACGATGCGGACGCTGCCGGGCTCGCGGAAGCTGCCTACGGGGCGGGGAAGGGAATCGCCGGGCTCGTGATGGTCCTGACCTTCGGTACCGGGATCGGCTCGGCGCTGATCCTCGATGGTGTCCTCGTACCGAATACAGAGTTCGGCCATCTCGAATTCAACGGGATGGAGGCCGAGCACTATGCAGCGGCACGCCTACATGAGGACGGCCCTCTCTCGTTTGAAGAGTGGGCCAACCGCGCCAATGAGGTCATCAACCACTTCGCCTTCATCTTCTCACCGGATCTGGTCATCGTCGGCGGCGGGATATCGAAGGAATTCGACCGACTCGCCGCGCACCTTACGGTTCCGACCCGTGTCGTTCCCGCCACCCTCCGCAACGGTGCCGGTATCGTCGGGGCGGCAATGCTCACGAGAGGACCACAAGATGACGTCTGAGACACGATCGCTGCGGATGACGGACGGAATCGACCTGTTCGTCAGGTCATACCAGCGACCCGACCCGAGGTATGACGTCCTCATCGTGCACGGCGTCGCAGAGCATTCAGGACGGTGGGAATCGGTCGCGTCGACGTTCGTCGACCACGGCGCCAATGTGACCACGTTCGACCTGCGTGGGCATGGACGCAGCGGTGGACCTCGAATGGATGTCGAATCGATCGATCGTTTCCGCGAGGACATCTCCGAGGTCGCTTCGGCGATGGTCGAACCGAGCGGAAGGCAATGGGTGCTCTACGGACACTCGCTCGGTGGACTCCTCGTCACCGGGTATCTCCTCGAGGACTATGCACCAGCACCGAATCTTGCCGTACTGTCGGCCCCTGCGCTCGATGATGGCCTCTCGCCGATCCTGAAGTCCATCGCAAAGGGTCTGGGCGGCGTCCTCGGCAATGTCCGGGTCGATTCTGGTCTGAAGGGGGAGTGGCTGTCGCGCGATCCCGCCGTCGCTGAGGCGTACTTCGCCGACGACCTCATCACGACCAAGGGAACGCTTCGACTCGGCAAGGCGACGTTCGCCGACATGGAGCGTCAGCGTGCTGCCGTTGGAACGCTCACGACCCCCACCTATGTCTTTCACGGCGCTGAGGACGTGCTCGTACCGACCGCAGCGTCGGCGGTCACCGCGACTTCACCAGCGGTCACACGTGTGGTACTTCCGGGCCTACGGCACGAGGCCCACAACGAATCAGAAGCAGCCATGGTCCTCGGCGGCGTCACCGATTGGATCGATCGCCGATTGGCCTGATCAGCTGCCGTATGCGGGTCGCACGACGTCTTCAATGAGTCGCTTTCGTACCGGGTAGTCACCGAAACCCGCAAGGATCGCATGCTCGGTGATCGCTCCGAGGTCGGCGAGCGTGAGACCAGCGTCTTCGTGGGCACTCCGATATTCCCCCGACATCGACACTCCGGACATGAGCCGGTTGTCTGTGTTGATCGATACGTTGAACCCACTCCGGTACAACGCCGACAAGGGGTGCGTCTCGGCCGATTCGAACGTTCCCGTGTGGATGTTCGACGTCACGGCGACCTCGAGCGGGACACGGTGGTCACGGACACGACGAGCAAACGATCCGAGCTTCGAGATCGTCGCTCCGTCGAAGTCTGTGTCCTCGACGATGTGGACGCCGTGACCGATCCTGTCCGCCCCACAGAGCGCCAGCGCCCTCCAGATCGAATGCTGACCGTCCCCCTCGCCGGCGTGCAATGTCAGACCGAGCCCCGCCTCACGAACCGCGTTGCACGCATCGAGATGACGATCGGGCGGAAAACCTGCTTCCGGACCTGCGAGATCGAAGCCGACGATGCCGTGGTCACGCATGCGTATGGCCGTGTCCGCAACCTCACGAGCATCGGACTCCTGCCGCATGGCGGTGACGATCTGATAGACGACGATGTCATGATCTTCCATCGCCTTCGACATTCCCTTCCACGTGGCCTCGAGCACTGCCTCGCGGCTGAGTCCACCCTGCGTGTTCAGCGATGGTGCGAAACGGATTTCGGCATAGACCACGCCGTCGCGGGCCAGGTCTTCGACCGCCTCGTAGGCGACCCGTTCGAGCGCCTCGGGTGTCTGCATCACGCCTACGGTGTGCTCGAACGCCTCGAGATAGCGTTCGAGTGACCCCGACCTCCCTTGATGGAACCATTCTTCGAGGTCCCCGGGATCCGTGCTCGGCAGGCGGTCGTATCCGGTCTGTGCGGCGATCTCGAGGATCGTCCCGACGCGAAGCCCTCCGTCGAGATGCTCGTGCAGGACCGCCTTCGGGAGCGCCGCAGCGTCGATCGTCATCGAAGGCGCTGGTTCGTCGTGTAGGTGAGGGTCAGCGAGGCTTCATCGATCACGTGACCGTCAATGGCGGAATCCAAGTCGTCACGGGTGAAGCCGGGTGGAAGTCCCGTCGATGCGATGTCGAGCGCCTTGACGCTGAAGATGTATCGGTGCTCGATCGAATCGTTCCATGGGGGAGCGGGCCCGTCGTAGCCGAGCCAGAGGCCCTCCAGACCTTCGTCTCCTTCGAACCAGGCCGAGTAGTCGTTGCGTCCTGGGATTCCGACTGGGGTTGCGTCAGCGCCCTTGCCTCTCTCCACGACCCCGTCTGAGTGAGATCCTTCGGAGATCTCATGCGTCGTGGACGGGATGTCTGCGAGCAACCAGTGGACGAAATCGATCCTCGGAAGGTCTGCGGGCACTTCGCGATCGGTCTGGTTGACGTCGTCGGGCGCACTCGGACAGTCGGGGTCGATGCACGTCACGACGTAGGACGACGCACCGTCCACAGCGGTCCAGGCAAGATGTGGATTCCGGTTGGTGCTGAACGTCACATGGTCGTCGGGGTGCGGTACTGCCAGTGCGACCGCATCGGGACCCCGTTCACCGTCTTCGAACGTCCTGCTCGTCAGCTCCATCGCAACCTCCTTCGATTTCCTGCGACAATAGCGGCCATGCAAACCACGGTCATCGTGCTCGGATCGGGTCAGGACGGAGGGTCGCCGCAAGCCGGCAACCTCACCGGTGTGGGTCCACGGCGCGACGGATCCTCGGTCGCTGTGATCTCACGACACGGACGGGTGATGCTCCTCGATGCTTCTCCTGACTTCCGTCGACAGACACATCGACTTCTGGAGCACCCTGCCTACCCGCCCGGGCGGAGCCGATGCCTCGACGCCGTCGGAATCACGCATGCGCATATGGGCCACTATGCCGGACTCCTCCACCTGGGTCCCGAAGCGATGAACGAACAGGACGTGGACCTCG
>JAUIIM010000005.1 GCA_030431785.1 Acidimicrobiia bacterium | reverse complement strand
CCGTCCCGACCGGTACAGGACCTTCGGCTCGAGAAAGATGACGGGGTCCTCGGAGCGGATCGCCGCAGCGAGGAGACCCTTGGCGTCGGCAGCCGAAGACGGAACGATCACGACGACCCCCGGCACATGGGCGAAGAACGCTTCGGGAGAGTCGCAATGGTGCTCATGGGCCCCGATCCCCGCTCCGTTGGGCATTCGGAGGACCATCGGCACGTGGGTGTTCCCACGCGCCCGGAACCGGATCCGGCCGAGATGGCTGGCGATCTGGTCGAACGCCGGATAGGAGAACCCCTCGAATTGGATCTCAGCGATCGGACGTGCTCCCGCCATCGCCATCCCGATCGCACTCCCGACGATCCCGGACTCGTTGATCGGCGCATCGATCACGCGCTCAGGGCCGAAACGGTCGAGGAGTCCGTCCGTGATCCGGAACACGCCTCCCGCAACACCCACGTCCTGACCGAGGACGATCGTGGAGGGGTCCGAGGCCATTTCCTGATGGAGGGTCTGATTGATGGCATCTGCCATTGTCATCGGGGTCGTCGGACCGGATGGGATCTTGTCCTCCCCCACCGTCCATCGCTGTGATGCCGCCACGGTCGACGCTTCCTCGCCTGCGTCCTGTTCGATCCTGTTCAGCTGTTCCACCATCGGCGCCGGGATTCGGTCGAATGCGTGGTGGATCACATCCGACCTCGCAGGCAATTCGATCGCGGTCACCGCGTCGAGCGCCTCCTCATACTCGGCCCGTAGTTCCTCGAGCAGATCCAGTTCAGCCTCTTCATCCCACAGTGCGACGCTCGTGAGGAAGTTGCGCATACGGTCGACGGGGTCGTGGACTCGCCACTCCTCCTCTTCGTCCTTGGTGCGGTACAGCGAAGGATCATCAGCGGTGGCATGTGGGCCGTATCGATAGCACACAGCCTCGATGAGCGTCGGACCCTCGCCAGAACGCGCACGGGCGACGGCGTCGGTCATCGCCTCGTAGACCTTTGCGACGTCGAATCCGTTGACACGGACCCCCGCGATCCCATATCCCGCCGCCTTGTCAACAATGGCATTCGCCGCGGTTTGTTTCTCGTACGGGACGGAGATCGCATAGTGGTTGTTGGACACCACGAACACCGTCGGGGTCTTCCAGACACCGGCGAAGTTCAGCCCGGAGTGGAAGTCGTTCTCCGACGTTCCACCATCGCCGATGTACGCAACGGTCACCGTGTCCTTCCCGGCGACCCGGTCCGCGTACGCATGCCCGACTGCGTGCGGGAGGTGACTCCCGATCGGAACCGTGACGACCATCTGTCGCATCGTCGTCGGATCCCAGGTCTCATTCGGAAGCCCGCGCCAGTACGACAACACCGTGGACAACGGCATCCCCATCGACAGTTGCACGCCATGTTCCCGGTATCCGGGATAGACGAAGTCGGTGGGGCCGAGTGCGAGTGCGGAACCGACCTGGATCGCTTCGTGACCCTCGGCGATCGCAAAGGTCCCGAGGCGGCCCTGGCGTTGCGCCGCCGTGGACCTGCGGTCGAAGACGCGCATGCGAACCATCTCCCGATACATCCGCAATGCGAACTCGTCGGTCAGCCAGTCGGGACGATCCGTGACCGACCCGTCGGTTTCGATCACCGGCGGAATGGTCGACCAGTCGAGTGCTTCGGGAAGAAACATCACTGAGACCGAACCGAGTCGAGGGACCGGATGAACCGTGCGTTCTCTTCGTCGGTCCCGACACTCACCCGGACTCCGTCACCGAGGACACGGACGATCGTGCCCTGGCGGAGAAGCCGATCACCGAGGTCCGCCGCCGGTTCCTCGGGTATGAAATAGACGAAGTTCGCCTGGGTCGGGGCGGGGTCGTAGCCACGTTCCCTGAGGGCATCGACGAGGTACGCCCGTCCGTAGGCGTTCACGACCGCCCGCTCGCGCAGGGCTGCTTGATGCTTGAGCGCCTCGAGTGCCGCCGCTTGTCCTACCGATGTCACGGCGAACGGGGCCTGTGTGCGCTTCACGGAGTTCAGCACGTCTGGATTGCCCACGGCGTAGCCGACCCGCAAACCGGCGAGACCGTACGCCTTGGAGAAAGTCCTGAGGACCACGACATTCGGCAAGGTCGGTGCGGTGGCCAGCTGTGATCGGTAGTCGTCGGCGGTCACGTATTCGGCATAGGCCTCGTCCACCACTACGAGCACTGACTCGGGGACCGAATCGATGAACGACTCGACCTCGGAGTGCGACAAGTGACCACCGGTGGGGTTGTTCGGGTTGCAGATGAACACCAACGAGGTCGTGTCGTCGATCGCATCCGCCATCGCACCGAGATCGTGTCCGTAGTCATCGGTCACCGGCACCGGAACGGGTGTCGACCCGGTCAGAAGCGCGATCATGCGGTACAGCACGAAGGACGGATCGGCGAACACCAGGGAGGTGCCTTCGCCGCCGACAGCCATGGCGATCGAGCGAAGCAGGTCGCTGGATCCATGCCCGACCCATACTGCGTCCGGATCGACCCCATGGAACGCAGCGAGCGCTCCCCGGAGGGCGAACGTGCCGTTGTCCGGGTACCGGTTGACCTCGGTTGCCGCACGTGCGATCACTTCGACGACCTCGGGGAACGGTGCCGTCGGGCACTCGTTCGACGCAAGCTTGTCGATCGATGCAAGACCGAGTTCGCGGGCTACCTCATCGACCGGTTTCCCTGGTACATAGAGAGGGATCGCCTCAAGGTCCGGACGATATGTGGGCACCACACTTCCTTCCGCTGCGACGACGTGGAATCCCTCCCGAGACTAGTGGAGGAGGCGTATGGGCGCTGGGGCGAGGGGGCGTGGTGGCGTGGTGGCGCGTTCGCGTGGAGGCGCATAGGCACGCCGCTCCTCGTTCCTGGATCGTAGTGCCAGCTCCTGGCTCCTGGCTCCTGGCTCCTGGCTACCACGGACCCATGATTACCTCCCAGGGGTGGAAGGGCGCGGTCCGACAATCCGACAATCTGACCATCCGACGTACGAGCGCGGAGGCGCGTAGGCGTACAGGCGCGCCGCTCCTGGCTCCTGGCTCCTAGCTCCTGGCTCCTGGCTGCGCCGGATCGATGATCCATGATCCATGATCCATGATCCGAGCGTGACGGCGCGTAGGCGCATAGGCGCGGGGATCTGGAATCTGGCATCTGAAATCTGGGATCGGAATCGATGATCTAGGGTTGCCACATGCGCTCGCTACTGCAGAACCGATGGATTCGGACGACCGTGCTGTTCGCTGCCGGTCTCCTCGCGGCATGGATCGTCGCCTGGATCTCCGTTCCGCGTTGGCCCGACTTCTGCGACGGGACGATCGTCGGCGCCTCGTGTGAGGGGATCGACTACTTGGTCGGGTTCGGCTACGCAACGATCGTCCTGGGGATCCTCACGATGATCCTCGGACCCGTCACCGGCTCCCTGATCGACCTGGCCATCAACGGAGCGAACTGGGAGACGCCTCGCGGCACGGAGACGGTGACGACCAACATGCCACTTCTCCTGGGAGCGATCTACATGGCCGTCGGACTGGTCGTGGTGATCATCGGTCAGAGGTGAGTCGTCCGAGTGTGGGTCCGCCGCCTATCCTCACGACATATGCTGCCCATCCAACTCGTAGAAACCGAACGCGACGACTTCGACGGACCGATCGTCGAGATGTGGCGTGGACAAGAGTTCGTCGGCATGGTGTTCCACGATGGAGAGACCACCGTGGTACAGATCTATCCGGATGCCGATGGTGACGTCCACGACCTCGACGTGCGCGAGCTCCAACTTCGACTCGATACGGCCATCCGCATGGTCGATCCCGATGGGCTCGACGACGACCTCGCCGAACTCCGCCAAGCCGCACAAGACCAACAGTGGGATGACGAACACCCTGCGACGAAGGAGCTCCTCGCCGAGTTCGACGAACAAATCGTCCACCGCACGGAGGACGGTGAGGGCTTCTTCGATCGTTCGACCGCAGAACAGTTCATCCGACGCTGCGAGGAACTCGATCTCGCGGTGGTCGAGATGGATGCCTTCTCGTTCGTCGCCGGCACGCTCAGCGAGAAGCCGGACCAAAGCCTTGCGGTCACCCCACAGACGATGATGACGTGGAGCGAGTTCCGCTCCTATGCGAATGCGACTGCCTCGCAAACACTGTCGGGTTGGCCGAGGGACGAAGCCCTCGCGGTGGCATTCGTGTTCCAACAACCCGACGCCGAGATGATTGTTGCCTAGGAGCTTCTGGCTCCTCGCTCCTAGCTCCTCGCCATGGTTGCCTAGGAGCGAAGCCATGAGCCATGGGCCATGAGCCATGAGCCATAAGCCATGAGCCATGAGCCATGAGCCATGAGCCACCGATGCTGATCCGTGATCCGTGACCCGTGATCCGTGACCCGTGATCCGTGATCCGTGATCCGTGATCCGTGATCCGTGATCTGTGCGAGCTCAGATCACTTTCGGGATCAGCTTCCAGGGGACGTCGGCGCGGTACTGCCGATAGCCAGCGATCGCATTGGCCAGCATCTCTTCCTCACGCGCTGACTTGACGAGAAAGAAGATGAAGAGCGCCGGCGCCACGAGGATGGCAGCGGGAACCAAGTAGGTGACCCCGGTACCGAATACGAATGCGATGACACCGGTGTACATCGGGTGCCGCACGAAACGATATGGGCCTGTCTCGATGAGGGTCGCACCCTCCCGGGGAGCGGGGAACGGGGATACCACGGCGCCGTGCTGGATCCACGACCAGACCGAAAGCCCCACGCCGACGAGAGCGATGAGCAGGCCGAACGACTGGACATAGATCCGACCTTCGAACTCGCCGATCGGCTCGCCGAGGATGAGCGCAACGAGGAAGAACCCGAGCATCACCGCTTGGACAGCAACCCAACCACCACCCAGACGCTGCGGTTCGTCACTATCTGAGTCAACTCGACTCATATTTCTTGGCATAAACCGCTCATGTTCGACGTTGTACTGGTGAACCGTTCGCTAGATTACCCGGAGACCACTTCCACCCATGGACATCAATACGTTCACCCATCGATCCCAACAGGCGCTCATGGCAGCGCGCGATCTCGCCGCGCAGTCCAACCATCCCGATGTGGGACCCGACCACCTCCTCGCGGGATTGCTCACGCAGACCGATGGGATCGCCTATCCCATCTTCGCAAAGCTGGACGTGCACGTCGCCGACATCACGGGTCCGATGAACGCCGCGCTGCGTGAACGTCCTGCGATGCAAGGCGGAGATGAACCGGCGTTCGCACGCGCCACCGTCGACATCTTGAACGCCGCAGGGGTTCGGCGTGAGGCGATGGGCGATGCCTATACCTCCGTCGAACACATCCTCATGGCATTGGCAGGTTCCACCACACCGGTCGGAGAGCTCCTCCGTTCGAACGGCGTGACACAGGACGCGATCGAGGCCATCCTGACCGACGTACGCGGATCACAACGGATCACCTCGCAGGATCCCGAAGCAACCTTCGCCCCTCTCGACCAATACGGACGGGACCTCACCGAGGACGCCAGACTCGGGAAGTTGGACCCGGTCATCGGCCGCGACGAGGAGATCCGCCGTGTCGTACAAGTGCTGAGCCGACGCACCAAGAACAACCCTGTGCTGATCGGCGAACCCGGCGTCGGAAAGACGGCGATCGCTGAAGGCCTCGCACAGCGAATCGTCGACGGTGACGTTCCCGAGAGTCTCAAGAACCGCCGTTTGATCGCTCTCGACATCGGTGCGCTCATCGCCGGAGCGAAGTACCGAGGCGAGTTCGAGGAGCGGCTCCAGGCCGTGCTGAACGAGATCAAGGAATCCGAGGGCCAGGTCATCACGTTCATCGACGAGATGCACACGATCGTCGGTGCGGGTGCAAGCGAGGGTTCGATGGATGCATCGAACATGCTGAAGCCCATGCTCGCTCGCGGGGAATTGCGGATGGTCGGTGCGACCACGCTCGACGAGTTCCGCAAGTACGTCGAAAAGGATGCCGCGCTCGAACGCCGGTTCCAACCGGTGATGGTCGAGCCCCCGTCCGCGGAGGACACGATCGGCATCCTGCGCGGCATCAAGGAACGCTACGAGGTCCACCACGGCGTACGCATCACCGACGCAGCGTTGGTGGCTGCGTCGGTGTTGTCGGATCGGTACGTCACCGCTCGGCACCTACCCGACAAAGCGATCGACCTGATCGATGAAGCCGCATCCCGACTCCGTATCGAGATCGACTCGATGCCCGAGGAGATCGACACGCTGGAACGTCGGCGACGCCAGCTCGAGATCGAACGACAGGCCCTGTCGAAGGAAGACGACAAGGCCTCGGCCCAACGACTCGAGACCATCGAGAAGGAGCTCTCCGACCTCGGCGAGACCCTCGATGCGCTCGTCGCACATTGGGAGCTCGAGAAAGAAGCGATCGCAGAGATCCAGCGGACGAAGCAGGCGATCGACGATGCAAAGGTGGAAGCGGACCGTGCGGAACGCTCGGGAGATCTCGAACGCGCCGCGGAGTTGAAGTACGCAACGCTCCCCTCGCTCGACACTGCGCTCGCCACTGCGCAAGGACGCCTCGACGATCTCCAAGACGATGTTGCGATGCTCAAGGAAGAGGTCGATGAGGAGGACATCGCCGAGGTCGTCAGTCGGTGGACCGGAATCCCCGTCTCAAAGCTGATGGAGGGCGAGATGCAGAAGCTCGTCCACCTCGAAGAACACCTCCACGAGCGTGTCGTGGGCCAAGACGAGGCGGTCGGCGCGATCTCCAACGCGATCCGCCGTTCACGTGCCGGTTTGTCCGATCCGAACCGACCCATCGGTTCGTTCCTGTTCCTCGGACCCACAGGGGTCGGAAAGACCGAACTCGCCCGAGCGCTCGCCGAGTTCCTCTTCGACGACGAGCGGGCGATGGTCCGGATCGACATGTCCGAGTACATGGAGAAGCACTCCGTGAGCCGCCTCATCGGTGCTCCACCCGGCTACGTCGGATATGACGAAGGCGGGCAACTCACCGAAGCCGTGAGGCGGAGGCCCTACTCGGTCATCCTGCTCGACGAGGTGGAGAAGGCGCATCCTGATGTCTTCAACACCTTGCTCCAGCTCCTCGACGACGGGCGCCTGACCGACGGACAGGGACGTACGGTCGACTTCACCAACGCCGTCCTGGTGATGACGTCGAACCTGGGATCCGAGTTCATCGACCCCGACCTGCCGCAGGACGTCGTCGCGGACCGGGTCATGGGTGCCGTACGCGAACACTTCCGACCGGAGTTCCTCAACCGGATCGACGACACGATCGTGTTCCATCGACTGTCGAAGGACGACCTCGCACGGATCGTCGAGGTCCAGTTCGAGGTACTCAGGCAGCGGATCGCGGATCGCGGAATCGACATCTCATTGAACGGAGATGCCATCGACTGGTTGACCCAGCATGGCTATGACCCCGCCTATGGCGCCCGACCGCTGAAGCGACTGATCCAGACGGCGATCGCAGACCCACTGGCCCTCGAGCTTCTCGATGGCCGCATCACCGAGGGTGCGGGCGTGACCATTGGCGTCGAGCAAGATGCCCTCATGTTCGAGACCACCGGGGGCTGATGCGGTGGACGGGAGTCGACAGGCTCCGGTCACATCGGTTGGAGACTTGCGATCTCGATCATCGGGGCGGCGGCAACCAGGGCATCGAGTTCGGCCTGTGTCCGGTACCAGCTCGCTTGGCGATGCTCGAAGAACGACCGCTTCCAGCGCGGGTCGGTGACCTCGACCGCCACCCCCCGGTAGCACACCCCTCCGGCGGCGATCACCACCGTCGGGTCGGCGCGCACGTTGGCCAACCAATCCCTGCGACCCGGTGTCCCGGTGATGATAAATCTGTCTTCGAATCGGAACCACCAGATCTCGACGGTGCGGGCGTGACCGGACACGCGCCCGACGGTGGTCAGATCGACAGTTCGTATGCCTGCAAGGCGTTCAATGTCGTTTCGTGTGATCGTCATGGCATCACCGTACGACTTCAACCACACTTGAAGTCAAGGGGAAACCGACGAATCAGCCGTCGTCGGCAACGGCCGCTGCGCAGGGCCGCCACTCGTTGTCGCCGAACACCGACCACACGAGGTCGTGGAGCGTCGGGTCATAGAGACGCAACTCATCGCGGGTGTCGACGTGGTTGTGACTCGAGTTCGGCGGACGATCTTCCGGCTCCTCGAGGTTCGCATCGAAGAAGCTCTGCACTCCCTCCGCCCAGTACTCATCCGAGTTGATCTCAGCGAGGGTGTTCACCCAGAGCCCTTGGGCGATCGCTGTCCCGTAGGCCTGGTCGATGAGCTCGGACGTGAGCGGATCCGCGACGAACAGCCCGAAGCGGCGGATCGCCAGGGCCAGGTCGCGCATGAAGTTGTCCTCACCCTCGTAGCGGTCGTCGGCGAGACACAAGAGGTTCTCTTCCGCACCGGCTACGTATGGGATCAGGTCGGTACCGGGGAACGCCCGCGCCGCACGCGCCCAGTCCGTACCCGGGTACAGGTCATAGAGGTCCCCGTACTCGGGGAGGCTGGTGAGACGCTGGTCCTGCCCGATGACGCGGAATCCAACGTCCTGCTCGAGCATCGCCGCCGTGAGGTCCGGACGGAGGACCAGCATCTCATAGACATGGTCCGCCATCGCGGTAACCGCTTCCGGCGCCACGTCCTCTCCTGCGCGTATCTCGAAACCGAGCACCGAGCATCCCTGCGTGTAGCCCTCGACATCGGTCTCGGACCCGACGACACAGTCGTTTGTGGGCAACGGTTCCGTCGTGGTCGTCGTCGTCGGCGGCAGGGTCGTGGTCGTGGACTGCGGCGCCAATGTGGTCAACGGCGCAACGGTGGTCGTCGACGTCGATGCCGTCGTGGACGTCGGCTCGGATTGATCGGTACACGCGGCGAGCACGAGCAGACCGATTGCGGCGATCAGGAGTGGACGACGTGGCATGAATCCGGAGGGTAGGCGTGTCGGGGCGTAGGCGCGGAAGCGAAGCAACAACACCCTGCACAGCAGCTAAAGACTTCTTGACATACTGCCGATAGTTTGATATCTGTGTATGCAAGATATTTTGACAACCACGATATTAGGCGAGACAACCGATGCCCCGAACGGATCACCGGTCACAATTGCTCAGGGGAGTCCTGGACATGTGCCTCCTGGCACTCATCGAGGAGGAGCCGAGCTATGGATACGAGATGGCGAACAAACTGTCAGAACAGGGTCTTGACCTCGTGAGCGAAGGCTCCATCTACCCGTCGTTGTCGCGAATGCAGCGATCCGGGTTGATCGAGGGGTACTTTGTCGAGGCCGACGGACCCGGACCGCCCCGCAAGTACTACCGCATTGCAAAGAACGGCAAACAGCGGTTGAAGGAATGGAAGAAGGAATGGGAAGCCCTGAGTACCGGGGTGAACCTCGTCGTGAAGGGAGAGAACGGGTGACCGATCTGACCAACGAACAGATCGTCGATCGGTGTCGCACCTACTGGATTGGTTCCGGGGTCGACACCGGGACGGCATCGGACATGGCGATCGAACTTCGGTCGCACCTCCAGGAGGCGCAGCGCGCTGGAAAGTCGGTGAAGTCGGTGGTGGGCGACGATCTCGAAGCGTTCGCAGCCGCATGGGCATCGGGCAACCACCCGAGCAGTCCCTCACTCCCCCGTACGTCGATGCGCATGGGCTCGTGGGGACTCTGGCTGGGTGCCGCCGGCATCGTCGTCCTCGTTGCACTGGTGGCCTTCCTCGCTCCAACCGACGACTCGTACGATCAAAGCCAATGGACGACGGTTTGGCTCATCGCTGCCGGGGTCCTTGCGGTCGGCGAGATGCTCACCGCAGGCTTCTTCCTCCTGCCCTTCGCGGTGGGTGCGGGAGCGGCAGGCATCCTCGCCATCGTCGGTATCGGGATTCCGATCCAGATCACCGTGTTCATGGTCGTTTCGGTCTTGTTCCTCTGGCTCCTCCAGCGAGTCGCAGTGAAGGACGTACACGGTGAACTCCTGCCGGTCGGTGCGGCGCGCTACATCGGCTCATCAGCCCTCGTAACCCAGGAGGTCAACCGCCTCCAGGGAACCGGACGGGTGAAGATGGGCACTGAGGACTGGCGTGCCACCACGGACGGGGACACACCGATTCCGGCTGGCTCTGAGGTCCGAGTGGTCGAGGTCCGCGGTGCGCGGCTCGTCGTCGAACCTCGATGAACCAATGACGAAATCAATGACGGAAACACCAACCAGAAAGGGGCAGCCATGGAAGCAGCAGTGATCTTGTTCATCCTGATCTTCGTGCTGGTCGTCTATGTCGCACTGGCGATCAAGATCGTCCAACAGCACGAGCAGGGTCTCGTTGAGCGGTTCGGTCGATACCGCAAGACGCTCGATCCGGGGTTCCACATGATCATCCCGTTCATCGAGCGGGTGCAGAAGATCGACATGCGAGAGCAGGTCGTGGACGTTCCGCCACAGGAAGTGATCACCAAGGACAACGTCGTGGTGACGGTGGATGCGGTCGTGTACTACCAGGCAACCGATCCGGTCAAGCTGGCGTACAACGTGCGCAACTTCATCATCGCAGCGACCAAGCTCGCCCAGACGAACCTCAGGAACGTCGTCGGTGACATGGATCTCGACGATGCGCTCACTTCTCGCGAGACGATCAACACAGAGCTCCGAGTCATCCTCGATGAAGCGACCGATGTGTGGGGTACCCGTGTCGTCCGAGTCGAGATCCAGCGGATCGACCCACCAGGCGATGTGACCGACGCCATGCACCGCCAGATGAAGGCAGAGCGCGACCGTCGTGCACTCGTCACCGAGGCCGAGGGTGAGAAGCGATCAGCGATTCTCAAGGCGGAAGGGATCAAGGAATCCCGCATTCTCGATGCGCAGGGACAGGCAGACGCCATCAAGACCGTGGCCGACGCTCAGCGCTACGAGCGAGAGACGGTGGCCGAGGGTGAAGGTCGAGCGATCGAGCGAGTCTTCTCGGCGATTCACACCGGAGATCCCACACCGGACCTCATCGCCATCCGATACCTGGAAGCACTCCAGGGAATCGCCGATGGCCAGGCGACGAAGATCTATCTCCCGATGGAGACCACATCGATCCTCGCAAGCATCGGTGCCATGGGTGAGCTCTTCGCAGACTCGCAGCGAGACGCCGCCGGACAGTAGACCGATACCAGATACCAGATACCAGATACCAGGTATCAGATACCAGGTATCAGACAAAAGAAGCGGGGGCCGGGAACGGCCTCCGCTTCTCTTGCTGGGAGGAAGAAGGCAAGACGAAGGGATGAAGGGACAAAAGGACAAGTGTTGGTGGTTGTCTCTTGGTTGACAACCCGTAACCGGTTGGTTACCATTTGGGTATGACGACGCTTGCACTTGATCGCACGTTCTCCGCCTTGGGTGATCCCGTGCGCAGATCCATCGTTCGTGATCTCATCCGACGACCAGCCACCGTCCGTGAGATCTCCCATCCCTACGACATCTCGAGACCGGCGGTTTCGAAGCATTTGAGGGTCCTCCGGGACGCCGGGATCGTCGAGTGCGAACGCGTGGGGAGGCAGAACTGGTATTCGGTCAGAGACGGCGCCTTCGACGAGGCAACCGAGTGGCTCGATGAGGTCCAAGCGATGTGGGGAGCCGCACTGACCGCACTCAAGTCCTATGTAGAGGAGGAAACCCATGGCGACGATCAGTGAGAAGGTGACGATCCAGGCAGACCGCGAAACCGTCTTCACGGCCTACACGGAGAAGATCGGCGAGTGGTGGCCATGGCGCGGCACCTACAAGTACACGTTCGCCCCCGAAGGCATTGAACCAGAGGCGCTGACAATGGAAACCGAAGAAGGGGGCCGGTTCTACGAGACCTGGTCCGACGGCACCGAACACCAGATCGGAACCGTTCGCGTCTGGAAACCCCACGACGAGGTGGCCTACTCGTGGGAAGTCGCCGATTGGCCCGAAGTCTCTATCGTCACCGTCCGCTTCGTGAGCGACGGCGACACGACCACCGTGATCGTCGAACACGAGAACCTCCCGGACGAAGGGACCGCGATGGGATACTCAACCGGTCAGAAGGAGATCCTCGGCACATTCGCCGCGTACGTAGAAGAGAACAGGAGCTAGCGATGCCCTATGTCAACTATGTGGAATTCAACGTCGGCGATGTCGAGGCATCCCGTGCGTTCTACAACAAGGTCTTCGGTTGGGAACCCCAGGAGTGGGGTGACCCGGATTATCTCGTGGCGACGCACGGCGATGAACCGGGCATCGACACCGGGATCACCAAGTCCCCAGACGGTGAGCCGATCACCGTGGCGGTGATCTCCGTCGAGGACATCGCCGCCACCCTCGCCACGGCCCTGACGGCGGGCGCCGAGATCCTCGTCCCCAAGTTCGAGATACCGGGGGTCGGTCTCGCTGCGTACATCGCCGACCCGAACGGGCTCATGATCGGACTCCATCAACCCCTATCCGACGAAGACTGAGAGCAGAAGACGGATCACAGAACACAGAACACTCGCCATCGGTCGTCTGTCCTTTGTCCCTTTGTCCCTTCATCCCTTCATCCCTTCTGTCCCCTCATCGCGTAGCCTGAGGTTCCGACGAGCGATTGCGAGGCACCAATGGCGTGGACGACCAACGACATCCCCGACCTGACGGGGCACGTCGCCGTCATCACCGGCGCCAACGGTGGCCTCGGACTCGAATCCACGAGGGCACTCGCCGGAGCGGGAGCACATGTCGTGATGGCGGCGCGGAACCAGTCCAAAGCCGCGGCGGCACAGGCGGACGTCCTGTCCGATCATCCCGCAGCATCGTTGGAAGTCGTCGAGCTCGATCTCGGATCTTTGGAACGCACGAAGACGGCGGCCGCTTCCATCGCCGCCGCCCACCCGGAGATCGACATCCTCATCAACAACGCCGGGCTGATGGCGATGCCGGAGCGCCGGACCGCTGACGGGTACGAGATGCAGTTCGGAGTGAATCACCTCGGTCATTGGGTCTTCACCGCCGGGCTGATGTCGTCGCTCCTCACAGCGGGCAGCGCACGGATCGTCACGGTGACGAGCACCGCTCACCACATGGGGAAACCGGTCGACCCGACGAACATCGACATGGAGGGCGAATACTCCCCGTGGGGGGCATACGGGCGCTCGAAGCTGGCCAACTACCACTTCGGCATCGGATTGGACGCAAGGCTCCGTGATGCCGGGGCGCAGGCGCGTTCGCTCATAGCGCATCCGGGCCTGTCCAACACGAATCTGCAGGTACACACCGCACAGGAGGGCGGCGCCGGTTCTTCAGGGAAGTTCTTCAAGTGGCTCGCGGCGACGACGGGCATGCCCCCGGAGCGCGGTGCACTCCCCCAACTGCGTGCGGCAACCGACCCGACGGCAAAAGGGGGCGAGTTCTACGCACCCCGATGGATCAACTTCGGCAAACCGGTACGAGTGCCCATCCTCCGCCGTGGCAACGACGAAGCGATCAAGACGCTGTGGATGGTGTCGGAGTCCACGACCGGGGTCACCATCCCGCTGACAAAATGACCGCCGACAGGGGCATCAGACCTCCGGCCAGTTCAGAGAAACGCCAATCGAGATCCGAGGGTCCGCGACTGCAGCGACGCCGTCACTCCTCCTCGACGTCGATAGAGATCCACCCATTCTCTGAGCTCGGATCGTCGGACTCGTGTGCGACCGACGCGACCGTTGCAGGTTGCGGCGACATCAGGGTCGGCTCACCGACGAGCGTCCGCTTCTCGCCGCGCTTCTGACACCACCAGAACCAGGCGACACCGAAGATCATCCCTGCGATCGACACCCAACCATTGCGTGACAGTCCCAGGAACCGGAACGTCGTGTCGGTGCGCAGCAGCTCCATGGCAAACCGGATCGCCGCGTACATCGCCACGTAGATGCCCCATGAGGCGCCTTTGTACAGCTTGCCGGCGCGCTCGAGGACCAAGATGAGCGGAACGAGGATGAGGGCGTTCCAGAGCGACTCATAGAGGAAGGTCGGATGGAAGGTCTCATAGTTGATGTACTCGGGCGGTCGATTCGCCGGGTCGATCATGATCGCCCAGGGGAGATCGGACGGAGTCCCGAACAGCTCCTGGTTGAAGTAGTTGCCCCAGCGGCCGATCGCTTGCGCCAGGGGAAGACCCACAGCGATCGCATCGCCCGCCGCAAAGATGTCCCCATCCCATCGATTCATGAGGTAGATGATCGTGATCGCACCCAACACGATCCCTCCGTAGAGCGCCAGCCCACCTTCCCAGATGAAGAAGATCGCCCACGGTCGGTCGGTGAACCGCGCGGTGTGGGTCGAGACATACGCAAGACGGGCACCGAGGAACCCGATGACGACCGCCCAGATCGCGACCCGCTCGAAGACCTGGCCGGAGCCACCGAAGCGCACGTACCGATGACGCGAGACGACGATCGCGACGATCACACCCAGCGCGATGAGGATCCCGTAGAAATGGATCGTGAGGGGCCCGATCTCGATCGTGTTCTGGGACGGCGACGGAATCGCCGCGAGCACGGCGGAAGCGAGCATCGTCACGATTGATACTTCTCCGCGAACTCTTTGAACGCTTCAAACGCTTTGGCGCCGTACACGGTGCCCGGTCCGCCCTGCATCATGATGGCGACGGAGATGGCCTCGGCGACCTGCTGCTCGGTCACGCCAGCCCGAGCGGCCCCACGTGCGTGGCTTGCGATGCAGTTGTCGCATCGCTCGGCGATGCCGTAGGAGAGAGCGATGAGTTCCTTCACGCCCTTTGAGAGCTCCCCGTCCGAGATCGCTTCTTTGTGCATCTCCCGGTATCCGTCATAGGTACCGGGGATCAGCTTCCGCAACTCACCGGCCGTCTCGCTGTAGCGCTGTGCTTCGTCGTGGTAGTGGCCCATTCGTGCTCCTCTCAGCAGCCAGCCTATGTCGACTGCGGTACTTCGTTGCGACATAGGTGCCGCCGCGGTCACAGAATGCGAACGAGCACGACGAGTACGGTATTCCAGAGGAGCGCACCGATGACCGACAGCAAGCAACGGGCAGAAGCACGATTTGAAGAGCATCGAGAGGCGCTCGAAGAGCTCTCCCGTTGGATGTACGAACATCCGGAACTCGCCTATGAAGAACATGAAACGTCCGCCCGCATGGCGGCCGCGCTCGAAGCAGGCGGTTTCACCGTCGAACGTCCTGCGTATGGACTTGACACGGCGTTTCGCGCCGATGTCGGTTCGTCGGGCCCCCGTGTCGTCATCTGTGCCGAGATGGATGCGCTTCCCGAAGTCGGTCATGCCTGTGGCCACAACATCATCGCGACCGCCGGTATCGGTGCTGGTCTGGCGCTCGCCCCGCTCGCCGACGAACTCGGCATTCGGGTGACGGTGCTCGGTACTCCGGCCGAGGAGCACTTTGGCGGCAAGGTCGATCTCATCGATGCCGGAGCATTCGAGGACTGTGCGGCGTCGATGATGATCCACCCGACCCCGGAAGACCTCGTCGATCCACGGGCGTTGGCGATCTATCACATCGATGTCGAGTTCCGCGGGAAGGCGGCCCATGCCTCAGCTTCCCCCGATCAAGGCAACAACGCTCTGGATGCGGCCGTGCTCGCCTACACCAACGTCGGACTGCTCCGACAACAGATTCTCGACAACGACCGCATCCACGGAATCATCACCCACGGTGGTGCCGCTCCCAACATCATCCCCGATTACACGCGGATGAGTTGGTACGTGCGCGCTGCCACCGATGAGCGGCTCGAAGTGCTCTACGAGAAGGTCACGGCATGTTTCGCTGCAGCAGCTGACGCCACCGGTTGCACGTATGAATTGATCCCCAGTGGGCACAAGTACAAGGACATCAAGTCCAATCCGGTCATGACGAAGCTGTACGCAGACAACTCGGAAGCGCTCGGACGAACGATGCCTTGGTATGCGGACACTGAGAGCAAGACCTCGGGATCGACCGACATGGGCAACGTGTCGTACGAGGTTCCGTCGATCCACCCGATGCTCGGAATCGATTGTGCTCCGGCGGTCAACCACCAACGGGAGTTCGCCGCAGCCACCCTGACACCGAAGGGCATGGAGACGATCCGGGATGGAGCGCTCGCAATGGCGTGGACGACGATCGATCTGGCAGAACAGGATCTTTGGGACCAACTGACTGTGGAGTGATGTGGAGCACCTCGACCTAGAACCGACCGACTGGTCCCTCGTCGCCGCTGATGCCGCGGTCGACGAGCTCAGTTCACCCGCAGCGGGTCTCACCGACGCCACCGCACGACAGCGTCTTGCCGCGGTCGGACCGAACGAGATACGCGAAGAGGCCGGGCACAGCAAGCTGCAGATCTTCGTCGCCCAGTTCCGAGGCTTCCTGACCTACGTGCTGGTTGCTGCCGCCGTGATCTCCGGCGCCCTGGGTGACTGGATCGAGGCCGTGGCGATCGTCGCCATCATCATCCTCAACGCGGTCATGGGCTACGTACAGGAGAGCCGTGCGGAAGAGGCGATGACCGCACTCCGCCAGATGGCGGTGCCATCCGTCCGGGTCCGCAGAGACGGCGCTGTTCAGGAGATCCCGTCGACCGATCTCGTTCCCGGCGATCGGGTTCTGCTCGAAGCGGGGAACGTGGTTCCCGCGGATGGACGACTCGTCGACTCCTCCAACCTCCAGATCGAGGAGGCGGCGTTGACCGGCGAGTCCGAACCCGTGAACAAGGACGCCGACATCGTGTTCGAGTCCCCTCGGGCCCTCGCCGAGCGACGCAACATGGTCTATTCGGGTACGACGGTCACCAGAGGGCGAGGGGAACTGCTCGTCACTGCCACCGGCATGGAAACCGAACTCGGCCGAATCGCAACGATGATCGAGTCCGTCGTCGAGAGTCGGACACCGCTTCAGGAACGACTCGACCAGCTCGGCAAGATCCTCGCTGCCGCAGCCGGGGTGCTCGTCCTGTTGGTCTTCGTCATGGGTTTGCTGCGCGGCGACGAGATCGAGGAGCTACTCCTCACGTCGGTGAGTCTCGCCGTCGCTGCAATCCCGGAAGCCATGCCGGCAGTCGTCACCATCGCGCTGTCGCTCGGAGCGCAGCGGATGCTCAAACGACAAGCACTCATCAGACGCCTGCCCGCCGTCGAGACGCTCGGCTCGGTGAGTGTGATCGGCACGGACAAGACCGGAACCCTCACCGAGAATCGGATGACCGCCGTGGTGCTCGACGTCGCCGAGAACCGCCTCGACCTGACCGATGACGACGACCCCATCGAGACCGGACACGCACCGACGGTCGAGCTCGCCCTCCTCACCGGACTTCTCTGCAATGACGCGACGCTGACCAGCGGACCAGATCTCACTGCGGTCGGTGACCCGACCGAAGGGGCGCTCGTCATCGCCGGAGCACGGGTCGGACTCGACAAGTCGACCGTGGAGAACGCGATGCCGCGTGTCGGCGAAGTGCCGTTCGACTCCGGTCGGAAACGGATGACGACGGTTCATCGCACTCCGACCGATATCGCGGTGGTACCCGACCAGCTTGAGGATCTGTTCCGCGACCTCGGCGAGGCCCGCCCGGCGTACATCGCGCTCACGAAGGGAGCCGTGGCCGGGATACTCGAACACACGAACCGTGTGTGGGTCCAAGGTCAAGTCGTGGACATCGACGACACGTGGCGGACCCGGATCACGGATGCGGAGGAAGGTCTCGCATCGAAAGGCATGCGGATCCTCGGTCTTGCGATGCGGCCACTCGACTCGCCCCAGACGGAGGGTGTCGAGGAGGACCTGATCTTCGTGGGCATGTTCGGACTCATCGACCCACCGCGCGAAGCCGTACCGGGTGCCATCGCCGACACCCGTTCAGCCGGCATCCGCCCGGTCATGATCACTGGCGACCACCCGCTCACAGCCCGCCACATCGCACAGTCGATCGGGGTCACCGAAAGCGACGAGGTGCTCATCGGGCACGATCTCGATCGGATGGATGATGCCGAACGGCGGACTGCCGCCGAAGGCGTGAATGTGTTCGCACGAGTGTCCCCGGAGCACAAGCTCCAGTTGATCTCGTCGCTCCAGGAGGGTGGCCAGCTCGTCGCGATGACCGGTGACGGCGTCAACGACGCTCCAGCGCTCAAGAAGGCCGATATCGGAATCGCGATGGGGATCACCGGCACCGACGTCTCGAAGCAGGCTGCCGACATGGTGCTGCTCGACGACAACTATGCGACGATCGTCGCCGCCGTCAAAGAGGGGCGGGTCGTCTACGACAACATCCGCAAGTTCATCAAGTACCTGCTCACGTGCAACACGTCCGAGATCCTTGTCATGCTGATCGGGCCGTTCCTGGGTCTACCGCTCCCCCTTCTCGCCCTCCAGATCCTGTGGATGAACCTCGTAACCGACGGCCTTCCCGCCCTCGCGCTCGGTGTCGAACCAGCCGAGCGCGATGTCATGAAGCGGCCGCCGCGATCGGCGACAGAATCGATCTTCGGCGGTGGCACAGTGCCGTTCATCGGCATCTTCGGCATCATCCTGTCGATCGTGAGCTTGGCCGCCGGCTGGTGGCTGTTCGAAGCCAACGACGAGACCTGGCAGTCCGTTCTGTTCACAGTGCTGATCTTCGGCCAACTCGGTCTGGCCCTCGAGGTGCGGAGTGACCGGGAGTCGTTGCTGTCGATCGGGCTCATGACCAACCGAGCGATGCTGGGAGCCGTCGCCATCGGCATCGTCGCACACCTCGCGATCCTCTACGTGCCGTTCCTCCAGGAGGTCTTCGGGACGGTGCCGCTCGACCCGGCTCACTTCGGGCTCGCCATCGCAGGAGCGTTCATCGTGATGGCAGCCGTCGAGATCCAGAAGGCGATCAGCCGTCGTCGCTGACGTCGGTCCCTGCCACGAGGCTGTCCTCGACTCCACCGTGCTGGTCGATCCATTGCGTGATCGGGGCCGGCATCTCGGCGGGACGATCACCCCAGTCGTAGACGACCACTGAGTTCGCAGCGACATCGTGCAGGGTCCGGCGCTCCGGACTCGTGATGATCCCGATACACCCGAGCCCGAAGACGAGTACCGAGAATGGGAGCACGAACGTCCGACGGAGTGCCGCCCATCCGTTCAGGCCACCGCCGTCATGACCGAGTACTCGAAGCCCCAACACGCTCATGCCAACCGTTTTGCCTGCGATGGCATAGCTGGCAGTCCCGTATACGAGGACGAGGGTCCCGAACGTGAGCAGGGCAAGCGTTCCGTAGACCGCACCGTGCTCATCCAGCGAATAGCCGAAGAGCCCCCCGACGAAGGCGACAGCGACACCGATCAGGATCATGAGCATCCAGACGACGAGGACATCAGCGGCGAACGCCACGAGTCGCGTGATCGGACCTGCGAAGTGTCCGGTGACCTGCCCGCGACCTCCTTCATCCGTGCCTGACGGGACCTCAAGGTCCGCCGGGAACTGCGGACGGGTCTTCGGGTCACGGCCGATCATGCGAAAGGTGGTGCGACCGACGATCTGATCAAGGGCGACAAGCTGGCGACGGAACACGTCAAGAGCCGAACCAGCCAACGCTCCGGTGCTTTCGCGTACGATGTCGGCGATGCCAGCCCGGTCGACCAATCGCTCGACATCCACACGATCGAGCAGAGCGTCCACGTCGACGCGGTTCATCAGCCGGTCGACATCCACACGGTCGAGCAGGGCGTTCGGATCCACGCGATCCAGCAGTGCGTTGGGGTCGACACGATCGAGGAGCTTATTCGGATCGACACGGTCGAGCAGGGCATTCGGATCAACTCTGTCCAACAGTGCGTTGACATCGATGCGATCGAGCACTTCGTCCGGGTCGACGGCATCCATGACCACATCGGTCGCCCGTCCCGTGACGCGTGATAGCAAGCTCTTCCGGTCCGCTGTCTCACTGTCCGCCATGGTGCGCCTCGTGGTGTGTCACCCCGCACGATAGCCCCGGGGCGTCTGCCGGGGCTTCGGTGTCACTTGGATAGAATGGACTCGTGACCGACGTATCGCCGAACGACCCCCCATCACGTCCACGCGGGACGATGAGTCGATGGGCGGCGCTGGCACTCATCGCAACAGCGCTCGTCGCCGGATTCACCGCGGTCTCCTTCGCCGCTGATGCCAAGGAGGCACAAGCCGGCGCCGAGTTGCTCAAGGACGGCGTCGACCGCTCGGGGATGCCATTCGAGGCCGCGGTCGCACTCGCCAAGGTCGCGAGGGCCCAGAGCGCACCCATCCCGGCAGCTGATCTCCAACATGATCACGACCACGGCGAAACCTCGACCGAACTGACGCCCGAGGAGCAGGCACTGTTCGACGAACAGTGGCAAGCGGCCGTAGAAGCGGCAAAGCACCACGCAACGCTCGACCAACTCGAAGAGATGGGATTCGTACGTTCGTCCGGGGAAACGGACGGTGCCGGCGAACACTGGACGAATTGGGACCTCGTGAATTTGCCGTTCGACCCTGCCCGGCCGTCGCAAGTCCTCGTCGACGAGCTCGTCTACGGCGAAGGTCCCGAGTTGATCGCCTTCTCCTATTGGGTCACCTCGGATGGGCCGCCCGAGGGGTTCGCCGGGGATCTCGACCACTGGCACCGTCACCGCGGGGTCTGTTTCATGGACGGGATGATCCTCGACGAGAACCTCCAGCCCGACGAGTGTGCTGGTGATTGGCTGAACGGCGAGAACCTGTGGATGGTGCATGCATGGGTCGTGCCGGGCGTCGAGAACGTATACGGCCGATTCCACAATGTGAACCCTCTGTTGTGCGAGCACGCCTGCGGCCTTGAGAACTAGCGCTTGCCGAGATGACCACTCTCCTCCGGCTCTTCGGCAACCGTCGCAATCTGACCATCGGTGGGACACTGTTCGTCATCGCGATCTGGTCACTGCTCTGGCCGGGGACGGCGCACGGACATACCGATTTCGTCGGTAGCCAGCCAGCCGACGGAGCGTCCCTCGACGACCCGATCAGTCACGTGGAACTCGAGTTCACCGATGCCCTCGACCCCGCCGGGACCACCGCCCGAGTATTGGACGGCGATGGCCGACCTGTCGAGATCCAGATCACACCGATCTCGGACACCGTCGTCCGGATCGACGCGACGGATGGATTCGAAATGGGCCGATTCGTGGTTCTTTGGTCGGTTCGCTCCGTGACCGACGGTCACGAACTGTCGGGGTCCATGTCGTTCGAAGTCGGTCTACCGCCGACGGAACCCGATGAGGAACCGGATGACGTTGAAGTGGTCGAAGAACCGACCGATCAGACTGCTCCGCCTACCACCATCGCGATCGAGGACCCCTTGGGCACTGCGCCGCCGGTCCTGTGCCCGATCCCCGTGGCCGGCGCTGCTTCATCCGACTTCCTACTCACCGAAGAAGGGAACGGGCGGTGGGACGTCATGCAATGGCTGGGTCGATGGATCTCCTTCTCGGGTGCACTGTTGGCGATCGGAGCGTTTGCGTTCGCTGCGTCGGCCTTGACGGGGACGACGCGCGAGATCCACAGAGCTATGTCCTTGATCCGCTTCGGTGGATCGCTCATCCTTCTCGGATCCCTGATCGACCTGACAGCAGTCGGGTTGGATGCCGGTGAATCGTTCATGACTGCCATCCTCCCGTGGAGTTGGATCGACGACATCCCCACCACCACGGGCTATGCGATGGTCCTGCGATTGGTCGGAGCCGTCGCCCTCCTCCAGAGCCCCTACTTCGTCGTCACATCGCTGGCTGGCACGGGGCCGGGCACGGCAGACGACCCGCACACCGATCGACATGGTCTAACCGAACCCGGTTCGGTCCAGGTCCTCACACGGTCGGCGACCGACCGTCTGGTGTGGCCGGAGGAGTGGGTCTTGATGGCTGGGTTGGTCCTCGTGGCGACATCGTTCGCCCTCGACGGCCACACTGCGGACACCGGCATCATCGGTCAGATATCGACAGTGACCCATGTCTTCGCAGCAGGTGTGTGGGCCGGTGGTCTCGTCGCACTCGCTGGGCTGCTGATCGCACGACATCGCGCCGGCGATCCCGTCGACGCCGCGGATGTTGGGTTTCGCTTCTCACGGATCGCAACCGTCGCCGTGGTGGTCGCCGGATCCGCCGGTATTGCCTTGGCGTGGCTTCTCACCGATTCTGTCTCCGATCTGTGGAGCGGATCGTGGGGGCGAGCGCTGATGGTGAAGACGAGTCTCGTCGTCGTGGCCGCTTCGATCGGGGCATACAACCATTTCCGGGTCGTACCTCGGCTTTCCCAACCCGACGACTCCGCCGCTTCGATGCTTCGTCGCACCGTCACCATCGAATCAGCGCTGGTGATCGCGGTGGTCGCGGTGACTGCCGTCCTCGTCGTATCGGCGCGGTAGCTGCTCACAATCCGGCAACGCCCGGCACTGCGGTTTGCCTCCGGCTCATCCGACGCTCCTGGTGAGCTACACGCCGGAGCGGCCGTCCAACGGTTCTGCTGGCACTCCCACAACGGTGGTCTCCGCTGCGACATCGCGCACGACGACAGCTCCTGCCCCCACCATGGCCCTAGCTCCGACCGCAAGCTTCTGCACCACGGACGCACCCAACCCGACGTGGGCTCCGGGTCCGACGTCGACGGTACCCGCGAGGTGCGCACCCGGGGCGATGAACGCACCATCGCCGATTCGACAGTCGTGACCAACGAGGGCACCGTAGTTGAGGATGACACCGTCACCGATGGTGGCATCCGTCCCGACGATGACACCGGGACAGAGGATGGATCCTTCGCCAACCACGGTGCGAGCGCCAAGCACCACGGTGGGATGCACGACGGTCACCAGTTCGATCCCTTCGGTGCGATACCGCTCCAACGCCTCGATACGCCGCGGGGTGGATCCGGCAGCCAACACGACACCCACCTCAGGATGGTCGGTGGGGTAATCCAGATCTCCCACGATTGGCAGACCGACGAGTTCGCCTCCCACCTCGTCGGGGTAATGCGTGACGAATCCTTTGACCTTGCCTGCTTCTCCGGCATCGGCCATCCACGAGAGCGTGTCTCTCCCCATGCCGCGCGTCCCATAGATCACGATGTCTTTCACGGCGAACCTCCGGTTGTCAACGTCCTCCGGGCCCTGCATGGACCAGGTTGGCCTCGATCACATTCTTCACGAACGAACGACCGGCGTTGCCAGCCGACACTGAGTACTTGGGAGTCTTGTCATCGAAGTCGTGATATGTCACGACGTAGTCGCTCTCCCCGTGGTAGATCCCGTTGGCGATCGTGCAGTCCTCGATGCGTGCTTCGACGTGAACAAGACCCGAGCGGGAGCTTCCGACGAGGCCGGTGGCATGGACGTTGCTGATGTTGCCGAGTGGGCTTGGACCACCGTAGCCCCGGCCGCCGAACAGAATCGCCGTTTGGTGGCTCGGGACGTCCGGGTTTCCGCGCATCCGAAGACCATCGATGAACACGTCGTGAATCCTTGCCTGATCGATCGTCCTCAGCGCAACACCGTGGTTCTTCGTCTTGCATGTGATGCTAGAGATCCAGACATCCTCGATGTCGTCATCGAGCGCTGTGTACGCGGGATGCGTAGCCATCGCCGAGTGTGGACTCATCGGCTCATCCGCAGAGCGGTGAACACCGAGGAGCGTGAGGGCGATGAAGTCGTCACCGGTCTCACCCGAGATGTCGTGGATACGGAAGTGTTTGCAGCCCTGGCGGAGGTTGATGCCGTCCCGATTGGCCACATACCGTGTCGTGCCGTCAACGGTGATCCGTGGTGGGTTGAGAATCTTGATGTGGGACAGATCTGCGTTGCGAACGCGTTCGAACGTGATCGCCCAACAACCCGTGTTCTCCACGGTCACATTCGACATCACGAAACCATCGACGTACGCCATCAGGATGCCGTGATTGCGCCAATTCCCCTTCTGCGGGACACCCTCCTCGCCGGCGTCGGTTCCATACGACATCTTTCCGCGACCGAGCGGCGAATCGAATTTCGACTCCAGTGTCAGCACTTTCCCTCCACCCGTGGACCGCGGATTGGCGGCACCCTTGATGCAGGATTCCCCCACACCGACGATGCGGATGTTGTAGTTCCACGACACGCGTGCCTGCCCCTCGGTGACGTTGTCGCTCCGGAAGATGTTGTCGATCGCCGAGTCCGCAAGCTGAACCGTTGCGTTGTCCAGGACGACGGTCATGTCCGACGGCAGGAGAACAGCCCGGTCGACGATCCATCGATTCGCACCGTTGGCGTTCCGAGACGGGATCACGACCAGATTCGTCACGCCGCTCGCGGCATCGATGGCCGCCTGGATGCGTTCGCTGTCGGTTCCTTCGAATTGGTTCGGGGTGATCGGTTCAGTAGTCGACAAAGTCACTTTCTACTCCTTCGGACACCGCTGTCATGCGGGTTCTGCGGTTCACGGGGTAGGCGCTGCCACAATGTTCTGTTCGAGGACGTTGCCCACTTCCGAGCGTCCCGAGTTCCCGGTCGAGACCGCGTACTTCGGCGTCGCATCGTCGAAGTCGTGGTACCCGATGGCGTGCTCAGCCTGCCCCGAGTAGACACCATTGAGGAATGTGCAGTTGTCGATCTTCGCTTCGACGTGGATGAGCCCCGAGCGCATGTCGCTCATCAGATTCATCGCATGGACCTCGCTGATGCAGCCCAACGGACTCGACTCGCCGTAGCCCCGACCCCCGAACAGGATCGCGGTCTGATGGGACGGCACGTCGTGGTTGCCCAGCGCCACCAAACCGTCAATGAAGACCCTCCGGATGCGCGCCTCGTCGATGGTGCGCAGTGCCACCCCATGGTTCTTCGTCCTGCATCGCACGTTCGAAATCGTGACATCCTCGATGTGGTCATTCGGGCCCTCATATGTCGGGGTGGTGAGCATGGAGGCAGAAAGCCGTTCCGGCCGCTCCGTGTTCTCGTTCACCGCCAAGAGTGTCATTGCGATGAAGTCGTCGCCGGTCTCTCCTGACACGTTCGTGATGTCGAATCGTTTGCAGCCCTGGCGGAGGTTGATCCCGTCTCTGTTCGCGACATAGTGGGTCTCGCCGTCGACCGTGATCCGTGGAGGATTGTCGATGTGGATGTCCGAGATTCGGGCGTTGATCACCCGTTCATGTGTCAGCGCCCAGCAGTGTGCATTGCGAATCGTCACGTTGCGGATCTCAAAGCGATCCACATACGCGATCAACAGACCGTGGTTCCTCCAGTTGCCGGTCTGCGTGGCTCCGTCTACTCCAGCATCCGTGCCGTAGCTCATCTTGCCGCGTCCGACCGGCGAGTCGAACGTCGACGTCGTTGACAGCAGCTTCCCCTCGCCTGTCGAGCGCGGGTTGTCGGCTCCCATCA
Source organism: Acidimicrobiia bacterium (assembly GCA_030431785.1). GTDB lineage: Bacteria > Actinomycetota > Acidimicrobiia > Spongiisociales > UBA5794 > UBA5794. Next base: position 26,371 of record JAUIIM010000005.1, on the reverse strand, counting down.
GCACCGGACTCCCGATACCGATGATCCGAATGTCGTAGCTCCACTCGAACTCTCCCGTGTCCACGTCGACGTTGTCTGTCCTGATGATGTTGTCGATACAGGTATCACTCAGTTGGATGATGCAATCCTCGAGGACGAGCGACATTCCACTCGGCAGCAGGATCGCACCATCGATCAGCCAACGGTCGCCGCCGCGGTCGTTCTCCGCTGGGATCACGACCCGATTGGTCGTCCCCGAGGCAGCATCAATTGCAGCTTGGATTCGCTCCCGGTCGGTGCCCTCGAAGTCGTTCGGTGTGATTCGTCTGGATGATGATGCTTCGAGGTCGCCGCTGGCAGTATCCACCTTTGCTCCTGGTGTGACTCGGGGCCGAGTACATATTCTATACAACCTTCTCCTCCGCACGCTACGATGCACCATCGACGAGGAGACAGAACATGAAAGCTGATTGGACACGACCCTATCCGGGCTATCGGATCGTCGGACCCCTCTACTCCGTCGGAACGGAGGGGCTCGGGATGTTCTTGGTTGCGACTGACGAGGGAAGCGTGTTGATCAACACGGGCGTCGGGGGATCCGCAGCCGTCATACGCGCCAACATGGCGTCGCTCGGCATCCCCTATGAGTCGATCCAGCTCCTCCTCACCATGCAGTCCCATCACGACCACACCACTGACCTGGCCTTGATCAAGGGCGAACTCGGTATCGAAATGTGGGCGATGAAGGCGGATGTACGCGTACTCGAAGACGGCGGCTTCAGCGACCCGCACTTTGGCGGCGAGATCCTCTTCCCGCCCGTGAAGGTCGATCGCGCACTGTCACACGGAGACACGATCGACATCGGCGATTGTCAGCTCAGAGTCCACGAGCACCCTGGCCACACCGAAGGCAGCGCCAGCTACACGATGACGGTCGTCGAGGACGGGCAGACCTATGACGTGGCAATCGTCAACATGGCGACGGTCAACGCCGGAAAGCGATTCGTCGACGATCCGACGTACCCCCGCGTGAAAGCAGACTTTGAGCTTACGTTCGAAAGACAGAAGGCGATGCGGCCCGACATCTGGGTCGCCGCACACTCGAGTCACTACGACCGGGACGCGAAGTACACCGCAGGACAGGCCTACGACCCGACAACGTTCATGGACCCGACGGGGTACCGCAATGCCATCGACCGTCTCGAACGTCGGTACCTGGAACTCCTCAGTGCCGAGCTCGCTGAGATGGCGACTGACTAGAGGATCTGGCTGAGGAACAGCTTGGTGCGATCGTGCTGAGGATTCGTAAAGAAGTGCTCAGGTGTTCCCTCTTCGACGATCGTTCCGTAGTCGAAGAAGAAGACCCGATCTGCCACCTCTCGGGCGAATCCCATCTCGTGGGTGACGACCATCATCGTCATACCACCGAGTGCGAGTTCTTTCATCACGTCCAGCACTTCCTTGATCATCTCAGGGTCGAGTGCGGACGTCGGCTCGTCGAACAGCATGATGCGCGGCTTCATAGCAAGTGACCGAGCGATCGCCACCCGCTGCTGCTGTCCACCGGAGAGCTGACCCGGGTACTTCAGCGCTTGGTCCGGGATGCCGACTCGCTCAAGGAGCTCCATGGCATACTCCTCGGCTTCGTCCTTCGGCTGCTTTCGCACCCACTGGGGAGCGAGCGTGATGTTGTCGAGGACCGTCAGGTGGGGGAACAGGTTGAACTGCTGGAACACCATGCCGACCTCGGAACGGATCTTCTCGATGTTCTTGATGTCGTTCGTGAGCTCCGTGCCGTCGACGATGATCGACCCCTCTTGGTGGGCTTCGAGACGGTTGATACACCGGATCCACGTCGATTTCCCGGACCCCGAAGGTCCGATGATGACGACCACTTCCCGTTCTTTGACGGTCGCCGTCACACCTTTGAGCGCCTGGAAGTCACCGAACCACTTCTTGACGCCCTCGCATTCCACGATCGGGTCGCCGAGTGTCCGAGTTGCTGCTTGTCCGTTGTCCATAAAGGCTCCTTGTGTGACCCTAGCGCTCGCCGACGCCGAGCTTCTTCTCGAGGCGCAAGCTGATCCGTGAGAACGTGAATGTGAAGATCCAATAGACCACCGCAGCGAAGATCAGGGTTTCCTTGATCGAACCGAGGAAGCTGAAGGGCTGCGACTGGGCTGGGATGACTGCTCGAGCGAGGTGGAGGAAGTCGAACAGGCCGACGATCGTCACGAGTGACGTGTCCTTGAACAGGGCGATGACCTGACCGACGAGGGCGGGGATCACTGCACGCAACGCCTGCGGGAGCGTGATGAATACGGTCATCTGCAGCGTGGACATCCCCATCGCCTTCGACGCTTCGTATTGTCCGTTCGGGATCGACTGGAGCCCACCACGGACATTCTCCGCAAGATAGGCAGCAGAGAAGAAGGTCATCGCACCGATGGCACGCATCACGCCACCGATCTCGACACCCTCGGGCAGGGCCACCGGCAACATGAGGAAGCCGACGAGCAGCCATGTGATCAACGGGACGCCGCGGACCAACTCGATATACACCGTCGACATCAGACGGAACAGCGGCATCGTCGATGTGCGACCGAGCGCCAGGAGCACACCGATCGGGAACGAAAGGATGATCGACGTGAACGCAAGCAGGATGGTGAGCGACAGCCCACCGAGGAAGAACGAACCTGGGACATCGACCAGTGAATCCGTATCCACGATGACCACCGTGAGACCGATGATGAACGCGGTACCCACCCACGCGCCGATGAACTTCCTATTGCTGCCTCCCCCGCCACCGAATGTGGGCGCGGCGAGGGCGAAGAGCGCCAGGAAGAACAAGAGGAACCGGTAGATGAAGGCCATCGGTATAGCCATCGAGACCAGCGCGAGCACCAGCAGGACACCACCGATGACCCTGCCGAGTTCGCCCGTCGAAGGACGGACGATGAACCCGAGGATGAGCGCTCCGACCAACGCGAATAGCCCCGTGATGATCAACCAGTTCATGCTCAGGGCAGCGGAGTCGCCCTCCGTCATGAAGCCGAACGAAGCCATCCAGTCGATGCCGGGATCTCTGAGGATCACGAGGAAGATCACGGGGAAGCTCAGCACCCAGAGCGTCGTCAGGACTGTCTTCAGGGCTCCGATCGGCAAAACGCGTCGCAGGAGAGCGAAGATCACATAGGTCGCGATCCCGGTCAGGATGATGATCGTCCACGGCCATGTCGTCGTCCCGGCGATCGGCTCTTGGACGATGATCTGTGTTCCATCTGGGTCACGTGCCGGGAACGGAAGACTGATCGTGTGGATGACGGCGACGATCAGCAGGAGTCCGACCCCTACCAGGCCGAGGACAGGGACCACCGGCTTCTTAGCTGCCTCTCCGATGAATTTGCGAAGGGCATAGCCTGCTGCCATCAACACGACACCGAGGACGGCGATGACGATCGTCGGGGTCGAGGAGAACGGTCCAAGGATTGCGACGAGCAGCGCTCCTCCCCCGAGGTTCATCAACAGTTTCCCTACCGCTCGGGGCTCCATCATCGATCCGATACGCCAGATCACGAGCGAGATGGCGAGCATCACGACGACCGCACCGATCGCGACCCAGAATCGCCACATCTGATCGGCCGGATATCCCTGCACCATCAGCAGCTTCATGTTGAAGGTGACAGCGTCCCAGCGACGACCGTCCGCCCAGATGAAATCGAGGAGGCCGCGGACGGAGACGATGACGAGGGCGATCGCGAGAACGGACATGATGCCGGACGCAACCGTCGAGAACATGTTCTCGCGCAGCCATACGAACGGTCCCGATGGGGGCGGCTCGGGGGCTACTTCGAGATCGGGGAGCACTACATCAGCCATATCAACGCTCCACCAACATCATCTTGCGGTTGTAGTAATTGACGATCGCTGAGATGGTGAGGCTGACGGTGAGGAAGAACGCCATCCACACGAGGACGACAGGGAAGGACTGCCCTGTCTGGTTGATGATCGTGCTGCCGACGGCGACGATGTCTGCGAAAGCGACCGCCAAGCCGAGCGAGGTGTTCTTCGCCAGGTTGAGGTACTGGTTGCCGAGCGGTGGCAGGATGATGCGGAACGCCTGCGGAAGGATCACGAACCGGAGGTACCGGCTGCGGCGCAGACCAAGGGCCATCGCAGCCTCCGTCTGACCCTTGGAGACCGCCAAGATGCCGCCTCGCACGATCTCTGCGATGAACGCAGCCGTATAGATCGTGACGCCGGTCCAGATGGCGAAGAACGGGATCGTGATGACCATGCCGGTCTTGCCGTACTGCGGGATGCCAGCACCGACCAACTCGACGACGGGCTTCTCGAACACCAATGGCCCGCCTGAGCGGACACCTTCGACCACCGTCCGGTAGCCCTCGGTGTCGAACGATGCACCGAGCCATTGGAAGAAGTTGCTGATGCCGAGTCGGATGAGTTCGGCGATCGACATGACCTCGCCGGACACAGTCTCTATCTCGAACCCGCCGATGACGAACCCGAGGATCGCTACGACCACACCGGCGAGCCCGGCGAAGATCACCCGGAACCAGTCGTCGTCGGTCATCTTCCCGAAGCCGGCCGGAGTTCGGCGGGATTCGAAGAAGCCGCGAATCCACAGACCCGCAGAAACGATTGCGACAACCGCAATGATGATCGGGATCACGACCGCGGGGATCGACTCGATCAGGTCTCCGATGCCGGTGAACACCGGATCGAGGAAGCTCAGCAAGGGAGCGGCGAACCATCCGATGATGGCGAAGACAAGGATGATTCCGGCCAGATACCGACCGCCGTGCCCGGGGTTCCCTGTGTCCTCTTGGTACTTGCGTCGCTTCTTGGCAACGAACATGCCGACGGCCAACCCGACAAGGACGAACGTCAACCAAGGCCAGAAGCCGCCATCGGGGAACACCCACGCCATGGCGAAGCCCTTGTTCGATGCTTTGAACCAGTACTCGCCGAGGTCCTCGTTCGTGAGACTGGGGAGTCCGATGGCGAGGGCGTTCCAGAAGAAGATCTGGACGAGCAGTGGGATGTTCCGGATCGTCTCGATATAGATCGTGGCGAGCTTGTTGATGATCCAGTTGCTGGACAGTCGTCCCACACCGATGATGGTGCCGAGGATCGTCGCGACGATGATCCCCGAGATTGCAACACGCAGCGTGTTGACGATACCCACCAGCATCGCCCGTGCACCCGAGTCAGGGCTTGTGTCGATGCCTTCTCTGATCGCGACGCCGGTCGGGTCGGACAGCCAATCCCATCCGAAGGAGATGTCGGAGGCTTCGAAGTTCTTCAGCGCTTCGGATGCGAGGAGGGCGAACAGCCCGAGAACGCTGGCCAAGACGACCAGCTGCGCAGTCCACTTGAGCACCGTGGCATTCCGCCACAGCGGTGTCTTGGTCTGCTCTCGTACCTGTACCGTCACGCCTTCAAGCCTCTCCACAGCGGCAGCCGATGGAGCGACTGCGCTGGCGGCACCCTACAGGATTGAGATTCAGCGTGCCACCGCAAGCGAATCGATCGAGATCGATCCGCCGACTGTCCGATCTCCGATAGTCCGATTCTCCGACGGTCCGAAACCCGACGGTCCGACCTCGGGCTGCGCTTCGACTGGAGGGATGTCGAGATTCAGAGATCCGAGATCGAGGATCGGAGATCGGAGATCTTCGATCGATCTATCGCCTGGCTGCTGCTGGGTCGAGGGGGTTCGGGCCCCACTCGTTGTCGACCTCATCACCGGGGAGGAACCCGAGCTCGATGAGCGCCCAGATCGGTCCGATCACCGGCACGAAGTAGATGAAGATCCACCACCCCGGCTTGCCACGGTCGTGCCAGCGTTTGATGGTCACCATGACACCGGAAACAGCGAGCCCGATGGATGCGAGGAACGTGATGCCGAATGCGATGTATCCGAGGATCTCGAAGTCCGATATCACGAGAAGGTACGACACCCCGTACAAGACGAAGATCGTCAGCCAGGCGCCGAAGCCAAACCCCCACCACTTTGCACGGTTGACGCGACCTTCCCAGGTGAACAGCAGCTCTTTGAGTTCGTCGGACATGGTGCTCCCTCTCGTCGCTGCACGCACGATAGCCCACGAACGGAAACGGGACCGTCAAACCGTGCCCCTTCTCGGGCCGGAAGATCCGAGAATCCGACGTACCGACGATCCAATGCAGAGAGGGCGCCCCGGAGGGCGCCCTCTCAGTGTTTGCTTGGCTGCTCCTAGCGAGCCGGCGGTGCGTAGATCAGACCACCGTCGAGCCACTGCATGTTGTAGCTGCCCTCACGTGCGAGGTTCAGCGGACCAGTGAGGTTCCGCTCGTAGATCTCGCCGTAGTTCCCGACTGCCTTGATGGCATTCAGGAACGCGTCCGAGGACAGACCCATGGCCGTCTGCAACTCGCCCTCGCCACCGAAGAGGCGAGCAAGCTCAGGCGTTGCATCCATCATGTCATCGATGTTGGCCGAGGTAACACCCTGCTCATCTGCGATGAACGTTGCGTACACGGTCCAGTTGATGATGTCAGCCCACGTTGAGTCGTTCTGACGGTACGCCGGGCCGAGTGGCTCCTTGGAGATCGGTGCCTCCGGGAAGATCACCCAGTTCTCGGCGCCTTCCGTACCAGCGTTGATCTCAGCAGCGCGGTTGCCGTACAGACCAGAACCATCGGTCGTGACGAGGTCACAGGTTCCGGACTTGAAGGCTTCCATCGCCTCTGGGAACGTCTCGACGGTCTGGAGCGTGATCGTCACGCCAGCGACCTCGGCACCCTCGGTGATGTTCTTCTCGGTCGTGGTACCTGCGTTCGTGCAGACCACAGCGCCGTCGATGGCTTCAAAGCCACTGGCGGGCGTCAGACCAGGAAGCGTCTCAGGGTTACCCATGAGCTGCTGACCGTCGAAGTACGTCGTCGGACCGAAGTCCATACCGATGTCCGTGTCACGGCTCTGCGTAAAGGTCGTGTTCCTGAACAGAACATCGATCTCATTGTTCTTCAACGCTTCGAACCGCTCCGCGGCTGTCAGGTTGCGGAACTCCACAGCTTCAGCGTCACCGAGAACGGCGGCAGCAACTGCACGGCAGAAGTCTGCGTCGAACCCGGTCGTGTTGCCCTCTGCGTCGGTTTCGGAGAAACCGACAGCACTGCCTGACACACCACAAACCAGGGTTCCACGGTCTTGCACGGCGGCAAGCGTTTCCCCTGATGGTTCCTGACCGGAGTCGCCTTCGGTCGTCGTCGTGGTGTCATCGCTCGAACCGCCACAAGCGGCAGCTACGAGAGCGAGTACGGCAAAGAGCACAGCAAGTCTCTTCAGCATGCTGTTTCCTCTCTTTATTTCCTTGCTTATCCGTGGCGTTGAGCCACGGTCCCCCTCCGGGATAGGAAGGGGCACCCTTCACGCTAGCCCCATTTCGTATCCCATGCCACCAATTGCGGCCCGCGAACCGATTGTTCACATCAGAACGATCTCCGATCAGCCGATCTCCGACTGTCCGGGAACGGCAACAATCACTGTGTCTGATCAACTGCGGACCGTTTCAAGCCATAGAGCATTGAACGGATATCGGACAAGGATGATTGAAGCTCGATCGCTGTTGACGAAGGCAGCCAGTCAGAACCGGACAGCACCTCCAACTGGGTATCGAGCTCGTACGCAGATCCCATCGCGATATCGATGAATCGTCGAAATTCGGTAGCAGTACGTCGTGACGAACCCTCGGCGATGTTCGACGGGATCGACAGCGCCGCCCTCCTCATCTGACCGGCTGCCGCGAACTGCTCCCGCTTCGGTGCTGCATCGGCAATCCGATAGACATGACGGGCAAGATCAACTGAGTGGGACCAAACGCGAAGACTGCGATACCTGTGCATAGCGCACCAATACCAAGACCGGACGCCGTTTGGAAGTAGACCGACCGCCGTCGGACAGTCGGACCATCGGATATCGGATCGTCGGATCCTGATCGCTCCGCGATCAGGATCCTTGCGCGTGTACGAAGAGGCGGCGTTCGCGGGCCTGGTCGAGTTCGGCGAACAGCACTCGCTGCCACTGACCGAGAAGGACCTCACCATCGACGATCGGTACCGTGACCGACGGCTGTCCCGTCAACAGCTGACGCACATGGGCGTGACCGTTGATGAACTCGTCTTCCTGGAGATTCTCGGTGCGCACCGAGTGATCGTCGTGCTCGTAGTAGGTGTCCTCGGGAACGAGCGAGCCGATCGTGCGTCGAAAGTCGTTGAGGAACCCCGTCTCCGATTCGTTGATCACGATCGTGGTCGTCGTGTGCGGGGTGTACACGGTCACCTGACCGTGTGTGACCTTCGACCGCTTGGCAACGGCCCGAACGACATCGGTGACATCCCAGAACTCGTTTGACGCCGTCGTGTGGATGTGGAGCGCTTCGGTCCGGGTGGGTGGCGTCTCGGAGACGGCAAGCACCACCGGTGCGGTAGCCGGATCGAGAGTTGCTTTTCTGGTGGCGATCTGGTCGTCCACGGACGCTCCGTTCGAAATCGCTGACGGGGGAACGCTAGTTGGTGCCGGAAGCCTAGCGCTTGGTTCCACTTTGCATGCCTCGACAGAACCCGATCTCCGACAGTCCGATCTCCGACTCTCACAACCCTGGGCATCGGAGATCGGAGATCGGAGATCGTCTCTAGACTCTCCTCGTACCGACATGCTTGGGAGGAACCTGTGCCCGCGACCGTGATTCTCGGAGCCCAGTGGGGCGACGAAGGCAAAGGAAAGATCACGGACCTGCTGTCGGAACACGCCGACGTCGTCGTCCGATATCAAGGCGGCAACAACGCTGGCCACACCATCGTCGTCGGCGACGACAAGTTCGCACTGAGCCTCATCCCGTCCGGCGTCCTCTACCCCACCGTGACGCCGGTGATCGGCAACGGGTGTGTCGTCGACCCGAAGGTACTGCTCGAAGAAATGGCGACGTTGCGACGACGTGGCATCGATCCCTCACGTGTATTGGTGTCAGGGAACGCCCATGTGATCATGCCGTACCACCGCAAACTGGACGCCGTGATCGAGCGCTTCCTCGGCGACTCCATGATCGGAACCACCAAGCGAGGGATCGGTCCCGCCTACATGGACAAGTACTCCCGATTCGGGATCCGTATGCAGGACCTGTTCGATCCGAAGATCTTCCGCAAGAAGCTCGAAGTCGCGGTGAAGGACAAGAACAAGCAGCTGATGAAGGTCTACAACCAGCTGCCCGTCGATGTCGACGCCGTGTTCACGGAGTACGAGGACTACGCGGAACAGCTCGCCGATCACATCACCGACACGTCGCTCGTCGTCTGGGAGGCGGTGCGCGACGGGAAGAACGTCCTGTTCGAAGGTGCCCAAGGAACGCTGCTCGACATCGACCACGGGACCTACCCATTCGTCACGAGTTCGAATCCGACGGCGGGCGGAGCACCGGTCGGATCAGGTATCGGCCCGAAGGACATCGACCGTGTCATGGGTGTCGTGAAGGCATACATCTCCAGGGTCGGAACCGGACCCTTCCCGACGGAGCTCAACGACGAGATCGGTGACCGACTGATCGAGATCGGTGGCGAGTACGGAACCGTCACTGGGCGGCGGCGTCGATGTGGGTGGCTTGATTCGGTTGCCCTTCGATACGCCGTCCGAGTCAATGGCATGACGGAGATCGCCCTCACGAAACTCGACGTCCTGTCCCACTTCGACACGATCAAGGTCGCGACCGCATACCGCTACGGCGACGAACGGTTCACCGAGATGCCACGACAGCAGCGGGTCCTGTATGAATGCACGCCCGAGTACGAAGAACTTCCGGGGTGGGGCGACGACATCACGGAGGCGAAGTCGTTCGACGACCTCCCTGCCAACGCACAGCGATACATCGAGTACATCGAGGGCCTCGCCGGAGTCCCGATCAGCACCGTGTCGGTCGGACCGGCTCGCTCGGCAACGCTGCACCGGTAGGGATGCGGGTACTACTCCTCGGCGGTGGAGGGCGTGAGCACGCCATCGGTTGGAAGATCTCCCAGTCACCGCTTCTCACGGAGCTGATCTCGTGCCCCGGCAACCCCGGGTTGGCCGAGTTGGGACGCATCGAGACCGACACCGACCCTAACGACCCCGCTGCTGTCGTCAGCTTTGCCACACGCGAGTCTGTCGATCTCGTGATCATCGGACCGGAAGCACCACTGGCGGCGGGGGTAGCGGATGCGTTACGGGAAACAGGGATCGACGTGTTCGGTCCCGGGGCAGATGGTGCACGACTCGAGGCGTCCAAGTCCTTTGCGAACGAAGTGATGGACGCCGCAGGCGTGCCGACTGCAGGCTCCGAGACGTTCACCGATCTCGATGCGACCGTCGACTACCTCAATTCATATGCCGGACCGTACGTCGTGAAGGCCGACGGTCTCGCTGCCGGCAAAGGGGTACTGGTCACATCGAGCCGGCGGGCCGCCATCGGTTGGGCAGAGGATTGCCTGGGCGGGAGGTTCGGGGAGGCAGGAGCATCGGTCGTAATCGAGGAGTTCATGGAGGGCGACGAGCTCTCCGTGTTCTTCCTATGCGCCGACGGTGTGGCTGTCCCGTTCGAACCGGCACGCGACTACAAGCGGCTACTCGAGGGTGACGACGGACCGAACACCGGCGGGATGGGGTCCTACTCCCCTGTACCGGACCTGCCCCAGAACGTCGTGGAGTGGACGACCGCCGAGGTCGCAATCCCGACTCTTGCGGAGCTGTCCCGACGTGGGATCGACTACACAGGGTTCCTCTACGTCGGGCTGATGCTGACCGACACGGGTCCACGGGTGGTCGAATTCAACTGCCGACTCGGCGATCCCGAGACACAGGCCCTGATGCCGCGGCTCGCCTCCGACCTGCTCGGAACCATCGCGACCGGTCTTCAGGAGGGGTTCGCCGACACCCAGCTCGAATGGACCGACACGGCAACCGTAAACGTGGTGCTGGCGGCCAACGGGTATCCGTCCGCACCCCGTAAGGGCGACCGAATCGAAGGCCTGGCACAGCCCGACGGGTCCCTCGTGTTCCATGCAGGCACACGAATCGATGCAACCGGCCAACTCGTCACCAGCGGTGGGCGGGTTGTGAACATCGTCGGGATGGGTGCGACAATCCAACAAGCACGACAACGGACCTACGACACCGTGCGGAACGTGACGTTCGACGGGTGTCAGTACCGAACCGATATCGCCAAGAGAGAGGAGTCACAATGAAGGTCGCCATTCTCATGGGATCTGACAAGGACATGCCGAAGATGGAGGCCGCCACCAGCGTCCTCGAGGAGTTCGGAATCGAGCACGAAGTACATGTGATGTCGGCGCATCGAACACCCGCCAAGGTCGCCGCGTTCTGCTCGAACGCTCGGGACAACGGTTTCGGTGTGATCATCTGTGGCGCAGGGAAGGCGGCCCACCTCGCCGGCGCAGCTGCGGCTCATTCGACCCTTCCGATCATCGGCGTCCCCATTGCGGCCGGTGGTCTCGGCGGGCTCGATGCGTTGTACGCCACGGTGCAAATGCCGACAGGCATTCCGGTCGCCACAGTGGCCATCGACTCGGCTGCAAACGCTGCCTACCTCGCCGCATCGATCGTGTCCGTGTCCGATGAGGGAGTTGCAGCGAAGCTCGCTGACTACCGGGCTGGCCTCGCCGGATGATCGAGCGCTACTCGACCCCTGAGATGTCGGCCGTCTGGTCGGACGAGCGGAAGCTCGCCGTCTGGAAGGAGGTCGAAACCCTCGTGGTCGAGGCGTGGGTGGCCGAAGGTGTCGCCCCACAAGCCGCCGCCGAAGCGGCCCGTCGGGCTCCCGAGGTCGATGAGGACGAATGGCTCGAACGCGAGAAGACCACGAACCACGACGTCGCAGCGTTCGTCGACCTACTCGCCGAATCCGTCGAGACGGGAGGCGAATGGATCCACTTCGGGCTGACATCCTCGGATGTCCTCGACACGGCATCAGGGGTCCTCTTGAAGGAATCCGGCGAACTGCTGCTCGCGGCGGTGAGCGACCTGTTCACCGTCGTGAAACGACGCTCGTTCGAGTTCAAAGACACACCGTCCCTGGGCCGCACGCACGGCATCTGGGCGGAACCGACATCGTTCGGGCTGAAGCTGGCCAACTGGGCGTTCGAACTGCATCGCGACCACGAACGCCTGGTCGATGCGGTCGCCGGAGTCTCGTTCGGCAAGATCTCGGGCGCCGTCGGGACGTACGCCCATACTCCCCCATCGATCGAGCAGTACGTGTGCTCACATCTGGGAATCGGCATCGAACCCGCGAGCACACAGGTCATCCCGAGGGATCGCCACGCGCACTACCTGTCAGTGATCGCGGGGATCGGGGCGACGATCGAGCGGTTTGCCACCGAGATCAGACACCTCCAACGCTCCGAGGTGGGAGAAGCGCGCGAGGCATTCAGAAAGGGACAGAAGGGTTCGTCTGCGATGCCCCACAAGCGCAACCCGATCGCCTCGGAGAACCTGACCGGTGTGGCACGGGTGCTCCGCGGCTACGCATCTGCGGGCCTCGAGAACGTCGCCTTGTGGCACGAGCGGGACATCTCGCACTCGTCCGTCGAACGCATCATCGTCCCGGACGCCACCGGGCTGCTTCACTACGCCCTGCGTCGCCTGACACGGATCATCGACAACCTCGTCGTCGACACCGGACGACTCGCGGAGAACCTGGAATCAACACGCGGACTGGTCTACTCACAGGCAGTCTTGCTTTCGCTGATCGACACCGGCATGACCCGCGACGAGGCGTATCGCCTCGTTCAGCGCAACGCCATGAAGACGTGGGACGAGGGCGGCACGTTGATCGAGCATCTCCGCGTCGATCCCGATGTCGCCCTCGATGACGATGTGCTGGCGGAGTGCTTCACGATCGAGCGGTTCCTCCGCAACGCCGACATCGTCTTCGAACGCCTCAAGGAAACCGACCTCTGACTCCTCGGTTGCAACCCAGAGCTAGAACCGTGAATATTCACCAACCTAGCTCTGGGTTGCGTTGCTCAGCCCGCGATGAACGACAGGCGGATGCGGCGGGACTGATTGTCGACATTGGTGTCGATGAGCACCACCGATTGCCAGGTGCCGAGTTGCGGCTGACCATCGATGACGGGAATGGTGATCGACGGGGCGACGAAAGCCGGCAACACATGATCGCGGCCATGACCGGGGGTCCCGTGCTCGTGACGCCAACGGTCGCCGTCACGAGGCAACAGGTCGTCGATCGCGTTGAGGACGTCGACGTCGGATCCCGCTCCGGTCTCGAAGATCGCGATTCCCGCCGTCGCATGCGGAACGAACACGGAGACCAACCCATCGCCTTCACCGGAACAGAACGACCGCACCTCGTCGGTGATGTCCGCAACCACGGACCGGTGCCCAGTCTCGATCGTGATCTCAGTCGATTTCATGGGACGCGCTACCCGACCTGGACTCGACCCGTCGCTGCAAACGGGCGGACCTCGATCGGTTTCCCGACCACACTCGAAACCCGGGTGGCCCACTCATGGGCTGCACCGACATCCGGAGCGTTGATGAGGTAGAACCCGGCGAGGTGTTCCTTCGTCTCGATGAATGGTCCGTCGACCACCCTCGCCGAGTCTCCACGGGCGACGGCTGACGACTCGGGTCCCTTTAGAGCCCCACCGAAGACGAAGACCCCGGCATCGTCCATCTCTTGTTCGAGGTCGGCGATCTGCTGCATGTACGCCTGCATCTCGTCAGGTGTCGGCTGGGACGTGGGTTGTGCGTCTTCTCCGCCGGCGTGCACGGAAAGCATGTACTGGTTCATCGCTCGCTCCTTGTGATCCGGTGCGGAATCCCCGCACTCACCCTACTGACGATCGCCGAGTGCGGGATTCGACATCCCGCTACTGGACACCACACGTGTCGTGATCAGGAGCCGGGATTCAGCGTCAGGCGACGTCGCTCCGCCGTCTTCGGATCGTCGTCGTCGGCGTTCACCATGTGCCACGCAAGTTGCTCGATGCGTTGGTCGAGGAATGCCCGCACATCACCCTCCACATCGTTCATGTCGAGAGCCCGCCTCATACAGTCGAGCCACTCCTGTGCATCCGACTGTGCGATGACGAAGGGCATGTGGCGCATGCGCATACGTGGATGACCACGAACCGGTGTGTACAGCGCTGGTCCACCGGTCCACTCCACCAGATAGTCCCCGAGCTTGCGACGTGAGGTGGAATCGTCCTTGGGCAGCATCGCCCGAAGTACCGGCGCCTCCGCATCGATGAGGTCGTAGAAGTCCTCGACGATCGACCGAATCACCGGCTCCCCACCGAGAGCCTCGAACGGCGTCGCCGCATCTCCCCACGGGTGCGTCGTCTGATCCATACCGATGAGGGTATCGCAGAGCCGGGAGAGGGATTTGAGGTCTGAGATCTGGGATCTTGAATCCCCAACCGAGGGTTGGGAGATCTCCCGGAGGGAGTACCATCGCACTCGTGGCGGCGTTGGAGCACATCGGTTCGGGGAAGGTCAGAGAGATCTTCCGCGTGGACGACGATCATCTCTTGATCGTCGCATCGGATCGGATCTCGGCATTCGACGTCGTGCTCGGCGAGGATATCCCGCACAAGGGGCAGGTCCTCACCGGAGTCTCCCTCCACTGGTTCGATCTCCTCGATACACCACACCACCTCGTCTCGGCCGACACCCGCGAGATGGACTTCCTCACGCCGGACCAGCAGGAGAAGTACGCGGGCCGCTCCATGTACGTCCGTGCTGCCGAAGTCATCCCGATGGAGTGTGTCATCCGCGGCTACCTGTACGGATCGTCGTGGAAGGAGTACTCCTCCGGTGGCGGTCCGACGACGGAGCACCTCCCGGACGGGCTCGACATGGCGAGCAAGCTGGCGGAACCGATCTTCACCCCTGCGACGAAAGCCGAGAGCGGCCATGACGAGAACCTCACCGAAGCAGAGGCGCGCGAGTTCGTCGGGAACGATCTCTACGAGGAACTGAAACAGCGGTCCCTCGACATCTACAACCGTGGGGCCGACTACGCGGCGCAGAAGGGCATCATCCTCGCCGACACCAAATTCGAATTCGGGATGGTCGACGGTGAGATCATCCTGATCGACGAAGTCTTGACCCCCGACTCGTCCCGCTACTGGCCAGCCGATGCCTGGGGACCGGGTGCGACGATGCCATCGTTCGACAAGCAACCAGTGCGCGACTGGCTCGAGACACAGGACGGATGGGACAAGACCCCACCGGCACCGGCGATGCCCGACGACGTCGTCCAAGCGACGTCCGACCGATACATCGAAGCCTACGAACGGCTCACCGAACGTGCCTTTACCGATTACCTCGACGAGGTCGGTGCCTCGTGACCCACCGGTTTCGTATCACGATCGAACGAAAGCCAGGACTCTCCGATCCCGAGGGGGCGACGACACGCAAAGCGTTGATCGACCTCGGCTTCGAGGACGTCGAACACGTGTCGTTCGGTCGGATCGTGTCGGTCACCATCCACGCATCCGACGAGGCCACCGCCAGGTCTTCGGTCGACGAGATGTGTGAGAAGCTCCTCGCAAACCCCGTGATGGAGACCTACACCGTGGAGTCAGAATCATGAGCGTCGCCGTCGTCGTGTTCCCCGGCACGAACTGCGAGCACGACATCGTCCATGCGCTGGACCTCATCGGCGTCGAGACCGAGCTCGTATGGCACACAGAGACGGATCTGTCCGGAGCCGATGGCGTCGTCCTGCCTGGAGGGTTCGCCCACGGCGACTACCTGCGTACCGGAGCGATCGCACGGTTCAGCCCGGTGATGAGCGAGATCGATCGTCTCGCAGCGCTCGGCGCACCGATCCTCGGCATCTGCAACGGATTCCAGATCCTGTGCGAAGCGGGTCTGCTTCCCGGTGCGCTGGTGGCCAACCGGGACCTCAAGTTCATCTGCAGACACATCCATGTCCGGGTCGAGTCGACGGACAGCATCCTCACGAATCGTGCCGAGGTAGGCCAGGTCCTCCGTATCCCGCTCAACTCCTACGAAGGCAACTACATCGCAGAAGCCATCGACGATGTCGAGAACGCCGACCTCGTGGTCGCTCGGTACAGCAATCCGGACGGCTCGATCGACAAGCAGGGCAACCCGAACGGCTCGACGAACGCAATCGCCGCCATCACGAACGAGCGGCGCAACGTGGCAGCGATCATGCCGCACCCTGAACGAGCTGCCGAGTCGATCCTCGGATCTTCCGACGGCATGGTGATGATCGAGTCATTCGCAGCGTCGGTCACTGCCCCACTTTCTGCATGACCACCGAGGCAACCCCGGCACACATCCAGCTCGGGATGACGGACGAGGAGTATGACTCCGTCTGTGAGATCCTCGGGCGCGAACCCCGGCCGGCAGAACTCGCGATGTATTCCGTCATGTGGTCGGAGCATTGTTCCTACAAGTCGTCACGCAAGCACCTCGGCCGTTTCGGCTCCGACCAACCATGGGTCGTCGTCGGCCCGGGCGAGAACGCCGGGGTTGTGGATCTCGGCGACGGGTGGTTGGCAGCGCTCAGGATCGAGAGTCACAACCATCCGTCGTTCGTCGAGCCATATCAAGGCGCCGCGACCGGTGTCGGGGGGATCCTCAGGGACGTGTTCACCATGGGGGCTCGACCGGTCGCAGTCTGGGACCCCTTGCGGTTCGGCCCCCTCGACGACCCACACAATCGCTACCTGCTGGAGGGGGTGGTCTCCGGTATCGCTGGCTACGGCAACGCCGTCGGTGTCCCGACACTGGGCGGAGAAGTCGAGTTCGCCGATCGGTTTTCGAAGAACCCGCTCGTCAACGTCATGGCACTCGGTCTCCTCAAGCAGGAACAGCTCGTTCTGTCCGCCGCCTCGGGCGAAGGGAACAAGGCGATCCTGCTCGGGAACGCCACCGGACGCGACGGTATCGGTGGAGCCTCCATCCTCGCCTCTGCGTCGTTCGAAGAGGGCGACGAGGGCAAGCGACCGAACGTCCAAGTCGGTGACCCGTTCGAGGAGAAGAAGCTCATCGAGGCCTGCCTCGAGCTGTACGACGAGGGTTTGGTCGTTGCGATCCAGGATCTCGGTGCGGCCGGTATCTCCTGTGCGACCTCCGAGACGGCCGGGAACGGCGGGATGGGGATGGACGTCGACTTGGACAACGTCCATGTTCGCGAACAAGGCATGACTCCCGGTGAGATCCTCATGTCCGAGTCGCAGGAGCGGATGCTCGCGATCGTGGCACCTGAGAACGAACAGGCGGTCCTCGACCTCGCATCGAAATGGGAGATCGACGCCAGGACCATCGGCGAGGTGACGCAAGGTCCCGAGTTGCGAGTGTTCTCCGACGGGGAGCTCGTCGCCGAGGTGCCCGCAGCGTCCCTGGCCGACGATGCCCCGATCTACGACCGACCGGCGGAACGTCCTTCCTATCTCGACGAAGTCTGGGCTGATGAGCCGAGTATCCCCGATGAGGTCGATGTGGTCGACGCTCTACGGACACTCCTGGACGATCCCGCGATCGGCGATCGCTCGTGGATCTCGTCGCAGTACGACCACATGCTGTTCCTCAACACGGTGGTCGAACCCGGG
The DNA here is from genome assembly GCA_030431785.1 of Acidimicrobiia bacterium. Lineage (GTDB taxonomy): Bacteria > Actinomycetota > Acidimicrobiia > Spongiisociales > UBA5794 > UBA5794. The sequence goes on along the minus strand of JAUIIM010000005.1, from coordinate 8,728 downwards.
CACGACGGATCGTTGATGCGGATCAAGGGGACGACGAAAGGACTCGCCGTCGCTACCGATGGCGATGCATTCCGTACCTACCTCGACCCACGGCGTGGTGGGGCGAGAATCGTGTTCGAAGGCGCGATGAACGTCGCCGTGACGGGGACGCGACCGTATGCGGTCGTCGACAACCTGAACTTTGGCAACCCGGAGAACCCCGAGGTCATGTGGCAGTTCATCGAGGCCGTCGATGGGATGGCGTGGGCGTGTGAAGAACTCGACCTGCCGGTGGTCGGTGGCAACGTTTCGTTCTACAACCAGACCGATGGCGTCGACATCTATCCGGCACCGGTGGTAGGCGTTCTCGGGTTCACGGAGGACATCCCGACGAAACCGCCGAGACTCGATGCAGCCGAGCACGACATGGGCATCTGGGTGATCGGTTCCGAAGCCGAGGGTGACCTGGCGGGTTCGGCGTTCGACCGGATCCTCAATGGCTCCCTCCGGGGTCGCCCCGCTGATGTCGACGGCGACACGGCGCGACGAGTGATCACCTCCGTGGCGGACCTGGCTTCCAGCGGGACACCGGTGGTGCACGACATTTCGACAGGGGGCCTGGCGGTGGCGCTGGCCGAGATCGCGATCAAGTCCAGCATCGGTGTCATACTCGACGACATCTCGGCCGACGAGTTGTTCGACGAGACACCACTGCGCGCCATCGTCGTGAGTCACCACGAACCGATCACCCCGGTCAACTGCCGCCGAATTGGAACCGTCGGTGGTGCTGACCTCGACTTCGGCGACCTTGGCTCACTCCCCCTTGCAGATGCAGCGCACATCTGGAGTTCTGCTCTTCCTCGACGGATGAACTAGCGTCGGCGATCGATGACACGCAAGATCTCTCTCCGGATCGGAGCGCTGCTCGCCACCGCAGTTCTCCTTCCCGCCTGCAGCCCCAGCACGGAGGGGACGACCTCGGTGCCGGAGACGTCGACGTCGGTCGTCGACACCACGACATCGAGCACCTCCGGCCCATCGACGACCACCACCGCAGCTCCTGTTGGCGACATCGCCGACGCCGTCTACGTCGGTGGCGAGGTCGTGACGATGGATCCTTCCGTTGGCATAGCCGAAGCGCTCGCCGTGAAAGGCGAAAGGATCATCGCCGTCGGACCCCGATCAGAGGTGGAGGCGTACATCGGGGACGCCACGCAGGTCATCGACCTCGACGGCCGGACACTCGCTCCGGGGTTCGTGGATCCGCACTCCCATGCGCTGTCTGATGCCGGACCGTTCGACGGGGCCCAGCAGAGCGTCCTCTCCCAAGGGATTACGACGCTCGGCGACGCCTCAGTCGAGCCACAGCTGTACGGGGAGTTCGTAGCTCTCGCCGAAGCAGACGAACTCAAGGTCCGCCTTCTGATGTATGTGACCATCACCGATCCGTGCGGGGCACCCTACGGCGATTGGTGGAAGGCTCTGGAACCGGGATCGATCAGCGATCGCCTCGAACTGAAAGGGGTCAAGGTATTCGGTGACGGCAGTTTCGTATGCGGGGCCGTCGCAGCAAGCCAACCCTGGGCACCCGAGGCGACGATTGGTCCTCCGTTCCAGGAGACGGCCGATCTTGCTGCGTTGATCGCCGAGGTCGATGCGCTGTCTCTGCAGATGGTCATCCATGCGCAGGGGGATCTTGCAATCGATCGGGTCTTGGACGCGTATGAGATCGCTCTAGAGGAATCGACGTCAGACCTGCGCCACCGGATCGACCACAACACGTTCCTCAACCCGGAAAGCGCACGGCGATACTCCGACATCGGGGTGGTTCCCGTCGTGTTCGGCGGGTCACCAGCCTGCTACGACCTCGAATGGACGGACTTCTTCAAACAGTATGGCGAGCGCCCCAACACGGTCTGGAACGAGGCACCCGGGACCATCGTTGCCTGGCACAGCGACGACCCGGCATGGCCGCCCGATGGAGCCATACCGGACCTTTACAGCTTGGTGACGCGCAACAGATTGGGAGACGACGGGGTTGCGTGCACACCTGAACCGTGGATGGAGACCGGGGCTGTCACGATCGACCAGGCGATGCAGATGATGACGATCAACGCCGCCTACGCGGTCGGCTTGGAGGATGAGATCGGTTCGTTGACGGTCGGGAAACGAGCGGACCTGATCGTGCTGTCGGCCAACCCCCTGACCACCCCACACCAACATCTGCTCGGCATCAGCGTCGCGGCGACGATCATCGACGGCGAGCCTGTGTTCTGTGCACCGGATGCACCGATTCTGTGCGCGGGGTCCGGGACCGAAGAATCGGGTGCGAGCGCCTCAGCCAGTCGCGACGCGCACGGACCGGAACTCGCCTTCGACCGTGTTGCGACCGGCGAGTCGTTCTGGTCGTCCGGCGAGGAGGCGCCCGGTTGGATCCAACTCGACTTCGAAGGGCCGACCACCCTGTCGGAAATCCGCCTCGTCGTCTTCCAGAACCCTCCGAGTGACACCGCCCATCAGATCGAGGGGCTCGTCGACGGCGAGTGGGTGTTGATGCACGAGTTCCGTTCGTTCACCGCCACCGGCGACGTCCTCACATGGCGACCGTCCACCCCGATGACCATGTCGGCGTTCCGAGTAACGACACTGGAGAGCGCATCGTGGCCCGAGTGGTACGAGATCGAGTACGACGTCGTCGAGTGATTCATACACTCGCCGCATGACGGACATCGTTGACCTAAGAGCTGTCGACCAGGCGGCCATGCTCCGGCGGCGTGAGATCTCTGCAGTGGAACTGCTCGATCTGCATCTTGCGCGAATCGACGAGGTGAACGACGACCTCAACGCGATCGTCACGCTCGTACCTGAAGTCGCGCATGAGATGGCGCAGGCTGCCGATGAACGGCTCGCTCGCGGCGGCGACATCCCACTCCTCACTGGGCTACCCGTTGCACACAAAGATCTCCACGAGACCAAAGGAATCCGCACCACGTTCGGGTCGCCGGTGTACGCAGACCATGTCCCGACGAGGAACACCCTCATCGTCGAGCGGATGCAGCAGGCAGGTGCGGTCACCGTTGGAAAGACGAATACTCCGCAGCACGGAGCGGGGTCCCAGACGTTCAACGAAGTGTTCGGGGTCACTCGGAACCCGTGGGATCGGAACCTGACCCCCGGAGGATCGAGCGGCGGAGCTGCCGTTGCGGTGGCGACGGGAATGGTCGCCCTCGCCGATGGATCGGACTACGGAGCCTCCCTTCGCAATCCGGCGTCGTTCACGAGCACGGTGGGGTTCCGCCCCTCCCCGGGACGCATCCCGACGTGGCCCAGCAGGGACGCCTGGTGGACGCATTCGGTACACGGCCCCATGGCACGGTCGGTCGAGGACGTCGCCCTTTTCATGGCCGCCTGCGCTGGCCCCGATGAGCGCATCCCGATCTCGATCGAAGAATCCGAAAGCGTGTTTGCGACACCTCTCGCAGCGGACTGGACGGGCGTACCGATCGCGTGGTCGGATGACCTCGGTGGCCTGCCCATCGAACCTACCGTGACGGAGGCACTGCAACCGGCAAGGGACGTTCTCCGGTCCATCGGCTTCGATGTTCGCGATGCGTCTCCGGACTTCCGTGGTGCCGAGGAAGCCTTCAAAGTGTTCCGTGGGTACTACTACGCCAAGGAGTTCGGCGACGTCATCGACCGTCATCCGGAGCACTACAAGGACACCATCCGCTGGAACACCGAGTATGGCCTCACGCTGACTGCAGCCGACATCGGAAAGGCGGCGAATGCAAAGACGCGGCTGCGCCAGCGTGTCATGGCCTTTCTCGACGAGCATCGTTTCCTTGCGATCCCGACCTCCGCGGTGCTGCCGTTCCCGATCGACCAGGAGTACCCGACCGAAATCAATGGCGTCGCGATGGAGAACTACACCAGCTGGTTCGCCACGTGCTACTACATCTCCGAGTGCGAGCTGCCCGCCATCTCGGTCCCGGCAGGCTTCACCCCCGACGGTCTTCCCGTCGGTCTCCAGATCGTCGGCCGCCACCACGCCGACGTCGACGTCCTGCGAGCCGCCTTCGCCTTCCAGCAGGCCCGGGGGGCGTGTAGGCGTGTAGGCGTGTAGGCGCAAGCTACTGGCTACTGGCTCCCGGCTGCTGGCCGACAATCCGACAATCCGACTATCCGATGATCCGGACACACTTCGGTCCTCTACCACGTCCCCTGTCCCGTTCGGTAGTCTCGTGCCATGCCTGAGATCCAGCGACCCGCGATGGCCGAGTACGGTGTACCCGACGAACTCGACGGTGCACTTCCGTGGTCGTGGGCGGAGGAACAGCTCCATGCCTCCAAGAACTACTGGGTCGTGACAGTCGATCCAGACGGTCGGCCACACGCAACGCCTGTGTGGGGGGTCTGGTTCGACGACCGGTTCTGGTTCTCCACCGCACCGTCGGCGCTGAAGGTCCGCAACATCGAGCAGAACCCGAACGTCGTGGTCACGGGCGAGGACACCGTCAACGTCGTTTCGATCGAAGGGACCGCGGCACAGGTCGAAGGCCGGCAGGACGTCGCCGATGCTTGGGCTGCCCGCTACGAGGACGACCCGGGCAAACGCACCGAACTCGCCTCCTTCATGCTGCAAGGGGCGTTCTTCGAGGTGACCCCGGTCAAGGCGTTCGGGCTGATCGAATCACCCGAACGCTTCGGCTCAAGCGCCACCCGCTGGGTGTTCTAGTTGGCTCATCGATCGGCAACTGACTCACGACTGGTAATCGCCCGTCCGCCTCTGCGATCAGGAATCTGACCTCGGTGCCCAGACGATCGTGTCCGGGTGGAACTGACTCCAGGCGAACCAGAAGGACTCATGGCCGACGACGGGGTCGCCGTCCGTGCTCCTGGCCCGAACACCCGAACCGTCGGGAATCAGTTCGATCCCCATCAGAGCAACACTGCCACCGGCATCGATCGTCCCCCGCGCTTCGACCACCGGAAAGGCGATCGGGGTTCCATCGTCCGCGAACACACCGAACACCCGGGTTTGGGTTGCGAGCCTCTGATCGACGTCTCCCACGGGGAAGATCGGGCCGTTGTCATCCCGGCCCCCAAGCGGATCCAGGTCGTAGACCCGTCCGATGCCACCATCCTCGGCGACGATGGTCGTGTCGGGATGGGCAGCCTTCCACTCACGCCAGGTAGAGGTGACCACGGAGACCTGCTCAAGTGTCACGTCCTGCTCTCGTAGAGGTCCGGCGACCGCCGTTCCCGTGAACGTGTCGAACACGGACTTGCTGTTCAAGTCGTACATGACCTTGTTCGACCGAGAGAGGAGCCCCGACGTTCGCAACACAGGCACCTCGACGTCTTCGGGCACCGAGTCGGTCAGGTAGGCCTGAGCACTCCCGCAGAGGGTGCAATATGGGATCCCAAGACGCCGACCCCCGAGCGTGTCGTTGACCATCTCGTGGATCTCCATGATGTGCTTCGGATACGCGCGCGATTCGCCTGCGACCGTCACACCAAACACGATGCCGTCGTCGTCGTACCAGTCTCCCCCTGCTGCGTCGGTGACCTCAGGGTCGTCGAGTGCAGGGATGCATCCCAGAGAGCACCCGACCGGAGTGCCGAGCGGACGGTCGTCGATCAACACACCTCCCCAGTTGAGGTAACGCCAGTCGATCGCGGCCTCCGGGTCGGCGAAGAGGTCCCGCCACCGGGGTTCGATGAGGAGCAGGAGCTGTTGCTTCCACCTCTCGTATCCGTCGAGAGCGGGAATATTCCACGCGATCAAGTGGTCGACCATCGACTGTGTGAGGCTGCGGCTCGTCACGGGATCCTCGTAGAGATTGGCACCGGTCAGAGACGCCACCGCTTCGATCGCCCGGTTCCGCTCGCGGCTCGGGCCAAGCACCCGAAGAAGATCCGACAGGGGCCAAGCTGCCCGGGCGTCGCCGGCCTGCTCGATACCAACGATCGATTCGAAGTCGACACCGAGTCCGGCGGCCAGCCCGCCGAACAGGGTGTCAAGATGCTCGACGAGGGCGTCCGAGGGCGGTCCGGTCGGATGACCCGGCGCCGGCGGGAACTGGTATCCGACCTGGTTCCGGAGAGCCGCGCTCTCGGCGGGACGGATCGCGATCCCGTCGACGGCGACCACGGAGGTGTCGGGGGACGACGGAGCCGCTGTGGTGGTTGAAGTCGTCGATCCGGTCGTACACGCAGCGGCGGTCATGGTCAGCACAGCCACGAGCTTCACGATCCGACGGGACATAGAAGAAGCGTACGGGCCGATCCGAATACCGGGACGCCCCCACCGCCTGTTGAGCATTTGTTAATGGGGCTCCTCGCGCCTGGCTCCTTGCTTTCTGACTCCTCGTTCCGACAATCCGACAATCGTCCTTCTACCTTCACCTTGCTCCTCGTTCGGTCTCCGAGCGAACTTCGGGACCTCGCTACCGTTACGAGCCATGTCCGACTCCACCACGACGCCCGTCTGCTACCGCCATCCCGACAGGATCACGGGTTTGTCATGCACGACGTGCGAGAAACCGATCTGTGTGGAATGCTCCCACGATGCCGCAGTCGGCCAGAAGTGTCCCGACTGTGCGCGAATCGACGGACGTGCTCGTGTAGTCCAGGCACGCGCCAGCTTCGCCCGACCCTCGTTTGCGACCGCACCGGTCTCCATCGGGATCATCGCCGTGACATCGGCGATCTTCGCTGTTGGCTATCTGTCCCCGGAACTCGAACGCACGATGTACCAGACACTCTCCCTCGTCCGCCCACCCGGGGCGATCATCGGGGGCGAGATCGTGACACCGGATGTCTATCGGATCTTCACAGTCGCTCTCGTCCATGGCGGATTGATGCACATCCTGTTCAACATGTATGCCCTGTGGCTGTTCGGGCCAAGGCTGGAACAACAGGTCGGCAGCGCTGCGTTCGCAACGATGTACGCGGCCTCGGCGGCCGCCGGCGGACTCGCCTCGATGGCGTTCGGCGGCGATGGGGGCTGGGCAGTCGGAGCCTCGGGTGCGATCTTCGGGCTGTTCGGTGCCTGGATGTTCGTCGCCTGGCGGATGCGGCACTCACCCGGTGGACGTGCCATGTTCAACCAACTCGCGGTGTTGATGCTGATCAACATGGCACTCCCGTTCCTCGTCCCCGGAATCGATTGGCTCGGACATGCCGGCGGGTTCACTGGTGGCGTAGTGCTTGCTGCAGCGTGGTCGGCGTTTGCGGTCGGACGCCCCAACGCCAGGACCATCCGCACCGTGCTCGGTCTCGCCTTGATCGCCGTCATCGTCGCGGTTTCGTTCATCGTCATATGACGCGGTGCACGAGCGCGGTACACTCGCACTCGTGATCGACGAGCCGCTCCCGACGCCAACGTTCGACCGACCGGGCGAAGCCTGTGGGGTCTTCGGGGTGTACGGCCACGACATCGACGCGGCACGCCTCACCTACTTCGGTCTCTTCGCTCTCCAACACCGAGGGCAGGAGAGTGCAGGTATCTCGGTGAGCGACGGAGAGAACCTCACGATCTACAAGGACCTCGGGCTCGTTGCGCAGGTGTTCGACGAGTCCACCCTCGCCGGACTACCAGGTTCACTGGCGATCGGGCACACCCGATACTCAACGACCGGTTCGAACAGCTGGGAGAACTCGCAACCGGTGTTCCGGCATCTCGGCTCGAACGGCATCGCCCTGGCGCACAACGGAAACCTGACGAACACTGCCGACCTCGCAAAGACGGCAAACGCCGATCGTGCGACCACAGACTCGGAGTTGATGACCGACACCATCGCAGCGGCGATGTCCGAACGCGGGTTGCGCCTCGACGAGGCGCTCGCTGAGGTCCTGCCGACGTTCGAGGGTGCGTTCTCATTGACCGTGATGGACCGCTCCACTCTCGTAGGCGTCAGGGACCCACACGGGTTCCGACCGCTGTGCCTCGGAAGGCTCGACGAATCATGGATCATCGCATCCGAAACCGCCGCCCTCGACATCCTCGGTGCCGAGTTCGTGCGTCAGATCGCCGCTGGAGAGATGGTGGTCGTCGACGACGACGGCGTGCGTTCGACCTTCCCATTCGCCGAGGCTGCCTCGAAACTCTGCATCTTCGAGTTCGTCTACTTCGCGCGGCCGGATTCGACACTCCTCGGGCAGACCATCCATACGACGCGCCAACGCATGGGGCGCCTTCTCGCATCCCAGGCGCCCGTGGAGGCAGACATCACGGTACCGGTGCCCGAATCGGGGATTCCCGCAGCGCAGGGATTCGCCGCGGTTTCGGGCATCCCCTATGTCGACGGGCTCGTCAAGAACCGATACGTCGGACGGACGTTCATCCAACCCGCCCAATCGATGCGTGAACGCGGGGTACGCATGAAGCTCAACGCGATGCCCGGCGTCATCGAAGGACAACGGGTCGTGCTCGTGGACGACTCGATCGTTCGAGGGTCGACCACGAAGCAGCTCGTGACCATGCTTCGGGAGGCGGGCGCTCGCGAGGTCCACCTACGTATCTCATCACCCCCTTATCGATGGCCGTGCTTCTACGGAATGGACACCGGCGACCAATCGACCTTGCTGGCCGCCGGTCGCAGTGTGGAAGAAGTGGCGAACCATCTCGGCGTCGACTCGATCGTGTACCTCGATCTCGACAACCTGATCTCGGCGACCGGGGCTACCGCAGATCCATTCTGCACAGCGTGCCTCACCGGCGACTACCCGACCGACGTCCCGACCA